>NZ_BAABLK010000035.1:0-116936 GCF_039544305.1 Paeniglutamicibacter antarcticus
TCATCACCCGGGTGGCCTTCGGATTCAAAGCTCCCGAAGCCCTCATCGGCCTGGCGATGCTCAGCCTCGGAGGCCGGAAACCGGTACTCCCGGGACGGGGATGACCCACGGAAGAGTCAGTAGAGCCTCATTTATACCCCAAGGTCGTTTAGTGATGGCTAACGAGTGCGATTGCGCTTCTGCGGCGCAGCGAAAACCGTCGTGACCTCGGCGGCGTACAACACCGAGTCGGGCGCCCGATCAGCCAGTCCTTCGAAGCCCGCAGCAGCCAGTAGCCCGTCGTTCAGATACACGACCTCGGCATGTTGAAGTGGCCAAGGTTCGTGGTGATTGCGGCAGTAAATGGTGTGCCCGAGATGGCTTTCGTGAAAACCCCAGCGTGAGGTCAAAAACGTTGACACCGGATCTGCCGCAAGTCCAAGGTTCGCCGCAGGTTCTTGCACCGGACGAACGATCAGATGGGATGAGGCACCGGGTTGACCGTGCCGTTTGGTGAGATAAGCGACCTTGCCATCGTGCTTTTCCAACTTCATGGCAGCCCATTGGTATTTCAGGCCGAATGCAGCCCGGGCAACGAGCACCGGGATGAGGTGTGAGGCCTCAAGGCTGCGGAAGACCACCCCGCGACGACCACGTCCATCAATCGAGTACAGCCGAACGTTAACTTCCGGAAAGTCGCCGAGCCACGGGATGCTTGGGCCTCCAAAGAATGAACTCTTGGACATTTGAAACGCTATGAGTCCTACCCAGGTACTGCCGTCAATCACATCAGGTGAGCACCCCGCGGGCATATAGGGCGCAACCAGTGCCGGATCGACCTTCCAATGAAGGAACGTCACCTCGCTCCAGCGTTGCTTCAGGACTGCGGTGCTACCCAGCGGCGGAGCCTGTCCAGGCGATGCGGGGGAGCTCATCGTGAACCCTGTCGATCGCGTCCGATGCCCGACTTGGGGATCAACCCACCGGGATTTCGGGTAACAACGGACCGTCCTTGACCAGTTGTGCCGGCATACACATACATCATTTGCATCCACCAATCCCTCATCCTTCGCCTGCTCGTGGACTTCACGTTACAGCGTGAACGGAGCCGAAGCAGTCTGCGCGCTCCGGCCGCGGCAATGGCCTCCAGATGCGGGAGCCATTCCCGGCAAAGAAACCATTCCCATCTGCCGGGAGGGGGACCCTGATGGAACCTGAGCCAGCGCGCTAGTGTATGGGTTAGCGGTAGAAGAGTAAGGGAAGAACCATGCAGGCTGAGAACCACGCTCTGGATCGGGATCGTTGTCGCCCAGCGGATTTCGTGGCATTGCCGATATGGGATGGCGGGGCGGAACTTTCCCGCTGCATTGCATCATCGCCCCGGGGGGTCCGTGAACCGGTACGGAAATCGACGTACCGGCCTTTGCCGGCGTTGCTTGCGTATCCCAGCTGTTCATGCCACAACGTCGAAGACCATAAAGCTCTGTACTTCAGAGCCAAAATTTCGCAATGGCGATGAAGATCTTCCGTAGCGCGCGATTCTGCCCGCACGGCATCCGCAGGTGCTTTGGCAACGCCCCTGTGCAGGCGGGCCGGGATTCTTTCCTCCAGGGATCAAGGGTGGTGCTCGCACTTGGGTACCCGGACCTGGAAATTCCGAAGCGGCCCGTGAATTCAAAGACCATGATTCCGGCGCTGGACCCATGGCAGCGGCTTCACAGGTGGTAGATCCACTGATTGGCTACGTGGTGGAGCCCTCTGTGCACGTGATGAGCTGGAATATCCGTCGGCGAGTCAGGCACCTCATCCCCAAGGCCGTTGACCGGTGGGACCGCAGGGCTCCGGCGCTGAGGGAACTTCTCCAAGCAGAGCGTCCCACGCTGCTTGGAGTGCAAGAAGCCCTCCCGGATCAAGCCAGATTTGTCGGGGATTCCTTGGGAGATGGCTACCGGCAGGTCGGCCACGGCAGGGCAGCCGATGGCCGCGGCGAAGGTTGCCCCATTTACTACGACGCTGAAAGGCTCCAGCTGAGAGACTGGGAACAGTTGGCGCTCTCAAACCGGCCGACCCGCCCCGGTTCGACCTCATGGGGAAACATTCTTCCGCGCATCCTGGTTTCAGCGACGTTCGAGGATCGCGCGACCTCCAGACAGTTTATGGTGCTCAATACTCATCTGGACCACCTGTCCGCGCGTTCACGCCTGCGTTCGGCACAAGCTATTCGCGACGTCGTCTCCACAGCGGTTCTACCCGCTGTCGTTATGGGGGACATGAATGCAGGAGCAGGCAGCGTCCCTTTGCGCAAGCTGCTTGGTAGCGGTTTGCTCGCTGAAACCTGGGCCAAGGCACAGAGCCATGACAGCGAGGAATGGGGCACCTATTCGAACTACCAAACACCGCGTAGCGGTATCGACAGGCTGGACTGGATTTTGGCCTCGCCGGCCTTCCGGGTCGATCGAGCCGCGATCAACCAGCAGCGGAATGCGGATGCGTGGGCATCTGACCACCTGCCAGTTCAAGCGGTCTTGATTCTATCCGGGAACCCTCCACACCGGTGATCGCAGACACCTTCCCTGCATCCCTTGGGGACTGCCCCGAGGATATGCCAGCGCGAATGCAAGGACCCATAAGGCCCAGAGCTCTGGTGCCACCGCGGTTCCATGCCCACGGACACTGAATCGAGTCAGTTGTTGCCCGCAATTCCCGTGGATCGGGTTGCCGGCTTATGTGCTCGGCTTCGCATGACCGCAAGCTAGGCCGGATGCGACTTGAACCCGATAAGCATCTGTGCCGTCGGAGCGCCAGACCGGGGCTTCCGAAGCGTGCGCCACGAGTGCAAGCCCTGGGATCCTTCCTGGGGATCCACCTCGCAGCTGGCCACCGGATGGCTGCCTCGATATAGTGCACCGGATTCGCCTATCAGCACCTTGGGTTGCTGTCAGCACGGCCTTGAACCGCGGGAAGAGATCTGTTGCGCTAAGCGTTCTTTTGCGCAAAATAGCGGAATGAAGCTGCAGGATCAGGATGCGAACCCTGATACATGGGCAGGGAACGCTCAGCTGGATCCTTGTCGAATTCATCGTAAAACGAAGCCAACTCCATGTACTTGTTGCCGTCTTCGTAGTGCCTGGCTTCTTCTTCCCGGGTGGCTGCATAGATGACGGCGCGGGGTGCCGCGTAGTAAAGTGCGCCCAAGCACATGGGACATGGATGGGCGGTGATATACACGTCGAATTCACTGAAATCGGTCAGGCCCTGCTCGGCGGCCAGGCGAAGGGCCTGGATTTCGGCATGCGCTGTGACATCCCCCGTTTGCGCCACTTGGTTGGTCGCCTCGATGACCACGTTTCCCTGATGGACCAGCAGACAGGCGAACGGCTTGCCGCCGGCATCGACGTTCTCACACGCGAGTTCAACGGAACGCTCGATGAAGCGACTGTCTGTGGTGCCCTGAGGGTCATAGCTATCCATGCATCACACCCTACGTCCCGGGATGTGCGGGGTGCAGCAGATATGCCATGTTTCACCATCCGGCGCGACCGGCATGGCATTCGAACGGTATTGCCTGGCGGGAAGGGGAGATCATGGATCCGACGACGAAAAGAAAGGTTTGGGCTATCCGGTGGACCGAGAGCAAGCAGGGCAGCCAGGGATCCAAGCGGCGCAGATCTTCGGGTGCGGCTTTAGCAAGGTCCAGGCATTGAGGGAGTGCCCTTCTCATGGACGCTCTGTACGGCGAGGCAGCAAATGGCGTCGTGATCAACATGTCGGGCCAGGCTGCTAAAACTGAACGGGAACTCGTTTGCGCCTGCTTTGACGTGTCGTATTTCCCTCCGTTGTGCGGGTTGCTCGGCGTTGGGATGTCGGGGATTTAGTGCGTCAGGCACAGCCTCAAGCTGGTAGCCCCGGCTCTCCGGCGCCATCGTCAAGCCACCAGTCGCGTCCGTCCGATAGAGAAGGCCCGAAGGTAATTGGTTGCCGCGTCTATTGGTCACCACCTGGGGCCAGCATTCCCAATGCAAGCGACCTGGCAACCAGAAGTGGTTGCCCCGCCGTTGAAGCAGTACCTGGGCATCCGTAAGCGTTCTGGCCCTGCCATTCGATCCACCATCGGCAGTCGTTCGATGCAGGCGGCCTGTGAATCCTGTACGAAGGCACCTGGAGCACCGCGCACCAGGGATTGGTTCGCTGGCACCTCCACGCTGCACCATGATCTACCCACGATCCAAATGATGGACGGCTTGGCTTGGACCTCGTCGCTGAGTTTCCCCATGCGCCCAGCACGGAACGAATAGCCATCCAGCCAGCTCTGGGCTGGCGATGGTGGCCGGATACGTGAAAGCACGGAGACTGAGCCGGCAAACAAGGAAGTCCACGGTGAATTCCGCCAGCGGGGATGCCGAGCAGACCGGTCGGCGGCCCAGTTTTCCCGCAGTGAAGATACTGGAAAGGCAAAGATTTTTTCCGTGAGTTGGGGCACGTTTTACACTAGTTTTCGCATTAGTACTAGAATGGTTAATTGGGTCAGTCGTGGCCCCGACCCCGAGACCCAAAATTCTCTAGAAGAAGTGAGCCTTTTCGTATGTCAGATACCACCACCATTCGTCGTGAAGACCTGCGCAACGTAGCTATCGTTGCGCACGTTGACCATGGCAAGACCACCATGGTCAACGCAATGCTCCAGCAGACCGGTGCATTCGACAGCCATGGCGAGACCGCAGATCGTGTGATGGACTCCGGCGAGCTTGAACGCGAAAAGGGCATCACCATCCTGGCCAAGAACACCACAGTGTTCTACACCGGCCCGGCCGCCAACGGTCACAACATGACCATGAACATCATTGATACCCCGGGTCACGCCGACTTCGGTGGCGAAGTAGAGCGCGGCCTATCCATGGTCGACGGCGTGGTGCTGCTCGTTGACGCCTCCGAGGGCCCGCTGCCGCAGACCCGTTTTGTGCTGCGCAAGGCACTGGTCGCAAACCTGCCGGTGATCATCGTGGTCAACAAGACCGACCGTCCCGATGCCCGCATCGACGGCGTCGTTTCCGATTCCATGGACCTGCTCCTGGGCCTGGCCTCGGACCTTGCCGACGAAGCGCCGGACCTTGACCTGGACAAGATCCTCAACGTCCCGATCGTCTTCGCTTCCGGCAAGGCCGGCTACGCATCGAAAAACCAGCCCGCCGATGGATCCTTGCCGGACAACGAGGATCTCGAGCCGCTGTTCGAGACCATCATCAAGCACGTTCCGGCCCCGACCTACACCGAGGGCGAAGTCCTTCAGGCACACGTCACCAACCTTGACGCCTCACCGTTCCTGGGCCGCCTGGCACTGCTGCGCATCTTCAACGGCACCCTGCGCAAGGGCCAGCAGGTTGCATGGGCCCGCCAGGACGGCACCATCAAGACGGTTAAGATCACGGAATTGCTGGCCACCAAGGGCTTGTCCCGTGTTCCTGCCGAATCCGCCGGTCCGGGCGAGATCGTCGCAGTTGCCGGCATCGAAGACATCATGATCGGTGAAACCCTCACTGATTTGGAGAACCCGAAGCCGCTGCCGATGATCACCGTCGACCCGCCTGCGATCTCGATGACCATCGGTATCAACACCTCGCCGCTGGCCGGCAAGGTCAAGGGAGCCAAGGTCACCGCGCGCCAGGTCAAGGACCGCCTGGACCGCGAACTGATCGGCAACGTTTCGCTGCACATCCTGCCGACCGAGCGTCCGGATGCCTGGGAAGTCCAGGGTCGTGGCGAGCTGGCCCTGGCGATCCTCGTTGAGCAGATGCGTCGCGAAGGCTTCGAGTTGACGGTGGGCAAGCCCCAGGTCGTCACCAAGGAGATCGACGGCAAGGTGAACGAGCCGATGGACCACATGACCATCGACGTCCCCGAGGAATATCTCGGCAACGTGACCCAGCTGATGGCAGCCCGCAAGGGCCGCATGGTCAACATGGCCAACCACGGCACCGGCTGGTGCCGCATGGAATTCATCGTTCCGGCCCGTGGGCTGATCGGTTTCCGCACCAAGTTCCTGACTGACACCCGTGGCGCCGGCATTGCTGCGTCGCTGGCCGAGGGCTACGAGCCGTGGCACGGCCCGATCGAATACCGCACCAACGGATCGATGATCGCCGACCGCGCAGGTACCGTCACCCCATTCGCCATGATCAACCTGCAGGAACGCGGTTCATTCTTCGTTCAGCCGACCTCCGAGGTCTACGAGGGCATGATCGTCGGGGAGAACTCGCGCGCCGATGACATGGACGTGAACATCACCAAGGAAAAGAAGCTCACCAACATGCGTGCGGCGTCCTCGGATACCTTCGAGAACCTGACACCTCCGCGCCAGCTGACCTTGGAAGAATCACTCGAATTCGCCCGTGAGGACGAATGCGTCGAGGTCACCCCGGAAGCGATCCGCATCCGCAAGCTCATCCTGAACTCCAACGACCGTGCCAAGGCCCACCGTGCCCGGGCCAAGGCCTAACAAGGCACCTGGCGCCGGCGCCGCAAGCCTTCTCAGCGTCCTGGCCGCATTGGCGGCCGGGGCACTGGCTGCGGTGATCGGTACGATCCTGCACGCTTTGGTGTCATATGCCGGGGACGTTCCGCTTCCCTGGGGAGCGATCCTGGCACTTGTCCTGACCGGCGCGCTGACCTATTGGGTCGGCCTGCTGCGGGGCAAGCTGTGGGTCAGTGCTCTCACGGGGTTGTTGACCTACGTTTTCGTGGCATTGATTTCGTTGGACCAGCAGAACCAGATGATCGTCTCGACGCAGCTCTTCAAGGTGCTGCCGGGTCCTGCGCTGGCTGGTGGGATATGGGTGTACGGCATCATCGTTCCTGTCATCGCGGCGATACTGTTGGTCTCGAAGCAGTTGCGCGTCATGGCGCGCTCGAGCGGCTAATTTGCCTGGAACTGATTTAAAAAGCTCGATCCTGCAAGGCGACACCTTGCAGGATCGAGCTTTTTGTTTTCTTGTGGTGCGGGTTGCTATGCCGACTTCAAGTCAAGGTGATGGGCAATGAAGAGCGAGGTGGCTACCCCGTCTGGCTCTGAATCGCGGGTGGCATAGTCCTCGATGACCGCGTGGATACGGTCCATCATCTCTTTTTGCGTGGTTTCACTGAGCTTGAGCCCCACGCGCATGGCCTGCATTTCCTGCGGTGCCAGGCCGTCTATCTCCTGCAGGAAGGTATCGACCAACAGGGGCGCCGCGTCGGGTAGCTTGGTTCCCCAGGAGAGCTTCGTGCTGCGATACGGCACCTCCTTGGCTCCGCGGTTGCCCCGGCGGGTTTCTTCCGCGGCCAGGAATCCGTTGGAGAGCAAGGTGCGTACGTGGTGCAGCGACGTTGCCGGATTGATCGACAGGATGTCGGAGATTTCCTTGTTGGTTCGTGATTCGTGCAAGCAAAGGCGCAGGATACGTAGCCTGAGCGGTGAGCTAAGTGCCCGGGCACGGGCCTGAACCTCTTCATCTGTGGCCATGGAAACAGCATACGGGAAATCCCTGTACTGATTGAAACTTTCAAATCGCTCGGTGTGTGGCCATCGGCCGCAGTCCTCTAGCGGGGCTGCCGGCGTGGCGGAGGGGGAGGAACGGACTTGGCGTGGGTGATGGCGGAATGTTTGATCGACACCGTGCCGCCGCGGGTTTCCACTTCGACGTGCGCCTCGTCCACCGCCCGCACGTATCCTAGCGCGTCGCTGAACTGTTCGCCGAAGCCTCCGCGGTCCGCTGCTTCCAATCGATGGCGCACGACCACGCGAGCGCCCATTACGAGGGTGGAAAAGAAATCCTGTGCCATGCCTTGAGTCTAAGCACACCGAAGGCATGGGCCGGGCTTGTGCGCACCAAGGTGTGCCGGAGCCCACATCGGGGCATCGTTGCCGGACTCGACGGAGCAAAGAAGTTCCAACGGTACTAAGCTGGTGGGGAAGCATGCGTCTGCGCATGGCTCATGAGTCAACCGATCGTGATTCCGTAGTGAAGGAAGGCCCCGGGTACTGTGACCTACATCATCGCCCAGCCGTGTGTCGACGTCAAAGACAAGGCGTGCATCGAGGAATGCCCCGTGGATTGCATCTACGAGGGTGAACGCTCGTTGTACATCCACCCCGACGAATGCGTTGACTGTGGCGCCTGCGAGCCGGTTTGTCCGGTCGAGGCCATCTACTATGAAGATGACACTCCGGAGAAATGGGCCGAGTACTACAAGGCCAATGTCGAGTTCTTCGACGAGGTAGGTTCCCCCGGCGGCGCGGCCAAGCTGGGCAACATGGGCATCGACCACCCGATCATTGCCGCACTTCCTCCCCAGGTCCAGGACTGATCAGCCCCACAATGCTTACATTGCCTGAATATCCGTGGAACGCCGTTGCCCCCTACCTTGCCCGTGCCGCCGAGCACGAAGGAGGGGCAGTGAACCTCTCCATCGGCACCCCGGTGGACCCCACGCCCCAGATCATCATGCAGGCACTGCGCGAGGCAGCCGATGCCCCCGGTTACCCCACCACCAACGGCACCCCCGCGGTCCGCGAAGCGATCGTGCGCTGGTACGGGCGTCGACGCGACGTCCACGGGCTGGGACCGAACGATGTCATGCCGACGGTCGGGTCCAAGGAGCTGGTGGCCTGGCTGCCGCTGCTGCTGGGCCTGGGTGCCGGAGACCTGGTGGTCCGCCCGCTGGTTGCCTACCCCACCTACGACATCGGTGCTCGCCTGGCCGGTGCCGAATCCCTCGCCGCCGATTCGCTGGCGGACCTCTGCGAGTCGGATCGTGCGCGGGTCAAGCTCGTGTGGATCAATTCGCCGGGCAACCCCACCGGTGCCATCCGCGGTGCCGCGGAACTCAAGGTGCTTGTCGATGACGCCCGCTCCCTGGGCGCCGTCGTTGCATCGGATGAATGTTACGCCGAACTTGGGTGGGGCGAACACGAAGCCGGGGTACCCAGCATCCTGCATGAATCCGTCTGTGGTGGCGACACCAACGACCTCTTGTCGGTATATTCGCTCTCTAAGCAATCGAATCTCGCCGGATACCGTGCGGCGTTCGTGGCAGGGGCCCCGAACTTGATGCCCTCGCTGATCAACAACCGCAAACACGCAGGAATGATCGTGCCGGCTCCGGTGCAGGCGGCCATGGTTGCGGCGTTGGACGACGACGAGCACGTCAAAGCCCAAAAAAACGTGTATCGGGCGCGTCGCGAAGCGCTGATCCCGGCGCTTGGCGCCTTCGGGCTGCGCATCGAGGATTCGGCCGGAGGCCTCTACCTGTGGTGCACCGCCGATGAGGACTGCTGGATCACCATGGGCAAGCTGGCGGAACTGGGCATCGTTGCAGGACCCGGTGCCTTCTACGGCGAGGCCGCTGCAAAGCATGTACGCATCGCCCTGACCGAGAGCGATGAGCGGATCACCAGCGCCGTACAGCGGATGAACGCGGCTACCTGATACACAAACGTGACAAACCAATTGGTGTCCAGAGCCTACTAAACGGTAGCGTGACAGTGATTACTGACCATCGGATTCATCTGCATTCCGGTTAGGAGAGACAATGACGGAAAACAATTCTGCTCAGCTCAGCTTCGGCGGCAACAACATAGAACTCCCTGTTGTGCCCGCGGTAGAAGGCAATAACGGCTTTAACATCGCGCCCCTGTTGAAAGAAACAGGAGCAGTGACTTACGACCCCGGCTTCATGAACACGGCAGCAACAAAGTCCGAGATCACGTACATCGATGGTGATGCAGGGATCCTGCGCTACCGCGGCTACCCGATCGAGCAGCTGGCGGAGAAGTCCAGTTTCCTGGAGACCAGCTACCTGCTGATCTACGGAAACCTTCCTACTCCCACCGAGTTGGAAGCGTTTGACCAGAAGATTCGCCACCATACGCTGTTGCACGAAGAGCTCAAGGGCTTCTTCGGCGGTTTCCCCCGCGACGCGCACCCGATGCCGGTTCTCTCCTCGGCCGTCACTGCGCTTTCGACCTGGTACCAGGACTCGTTGAATCCGTTCGATGACGAACAGGTCGAACTCTCGACCATCCGCCTGTTGGCCAAGATGCCCGTGCTTGCCGCCTACGCGCACAAGAAGTCCGTCGGACAGGCACTGCTCTACCCGGACAACTCGATGAACCTTGTCGAGAACTTCATGCGATTGAGCTTCGGCCTCGCCGCCGAGCCGTACGAAATGGATCCGGTCATCGTCAAGGCCCTGGACCAGCTGCTGATCCTGCACGCGGACCACGAGCAAAACTGTTCCACCGCCACCGTGCGCCTTGTCGGTTCCTCGAATGCGAACATGTTCGCTTCGGTCTCAGCGGGCATCAACGCACTCTCCGGGCCCGCCCACGGCGGTGCCAACGAGGCAGTCCTGAAGATGCTGCGCCAGATCCAGTCCGAGGGCATGAAGCCCGCTGATTTCATGGAGAAGGTCAAGAACAAGGAAGACGGGGTCCGGCTCATGGGCTTCGGGCACCGTGTCTACAAGAACTATGATCCGCGCGCCAAGATCATCAAGTCCACCGCGCACGAGATCCTCTCCAAGCTCGGCGGAAACGACGAACTGCTGGACATCGCCATGTCCCTGGAAGAGCGCGCGCTCAACGATGACTACTTCATCTCGCGCAAGCTCTACCCGAACGTGGACTTCTACACGGGCCTGATCTACAAGGCCATGGGTTTCCCAGAGAAGATGTTCACGGTGCTCTTCGCCATCGGGCGCCTGCCGGGCTGGATCGCCCAGTACCGCGAAATGCTCCAGGACCCGGATTTGAAGATCGGGCGTCCGCGCCAGCTCTACACCGGCGAGCCGGAACGCAACTACCCGAACCGCTAAAACCTTCCGCGCATCGCCGCCGGGACGAGAAACCGTTCCGTGCGCCTTGTCCGGGGCAGCGACTTCCAAAGGGGACGGTGCCGTCGCAGGATTCAACTCCTGTGAGGGCACCGTCCCCCTTCGTTGTCCCGCCCCATTCCAGGGAGCCGGTATCCGTGGAAAAACGGTCCATTCCACGGGATCGGGTTTATCCTTGAAGTAGGCGAGGGAACAGAAAGAAGCGGGTGTGCCCTGATGGTGAAGGATTCAGGTTCCGGCTGGAGCGTTTCGGCCGATACGCACAAAGAGATGTTGCTGGCGCTGTATATCAGGGATCTGGCAGCGATCGAGTCTTGCGGCAGTCCGAGCTTGGCTGCGTTGAGTCCCAAGGTGAAGCCGGCGTCGGAACACGAAATGGCCGGTCACTCGATCGGCGAGTTGCGCCAGGAGTGGCAGAGCTGGTGGGAACGCATCATTTCGGAAACCGACCAGGGCATCGATATCCACGAGGAACCGGATTTCGCGGACTTTTCCGATTCGCCAAGCCTCCAGCACCTCCTGCGTGCCCACTACGGCAGCGCCTATACCTGGACGCAGAACCGACTGGGGGAGTACCGGGACGTGTGCCTAGGCGACAGCAACGAGCTCGTGGCCAAGGTGGCGCAGCTGCTTGCCGTGCGCGAGTTGGAAGGGACCTACACGGGGGACTTCCACCTGAAGCTGGTCGAACTGCCGTTGGCCGAACGCCGCGCCTGGTTCGTGGAACCGGACACCGTGATCCTCAGCCAGGAATTGATCAGGGATGCAACGCTGTTTCACAGCTACTTGCAACCCATCGTCGACCTGCTGTCCCAGGCCGTGGAAGGCCGCTAGCCCTTGGCGCCGGCCAACGTGATAAGCACGTAGCCATCGTCTGTCGTTTGGGGCGCCCAGCGGCCCCCGGGCCTGTCCCAGACCAGTCCTGCATACGATACCGACTCGGTGTGGTGCTTTTCGGCGTTGGCCACGGCCCATTGGGCGATGGCCCAGCCTTGTTTGCCGCGTACCGGGATCCGTACGCGGTTTCCCTTCAGGATCTGTGCCTTCTTGCCCGTGGCATCTGCCAGGTCCGTGGCCACGGTCTTTAGCGAGCTTTCCCCTTGGGCCGGACGCAGCGTGCAATTCAGGGTCGAGGGGGACGCCCCGGTGAGTGCGGAAGCGAACGCCATGGCTTCTTCCTCGTGGGCCGCGTAAGCCAGCGGGAACCCCGAGCGCTGCACCTTTTGTGCCGCATCGGTCAGTGACATGGACTTGTAGTCAAAGGTGGAGAGTTCCTCGAAAAAGCGGTCCGAGGCGTAGAGCGGGTCGGAGACCTGGGCCTCGGTGCCCCAGCCCATGGAGGGTCGCTGCTGGAACAACCCGCGCGAATCGGGGCCGGCGTTGTCGCCGTAGTCGATGTTGGTGAGCTTGGATTCCTGCATCGAGGTGGCGATCCCGATGGCGCCGGCACGGGTGGGCATCCCCCGGCGGGTGGCGACGGCGGCGATCAACGCGGCGTTTGAAGCCTGGTCGGGGGTCAAGGTGTGCAGCGTGGAACCAACCAGCGCAGTGCATTTTTGTTTTACGACCGGGGTATCCAAGCCGATGAAATTCACCGCGGCAAGGAGCGCCCCGCCAATGAGTGCAACGGCAAGCGTCAGGGCCAACAGGGTTCGGGCCCAGCGGCGGGTCCGCCGATGCCGGCCGTGTGCTTCCTCTGGCGCGGTGCCACCGAGCGAAAGCACACGTTGGTGTGCATCAATTGGCATGAAGGGTGGCGTTCAGCTCGACGTGCTGTCCGGCGCGCGGGAGCGCCTCGACGGCGCCGGTGATGGAGTTGCGGCGGAAGAGCAGGTTGGGGACACCGGAGAGTTCAAGCGCCTTGACCACGCGGTCCCCGATCTGGACCCGGCTGCCGGCGGTGACATACAACCCGGCCTCGACCACCGAGTCGTCGCCGATGGAAATACCGACACCGGAGTTCGCGCCCAGCAGGACCCTCCGGCCAATGGTGATTCGCTGCTTTCCGCCACCGGAGAGGGTACCCATGATCGAGGCACCGCCGCCCACATCTGATCCGTCCCCGACCACGACCGAGGAGGAGATGCGTCCTTCGACCATCGAAACGCCAAGGGTTCCGGCGTTGAAGTTCACGAAACCCTCGTGCATCACGGTGGTACCGGGCGCCAAGTGCGCGCCGAGGCGGACGCGGCCGCCTTCGGCAATGCGGACACCGGTGGGAACGACGTAGTCGAGCATCCTGGGGAACTTGTCCATCCCGTAGACGGTGAGGCTGCCGCGCGGTCGCAGGCGCAGGCGGGTGAGCTCGAAGTCGGCGACGGAACAGGGACCGAAGTTTGTCCACACGACGTTTTGCAGCAGGTCCAGGGCGCCATCGAGGTTGACGTTGTTCGGGGTCACCAGGCGGTGGGAAAGAAGGTGCAGGCGCAGCCAGATATCGGGGGCGTCGGCCGGGGCGACATCGAGGTTGATTTCCAGGGCGATGACCTTTTGGGTGGTCCCGCGCTGGGCATCGTTGCGTGCCGCGGCAGCCATGTCGCGCGCGATCTGCGGGGTGTCCTCCAAGGTGCCGAGCTTGGGATCCGGGAACCAGGCATCCAGTACCGCGCCCTCGGAATCGAAGGTGGCCAGGCCGTGGGCAGAGGCAATCCTGAGGTTTTGTGCGGAAGCAGGTGTCAGTGATGGATCTACCGGTGTCATGAATCAATCCTAGCGTGGCAACCCGAACTAAACTTGGATTGTGCAAAGCGAACCCAGCCCAGCGTCCGGTGCCAAAGCCGGCGCACCCATCGAACTCGATTTACACGGCGACGTGGCCGGGCTTGCCGCGGCCCTGATAAACATCGAATCCGTCTCGGGCAACGAGCGGGTACTGGCTGACGCGGTTGAGGCCGCATTGCGCGCGATCCCTTGGCTGGCGGTGCATCGCGACGGTGATGCGATCGTGGCACGTACCGGGTTGGGGCGGAAGGAGAGGGTGGTGCTCGCTGGCCACCTGGACACCGTTCCGCTGCCCACCGCTGCCGGAGCCCGGGGGACGGTGCCGATTAGTTGGGAGGGCGAGATCCTCTATGGCCGCGGCGCAACGGACATGAAGGGCGGCGTTGCCGTGCAGCTTGCCCTGGCAGCCACGCTGGAGGATCCCAACAGGGACATCACCTTCATATTTTACGACCACGAGGAAGTCGCAGCCCCGAAGTCCGGGCTTGGACGGCTCTTGCGCAACAGCCCGGAAATGCTGGCCGGGGACTTCGCGATCCTGCTCGAACCGACCAACGGGACGGTGGAGGGCGGCTGCAACGGCACCACTCGATATGCAGTGAACACGCACGGTGTCGCCGCGCACTCGGCACGGGCCTGGATGGGCACCAACGCCATACATGGTGCGGCCCGCGTCCTGCAGGTCTTGTCGGACTACGAGCCGCGGACCGTCGCGGTGGACGGCCTGGACTACCGGGAGTCATTGAACGCGGTGCGCATCAACGGCGGGATCGCCGGAAACGTGATTCCCGATGCCTGCGAAGTCGAGGTCAATTACCGTTTCGCCCCGGACAAGGACATCCAAGGTGCCGATGAACATGTCCTTGGGCTGTTCGAGGGCTTTGATGTGGTGCGCACCGACGGCGCAGGCGGTGCGCGTCCCGGGCTGCAGCACCCGGCAGCTGCCTCATTTGTCGCCGCGGTGGGACGCGAACCGAAGCCGAAGTTCGGCTGGACCGATGTTGCCCGCTTCTCCGAGCTGGGTATTCCCGCGGTGAACTTCGGCCCGGGAGATCCCCTGCTGGCACATTCAGATGACGAACACGTCAGCCGAGCCGCGATCCACGAATCCCTGGACGCCCTGCGCCGCTGGCTGGGCGGGGAATCCACGACGTCGAGGTCCGCCGGGATTGCGCAGTAGCCATCCTTGGCTGACGCCGCGCCAAGAAAATCCGGCCCGCACCCCCGTGCCTCGAATGATACGAGGTACCGGGGGTGCGGGCCGGTCGGATTGGCTCCTGGGAGCAGCGCTGCGGAGCCCGGTTACTTCGGGGCATCCCCGGGCACCGCGGTTCCCACGTCCGCGACGACATTGGGCATCGCCGGGTCCTTCGGCGTCGCGGCGCTGACTCCGGAACTGCTCAGCCGGCGCGAGACGATCTCTGCCAACTTCGAGAGCCCGAAGTTGATCAGGATGAAGATGACGGCCGCAACCACGATTGCCTGGAGCACGTTCGAGTTGCCGGTGCCGATGAGCTTGGCGTTGAACAGCAGCTCGTTGTAGTTGATGATGTACCCCAGTGCGGAGTCCTTCAGGATCACGACGAACTGCCCGATCAGCGCCGGAAGCATGGCGATCAGCGCCTGCGGGATCTCGATGCTGCGCAACGACTGGCTGCGGGTCAGTCCGATGGCGATGCCCGCCTCGCGCTGGCCCTTGGGCAAGCCGAAGACACCCGAGCGGATCAGCTCGGCCACGACAGAGCCGTTGTACAACGTCAGTCCGACAACGACGGCAATGAACGGGGAATCACTCGGCGGGACGACCCCGGTACGCGCCAGGATGATCCACAGGAAGATCATCATCAACAGCACCGGAACGGCGCGGAAGAATTCCACCACGACGGAGCTGATCACGTTGATGACCCTGTTGGTCGAGAGCCGTCCGATGCCGAAGATGAAGCCGAAGACCAGAGAGGAGACGATGGCCACCGCGGCCGCCTTCAGGGTGTTCAGCAAACCCGGGAGAATGTAGAACTCCCAGATCGAACCCTTCCCGAAGACCGCCCACTTCTCGGCCGTCAACTGTCCGGCGTCGTTCATCACCTTGTACAGGTAGTAAACCAATGCCAGGGCAATCAGCACACCGATGATGTTCACGATCAGGACGCGACGCCGCGCCTTGGGCCCGGGTGCGTCAAAAAGTACGGATTCGGAAGCCTTCATCGTGCCACCGCCAACTTCTTGGAAAGGTAGGTCGTGAGCAGGCCGACCGGAATGACAACGATCACGAACATGACGGCCACGGTGAAGAAGATCAGCAGCCCGACGTCGGAGCGGATTTCGAGCATTTCCTTCATCACTCCCGAAATCTCCGTCACGGAGCCGGCGACGGCGACCGTGGTGTTCTTGATCAACGCGATCAGCACATTGCCCATCGGAGCGATGGCGCCGCGGAAAGCCTGGGGCAAAATGACCAGCTGGGCCGCCGGCAGGAAGCTCAACCCGATGGCGCGGGCTGCTTCAGCCTGGCCCAGGGGGACGGTATTGACACCCGATCGGATGGCTTCGCAGAAGAACGCCGCGTGGTAGATCGACAATCCGAGGATGGCGATCTGGAAGAAGTTCAGGTCGAAGTCCGAGCTGAACTGGATTTGGAAGACGCCGAAGAGCACCAGCACGCCGAAGGCCATGATGATCGTCAGCGGGGTGTTTCGGAAGATGTTCACGTATGCGGTCCCGAAGGCGCGGAAGCTCGGCACTGGCGAAATTCTCATCAACGCCAGGATCGTGCCCAACACGAACGAGGCGATGGCAGCCCAGAACGTCAGCTGGATGTTGCCCCAGAACGCGGACAACATTGCTTCGCCGTACTGATCCCACAGTGAAAGGTAGCCTTGCACGGCCTACTCCTTTGGGGTGCGGTTGGAAGGGGACCCATCCGGCACGGTGCCCGCGTCGGATGAGTCCCGCAATGAAACAGTCAACGATTAAGCGCAGGGCTCGGGCGTCGGGGGGTTCAACTCGGCGTTCGGGGTGTAGCCGGTGCCCTCGGTGTTGGCCTTGAGCGACTTCTCCCATTCACCGTCCTTGATCATCTTGGAGATGGCCGTGTTGATCTTTTCGCAGGTGTCGTTGCCCTTGGTCAGGCCGACGCCGTACATCTCCTCGGTGAACGTGTTGCCAACGACCTTGAACTTGCCCTTGTTGGCTGGGGTGGCTGCCAGGCCGGCAAGAATGATGTCATCGGTGGTGACAGCGTCGATCCCGCCGGTTTCCAGCAGGCCCAGGCAGTCTGCGTAGCCGCCCTGCTCAACCAGGCTGACGCCTGGGTAGGAATCGGAGACCTTCTTGGCCGAAGTGGAACCGGTGACAGAGCAGAGTTTCTTGCCCTTCAAGGTGTCCGGTCCGGTGATGGAGCTGTCGTCCTGGCGGACCAACAGGTCCTGGCCTGCAACGAAGTACGGTCCGGCGAAGGCAACGCGCTCCTTGCGGGAATCGGTGATCGAGTAGGTCGCAAGGATCATGTCGACCTGCTTGGTCTCCAACAGGGTTTCACGGTTTGCCGACGGGGCGGAAACCCATTCGATGTTCTCTTCCTTGAAGCCGAGCTCATTGGCAACGTACTTGGCGACATCGACGTCGAAGCCGGTGAACTTGTCCCCGTCCTTGAAGCCAAGACCAGGCTGGTCGAACTTGATGCCGATCTTCACTTTGTCGCCACCGCCGCCGCCATCGCCGCCGCCGCCATCGCCGCCGGCGTCTCCACCGCCACCGCCACAGCCTGTCAGCGCCAAGGCAGCGGCTGCTGCCATGGCTGCTATTGATGCAATACGAGTCTTACGCATTGTTTCTCCTTGTTGTGATCAAGGACGAGGGCGAGTTCCCCGTCCATCGAACTAAGAAAGTGCCTGGGTTTTAGTTGGTAATGAGTTTGCCGAGGAAGTCCTTGGCACGGGCGCTCTTCGGGTTGGTGAAGAACTCCTCGGGCGTCGCTTCCTCGACGATCTGGCCATCAGCCATGAAAATCACCCGGTCCGCCGCCTTGCGGGCGAAGCCCATCTCGTGGGTGACCACGATCATGGTCATGCCCTCCTTGGCCAGGCCGATCATGGTGTCGAGGACTTCGTTGATCATTTCCGGGTCCAGGGCGGAGGTGGGCTCGTCAAAAAGCATGACCTTTGGCCGCATGGCCAGCGCACGGGCAATGGCCACACGCTGCTGCTGTCCGCCCGATAGCTGCGCCGGAAGCTTGTCCTTCTGGTTGGCAACGCCAACACGTTCCAGCAAGGTCATGGCGAGCTTCTCGGCTTCTGCCTTCTTCATCCCCTTGGCCTTGATCGGGCCGAGGGTGACGTTTTCCAGGATGGTCTTGTGCGCAAAGAGGTTGAAAGACTGGAAAACCATGCCCACATCGGCACGGAGCTTCGCCAGTGCTTTGCCTTCTTCGGGCAACACCTTCGAATCGATTTCGATGGTGCCGGTATCGATGGTTTCCAGGCGGTTGATGGTGCGGCACAAGGTCGATTTGCCTGAGCCGGATGGACCTAGGACGACTACTACCTCACCCTTGTCGACTTCAAGATTGATGTCCTGAAGAACATGAAGAGGTCCATAGTGCTTGTTAACGGCAGATAGCTTGACAATGGGAGTCAGGCCCGCCTTAGCGCTACTCGAGTGGGAATCTGTGCTCATGACATGAACCCTATCCGACGTGACCCTATTCACGTCTACTATTCGGAACGAGGATACCAAATCGTAGTCAAATCAAAGCGCTGCGTTGCCAGTCGGGGCGGGTATTGGCGTTAGGGTTGAGGGCATGCAACGCCAGAATTCGCACGCTAAAGACTTTGATCCGCTGCCGGACCCGGCTCGCCGGAAGGGCTCGGTCGTCCTGCGTCGTGCGCAGGCCGATGCCGAACAGTCGGACAGCTATTTGCTCGATAGGCAGAGCGGCAAACGGGGAAACCAGGACTTCACTCATACCGATCCTTGGCGTGTGCTGCGCATCCAAAGCGAATTCGTTGAGGGCTTCGGTGCCCTGGCCGGCCTGGGGCCTGCGATCAGCGTCTTCGGTTCCGCCCGCACCAAGCGGGGATCGGAGCGCTACCTCCAAGCCGAGAGGATCGGTGAACTCATTGCCTCTGCCGGTGTCGCAGTGATCACCGGTGGCGGCCCGGGTGCCATGGAAGCCGCGAACAAGGGCGCGGTTAACGGTGGCGGCGTTTCGGTTGGCCTGGGTATTGAGCTCCCGTTCGAAACCGGCCTCAACGAGTGGGTGGACCTGGGCGTCAACTTCCGCTACTTCTTCGCAAGAAAGACCATGTTCGTCAAGTACTCCCAGGGCTTCATTGTCTTGCCGGGCGGCTACGGAACACTGGACGAGCTTTTTGAGGCGCTGACTCTTGTCCAGACCGAAAAGGTCACGGGGTTCCCGATCGTGTTAGTCGGCACCGCTTACTGGACCCCGCTCTTGGATTGGCTGAAAAACACGGTTGTCGAAGAAGGTGCGATTTCGCCGCCCGATCTCGACTTGATCCGGCTCACCGACGACATCGAGGAAGCGGTCGATATCATGGTCAACTCGGCACGGCCCAATGGGTTTGTTGCGGCGGACTAAGACTGGTTGTGCACGTGACGATTTTAGAGGAGTCATAGATGGTCTACATGTTGCTGGTGATTGCCATCGTCATTCTTGGTGCAGCCGTGTTCCTGGGAATAGGGACCACACGAACCCGGGCGAGCGGGACCGGGCGCCGGTTCGAAGCGGTTGCCGACCCGATCCAGGGGCTGGTGGAGCCCGTCGCCAGCTTGCCGCCGGTGCTTCTGCCCGAGCAGCCAACTTCAGCGGATGTCGACTCCGCTCGATTCTCCTTGGCGCTGCGTGGTTATCGCTGCGACCAAGTCGATGAAGTGCTTGATGCGATTTCCACCGAGATTTCTCGGTTACGTGAGGTCATCGCGGAACACGCAAATGACCCTGTGATTAGCAACACGAGCATTTCTTCGGAATAATAGGATGTAGCAAGTTAAAAGCGAATCAAATACACCTGGACTCGCCAATTAACTCACCACTGGGTGAAGGCCCAAAAGGGTCCTTTGCCTCAAATGAAAGGGAACAGCGCTCATGGCTGCGATGAAACCACGTACCGGGGATGGTCCGATGGAAGTCACAAAAGAAGGCCGTAGCCTGATCATGCGCGTACCGATTGACGGCGGTGGGCGTTTGGTTGTTGAACTCAATGTCGAGGAAGCCACCGCACTTCGTGAATGCCTTGTGGGAGCCACCGAGTAGTCAGCGGTGCTTGAACGCCTCGGGGCGGGGATCTGGCCAATGGCTGGGCCCCCGCCCCGAGCCATGTTCGGGGGGATGCGTTGTTCCGGGGTTCCCGAAGCCGGTCGGTGCGCCGTTGCTTGCTCTAGGTTGTTCGTACCGCGAGCTGCAGGCCCAACCCGGTGGGGACCAACGTGGTGAGGAAACGTTCGTCATCACGCAGCTGCCGGGAGGCGTTGCGAGTGGCCACCGTGCTGGGTTGGCGCACGGCTGGCTTGGACACGCGATGCTGGTCGAAGGCGTCGTGCATGATGATCATTCCACCGACCTTCACCAAACGAATGGCTTGGGCGACGTACTCGAGCAGGTGGGACTTGTCGGCATCAATGAAGACCAGGTCGTAGGCATTGTCGGTGAGCCTGGGCAGCACTGTTTGGGCGCGGCCGGAGATGGCCCGGATCCTGGAAAGGTCGACACCGGCATCGTGGAATCCCTCGCGGGCGGCTGCCAAGTGCTCGACATCGATGTCGATCGTGGTCAACGCGGCATGCTTTCCGGCTCCGCGCAGCAAGCTGGTACCCGAGACCCCGACGCCGGTTCCGATTTCCACGATGTTCCGTGCTCCGGAAAGGGCGGCCAGCACCGTGAGGAATCCGGCCGTGGCGGCTCCCACCGATTCCACCCCCAGTTCGCGCCCGCGTTCGCGGGCCCGCTCCAAGACCTCGTCGTCTTGAGCCTGAGCCTGTGCGTATGTCCAGCTGCTGAAGATGTCCAGGTTCATGGGAGTTCGGCGAATCCTTTGCGGTACGAAGTGGGTTGGTGGGCTCGGCTCGCTGCACCTTGTGTGCGTTGGAGTCGACGTCCGTGGTGGACAAACCCTGCTGGTTCATCCTATCCCCGCAGCGATGCCCGATAGGCAGAAACCGAACCAGGGGCGTTACAGACTACTTTCAGCTTCCGCTCAGGAGCATGGGCCAGACTTGGTCACGTGAACGCATCTATTCAGTCCATGGCCAGCGACGTACGCTTCCTCGACGAGCCTGCCGAGCTTACGGTGCCAACCTGGGAGGAAATCGTCAGGGACCATTCACCCCGGGTCTACCGGCTGGCCTACCGGCTCACGGGCAACCGACAAGATGCCGAAGACCTGGCGCAGGAAACCTTTGTCCGGGTTTTCCGCTCGCTGCATACCTTCACCCCTGGCACCATTGGTGGTTGGTTGCACCGTATCACCACGAACTTGTTTCTTGACCAGGCGCGTCGCAAGTCACGTATCCGTTTTGACGGGCTTGCCGAGGACGCGGAAGCGAAGATCCCCGGGACGGCACCAGGCCCCGAGCGAAGCTTTGAATACAACAACCTTGATCTCGACGTTCAAGCGGCCTTGGACGCGCTCAGCCCCGAGTTCCGTGCCGCGGTGGTCTTGTGCGATCTCGAAGGACTCTCCTACGACGAGGTCTCGGAGGCCTTGAACGTGAAACTCGGTACCGTTCGTTCCAGGATCCACCGCGGGCGAGGGATGCTGCGCGAGAAATTGGCGCACCGCAACCCGGCAGCCAGGCCCCCGGCAACGATATCGCTGCCCATTATCCGGCGGACGATCCCGGGAGTGCGCTAGGGAATGCATCAGCAAGAACGTTGGCTAGGTGACTACGCGGACGGCCTGTTGCGCGGACGCCGAAGGAAGTCGCTTGAAAAACACCTGGGGTACTGCGATTCGTGCTCGGCCGCACTCGGGTCCGATCAAGGCATGGGAAGAGGCGCTGCTTTCAGCGGGCGCAACTTCGAACCCTTGAACGCACAAACGTTGCTTGGCGCGCACTACTCCCTGCCGCAGGACCGGGGCGCGGGCACGCGCCGGGGGATCGGCGTCGTGCCCATGATCGTATTTCTGCTGGTCTTCGCGTTGGTTGCTTCCATAGCGGCAATGTCATGGATCCTGGGTGCTCCTGCCGCAAATGCGGCACCGGAACATGATCCCGCAGAGTCTTGGGGATCCACTGCCCGAAGCCTGGATGCCGGAGCCCTGAGCGAACTGCGCCAAGCCGGCTGGACCTGCCCGGTTATCGAAGCGGCGGGATTTACCTTGGCATCGGCATCCGGGCAGCTGAAGAAGGGCGAAGCCACGGTGACCATGGTCCTGAGCGACAGTGACACCGATAGTCACCGCACGGTTGAACTTGCCGAGACCCGTGCACTGCCCGGGGCCAAGGATGTGGGTCTCCGGAAGACCGCGTCCGCAGGTGCAACCACGGATCCGACCTCGGGGATGCTCACGGAGCTTGGGCACCGCCTCGGCGCCAAGGCGGCCGCCGCCGTCACGTATGCTGATGGTACGGCCACGTTGAACATGGAAGACGTAAAATACAAGGTCAGCACGAACCTTTCCAAGGCCGATGTAGAGCAGATCCTGCAAAGGCTGGTCGTGGGGGAGCACACGCACATCGTGTCCTTTGACCAAGGCAGTGAGAACATCCCGCAGAGAATGCTCCGTGGTTTCTCCCGCCTCATGGTTTTGGACTTCAAGTAGGCAGTGGCCTCGTCTTCGCTCGAAAGCAGGTAGTCTTCAAGGGTGTTTTTGGGAATCAATGGCAGTGAACTGCTGGTGCTTGCGGTGCTGGCCGTCGTTATTTTGGGACCCGAGAAACTTCCTGAGTACGCGTCCCAGCTGGCGCGGCTGGTCAAGGAACTACGCAAGATGGCCACGGGAGCCAAGGAGCAGCTGCGCGAAGAGGTCGGCGACGACATCGCTGACATGGATTGGCGCAAGCTGGACCCGCGCCAATACGACCCCCGCCGAATCATCAAGGACGCGCTTCTCGATGAATTCGACGATGCCGCCAGTGCCGCGAAGCAGGAACCGGTAATATCCCACCGACCGGTGGAGATCACACGAAGCAAGCCATTGGCCCCGCACGAACCGGCGCCCTTTGATAGCGAAGCGACCTAGCCCGGAGCGCGTATTCCCCTTTTGTGGGCCGGGGAACCCTGGATGCCCTGATTCTTTTTGTCGTGGCAGCCTGGGCTAGAGCGGGGTGACTCCCAGTTTCTTGCCGGAGAGCCCGCGGGGGCGGCGCGCCAGTCTCCTGGCCATGGCAATGATCTGTTCCGCTGCCGCGGACCCGGGATCCGAGAGCACCAACGGGACCCCCGCATCCCCTCCGGCGCGCAGCATCGGGTCCAATGCCACCTGGCCCAGCAACGGGACGTCGTTGCCCAGCACCAGGGACAACCGCCGGGCAAGATCCGCGCCGCCGCCGGAACCAAAGATGTCCATCGTGCTGCCATCGGGCAACACCAGGGCGCTCATGTTCTCGATGACGCCGACAACCTTTTGGCCTGTCTGCACGGCGATCGAACCGGCGCGCTCGGCGACCTGGGCGGCAGCCGCCTGCGGGGTGGTGACGATCACGAGCTCGGAGCCCGGCAAGAGCTGGGAGACGGAGATCGCGATGTCCCCGGTGCCCGGGGGCAAATCCAGCAGCAGTACATCGATGTCCCCGAAGTGCACGTCAGTGAGGAACTGCTCAAGGGCACGATGGAGCATGGGACCGCGCCAGATCACCGGTTTGTTGTCCGGCACGAACATCCCGATGGAGATGACCTTCACCCCGTGGGCGACCGGCGGGAGGATCATCTCATCGACACGGGTTGGCTTGGCGCCGGGGATGCCCAGCAGCCCGGGGATGGAAAACCCGTGGACATCGGCGTCGATCAGGCCCACCCGCAGTCCGTCCGCTGCCATGGCGCAGGCCAGGTTGGCCGTCAGCGAGGACTTGCCGACCCCGCCCTTGCCGCTGGCGATGGCTATGACCCGTGTCAGCGAGGCGGGATCGGAGAAGGGGGTGGTGCGCGAAACCAGCGAGGAGCGCAGCTCCGCGCGCTGTTCGGGGCTCATCACGCCAAGTTCCAGGTCCACCTCGCGTACCCCGGGCACCGCTGCCAGTGCCGCTTTGACATCGTCTTCGATTCTCGAGCGCATGGGGCAGCCGGCAATGGTCAGCAGGACCTTCACGCGTACCGTGCCATCGTCCAATGACGCCGATTCGACCATGCCCAGTTCGGTGATGGGCCGGCGGATTTCGGGGTCCTGGACGGTGGCCAGTGCTTCTTGGAGCCGAGGCTCGATGTTCATGGGTTGTCGTTCCTTGCTCTGCGCGGCTGATTGCCCGGGCCCCGGGGGACTTGGGGGATCAGTCCGGTGTTGGTGGCGCTGCGTTCGCGGCGCCGCGGGTTCCTGGCCCGCAGATTCAGTTCCTCGCCGTCGGCGGTTTCCAGCAGGTCCTCGAGCGCCGAGCGTAATTCGCTGCGTACGTAGTCGCGGGTTGCCACATCGCGCAGGGCGATGCGCAGGGCGGCGAGTTCGCGGGTGAGGTATTCGGTGTCCGAGAGGCTGCGCTCGGCACGGCCGCGGTCCTCGGAGAGCGAAACCCTGTCCCTGTCATCCTGCCGGTTTTGGGCCAGCAATAGCAACGGGGCGGCGTAGGAGGCCTGCAAGGAGAGCATCAGGGTCAGTGCGGTGAACCCCAGCGCCGCGGAGTCAAAGCGCCAATCCAGCGGGGCCCAGGTGTTCCAGATCAGCCAGAACACGCAGAAGATGCTCATGTACAGCAGGAACTGCGGGGTGCCCATGAATCGTGCGAACTTCTCGGTGCTGGAGCCGAACATGTCGGGGTTAGGCGAACGGCGCGGGAAGAACCGGGCGCGGGCCGACATGGGGGTGTCCAGGCCTGTCGTCGATTGGCGTTTTTCAGCCATGGGGTCCTCCGGTCACTGGTGGTTGCACGGTGCCCGTTGCAAGGGGGAGGGCCTCGGGCTCGGGATGTTCGTCGTGGGTGCGCCAGTCATCGGGCAGCAGGTGGTCAAGGACGTCATCGACGGTCACCGCCCCGACCAGCCGGCCGGCGTCGTTCACCACGGCCAGCGAGGTCAGGTTGTAGCTGGCCAGGGTGCGGGCGACCTCGGCGACCTGCGCCATGTCGTCGATGGGCTCGACGGCGGAATCCAGGATGTTGCCCAGGGATTCCGGCGGCGGGGTGCGCAGCAGAGCCTGGATGTGCACTAGGCCCAGGTAGCGACCGGTGGGTGTCTCCAGCGGGGGACGGGCCACGAAGACCGTTGAGGCAAGCGCGGGGCTCAACTCCTCGCGGCGCACCGAAGCCAGCGCGTCGGCGACCGTGGCCTCCGGGGACAGGATCACCGGCACCGGGGTCATCATCGACCCGGCGGTGCCCTCGGCGTATTCAAGCAGGCGGCGCATGTCCCGGGCGTCCTCTGGCTCCATCAGTTCCAGCAGCGCGTGCTGGGTGTCTTCGCTGAGCTCGTTGAGCAGGTCGGCGGCGTCGTCCGGGTCCATTTCCTCGAGTACGTCGGCGGCGCGCTCCATGTCCAGGGCGGAGAGGATCTGCACCTGCTCCTCGTCGGGCATCTCCTGGAGCACGTCTGCCAGCCGGTCGTCCTGCAGCTCGCTGGCGACCTCGACCCGGCGCTTGAGGTTCATCTCGTGCAGCGCGTCGGCGAAGTCCGCCGGTTTCATCTCGTCGTGGGCTGCAACGTAGGTGTTGGCTGCCTGGGGCTCGTGCAGGGCAGCGTGCACGACGGCGTCCCAGGACACCAGCAGCCGTTCCCCGCGGGAGCGGCGCAGGCCCAGTAGGCCGCCGGCGGGATCTCCGCGGCGCACGTAATAATCGGAAATGATCCAGTCTCCGCTGCGTTCCAGGGCCAGGCCGATGTCCTCGACCACTGCTTGGCCGCTGCCGTCGGCGAAGACGACCCGCCGGTCCAGAAGCTCTGCGGCCACGAGGATCTCCGCGCCGCGCTGGACAAAGCGGCGCATGTTCACCAGGCCGGTGCAAATGACCTGCCCGGCTTCCATGGCCCTGATGCGGGTCATCGGGACGAACACCCGGCGCTTGCCCGGAACCTCGACCACCACACCAACACATTGGGCGGGCTTGTCGCTCACGCGTGAAATCACCACGACATCGCGTAGCCGGCCCAGGCGGTCGCCCATCGGGTCAAAGACATCCAGGCCCAGTAGTCGTGCAATGAAGACCTTCGTTGAATTGCTGCTCACGCTCTCTAGGCTACTGCCTGCGCTGTGGCCCATGATGGTTTGGCCGCGGTGGCGATCACGACCTGCCCGAAGGGCTCCGGATGGACGCGTGGCTTTCACCTTCAGCGATCAAGCCAGTGGTTCCGGTGCCGCAACGTGCACAATGGATATATGTCTTCCCCACTTGGTGCGTCCCCATCCAACCCGACCGTGCTCGGCCTGCCCCGCGGCGAGCTCCTGGGGCGCTACAACACGTACCTGGACGCACAAAAGGTGGTGGACTACCTCGCGGACAACGACTTCCCCGTAGCTAACATCACGATCGTGGGCAACGACCTCAAATCGGTGGAGCGGGTCACCGCGAAGCTCAGCTACCCGAAGGTCGCCGCCGCCGGGGCCGCGCAGGGTGCGATGTTCGGTGTCTTCGTGGGGTTGGTGCTGACCATTTTTAGCCCCGGGTCCAACGCCGTGGCACAGATCCTGTCCTCGGTAGGCATCGGCATGGCCATCTGGATGCTGGTGGGAGTGGTGAGCTATTCCTTCCGGCGCGGCAAGCGGGACTTTGCCTCCCAATCACAGGTCCTTGCCACTAGCTATGACGTCGTGGTGGCGTTCTCCCATGCACACGCCGCACGGGCAATGGCGGCGAAGCTGCCGATGAGCCGCGTGGCGGCCGACAACGGGGTCGGTGCACACCACCCACCGGTGCAGCCACAAGCACAACCACCCCTCGCACAGCACGGCCCTGCAACAACCGACCCAGTGGCACCCGTTGCCCCGAAGCCCTCGACGGGCAGCTACTCCGACTTGCCTGACGGACGCCCGCAGTTCGGCATCCGAGTCCAAGACAATCCGCCCGCCGCTGAACAGGAGTCCGACGCGGCCCCGGCCCAGGATCCAGTTCCGCCTGCGGCACCTGCAGCGCATCCCGAAGCCAGTGCACAGGCCCCGACCAGCTCCGGCACGGACGCGCACACCGACGACCACGACGGGCGGCGCAACGAAAGCGGCGGGACGGATCGCGCCCATGAAGCCCCTGCAACGGAAACCCCTCACGATCCGCAGAGCGGCAAGCAGGCCTAGCGCAGTCAGGTTCCCCCTCTGGTCTCAAACGCCAGCAGGCAATCGCCGCGGCGGAACACCGACCCCCGCGCCCGTTTATCGCCTAAGTGCAAAGGACGGCCTCCATCAGGTGATGGAGGCCGTCCTTCGCCGTTGTTCCGGCAGGCGGGGTCAGACGCCGGCGAGGAGGAGGGTCTAGCCCTTGCGCACTTCGGCCATCCAGGCCTCGACCTCGGTGGGGGTGCGTGGCAGGGCCGCGGAAAGGTTCACGCATCCATCGGCGGTGACCAGGACGTCGTCCTCGATGCGAATGCCGATGCCCCGGTATTCCTCCGGTACGGCCAGGTCTTCGTTCTTGAAGTACAGTCCGGGCTCGATGGTGAAGACCATGCCCTCTTCAAGCACTCCGTCCAGGTACAGCTCGGCCTTGGCCTGGGCGCAGTCGTGCACGTCCAGGCCGAGGTGGTGGCTGGTGCCGTGCGGCATCCAACGGCGGTGCTGCTGGCCCTCGGGGGACAACGCCTCTTCCAGCGGCACCGGCAGCAGGCCCCATGCCTCGAGGTTCTGGGCGAGCACGGTGATGGCGGTGGTGTGCAGGTCGCGGAACTTGCGCCCTGGCTTGGCCACGGCGAACGCGGCATCCGCGGCGTCGAGCACGGCTTGGTAGATCTTGCGCTGGACCTGCGTGTATTTGCCGTTCACCGGCAGGGTGCGGGTGATATCGGCGGTGTACAGCGATTCGGCTTCGACACCGGCATCGAGCAACAGCAGGTCCCCGTCATCGACGGTGCCGTTGTTGTTGATCCAGTGCAGCACCGTGGCGTTGTTGCCCGAGGCAGCGATGGTGTCGTAGCCCAGGTCGTTGCCTTCTTCCCGGGCGCGGGCGAAGAATGCGCCTTCGACCACGCGCTCGCCGCGATGGTGGGTCATTGCCCGGTCCAGCGATTTGACCACGTCGTGGAAACCGTTGACCGTGGCGGCCACCGACTTCTTCATTTCCGCGATCTCCCAGGCGTCCTTGACCAGCCGGATCTCGCTCAAGGCCTCGGTGAGTTCCCCGTCGAGGGCATCGGATGCTTCAAGGTCAACACTGGTGTTGATGCGGGAAGTGTCGACCAATGCGTCGCAGTTCACGTCGACCTCACGCAGCAGGCGAATACGCATACCGCCGAATTCGACCGCGCCGGCATTGGTGGTGATGGCGAATTCAAGGCCGGTGACATCTGCGGTCGGCAGTCCCAAACGTGCCTGGAGCAGGGCAAGGGTCGGGCGCGGGCCGATCCAGAACTCACCGCTGCGGGCGCTGGCGTAGAATTCCTCGGAATCGCGACCGGCCATCGGGGTGAAGTACAACGTTGAGTTGTGGTTCGACTCGTTGTCACCCGTGCCCTCAGCGACAGGTTCCATGACCAGGACTGCGTCCGGTTCGTGGTCAAGACCAAGGCCGGTGAGGTGGGCGAAGCCCGAGTGCGGACGGAAACGGTAGTCGCAGTCGTTGGAACGGACCTTGAGCGGCCCGGCCGGAATCACTAGGCGCTCACCGGAGAAACGGGAGGAGATCGCGGCACGGCGCTTGGCCGCGTACGGTGCGACGTCGTCCGGCCCGGGGAGGGCAGATGTGTCTGTGGCCCATGACGACGCCATGAACGCCTTGAAAGCCTCGGAACTGGGGCGCTGGGAACGGTTGTTCACGCGCTCTTCTAGGGGCTGGTTGCTGCCGGTGGTGGTGGTTGCTTCAGTGCTCATTATCCAATCGTCTCAAAGCCTGGAGGGATACGCCAAGGCGCCCATCACACGGCGCTATTTTGCAGTGGACCCAAACACCGCTTTTCGCCGCGTGGGCCGGGCGTTGCGCATGCCGGCACAGGAGGATGCGATCGGCCCCTCCAACCGGCTTGTTCGTCGTGGGAAGAACACGGAGGGATCAGCCACTTCGCCGATGCGAAGAGGGATACGCTGTCAGCTATGCGGATCGACCTTCATGCTCATTCACATGTATCCGACGGGACTGAGCCTCCTGCTGTTTTGGTTGCCTCTGCCAAGGCAGCCGGCCTCGACGTGGTGGCCTTGACTGACCACGACCAGACGGCAGGATGGCAAGCAGCCGGTGAAGCCGCCCTGGCACTAGGCATCGGGCTAATCCCCGGGATGGAAATATCCTGCAGATCCGGGGCCGGCGTCAGCGTCCACCTGCTCTCTTACCTCCACGATCCACACCACCCCGGACTGCTTGAGGAAATCGACAAGGCACGGAATGCGCGCATCATTCGTGCTCGTCGCATGGTGGAGCTGCTGGCTGAGGACTATCCGGTGGACTGGGACCTGATCGCCAGGCATGCGGCTCCTGGCGCAACAATCGGCCGTCCGCATATTGCCGATGCCTTGGTGACCGCCGGAGTGGTGCAGACCCGTACAGAGGCGTTTTCCCAGGTCTTGACTACACGCTCACGCTATTACGTCGGGCACTACGCCGTGGATGCGGTCAAGGCCGTCAAGCTTGTGCGCGATGCCGGCGGTGTCCCGGTCTTCGCACACCCGGTTGCTTCGGCCCGCGGTCGAGTGGTGGGACAGGACACCTTCGAACAGATGATCGAAGCAGGTTTGCTAGGCCTGGAAATCAATCACCGCGACAACCCTGAGGAAGGCCGCCAGTACCTGCGCGCGCTGGCCAAGGAGCATGACTTGATCGTCACTGGTTCCTCGGATTACCACGGGACGGGAAAGCCGAATACATTCGGCGAAAACACCACTTCAGTGGAAATGCTCAAGCGCATCATTGCCGCTGGAACCGGTTCTTCTCCGATGGGGATGCCTGAATCGTTCTAGACCGTCGGCCGTATCAGTTCGAATGTTGAGCGCGGAGTTTATCGCGATAGCCACAGCTGCGGCTCGGTGGGCTTCAGAACGGTACCGCTGAGATGGAAACGATAGGATTTTTGACCTGAGCATGAAGGTTCTCTGAACTATATTCATTATTCGGTTGTTCAGACTGTAATCCAATGCTGATCCTTGATTGCGTTAGATGCAGCATCGAATTCAAGAAAGATCCGGGCAAAGTCAAGTTGCCGATTCATCATGCGAGACGGTATCGGAATGTTATCCCAGTCACGAGCAGGCTCGTTGGTTACCTGTTATTATCAATCTGGTTGCTTCGAGTATTGAAACATTTTTGTCGAGCTTAGTTCCAACGTTTCACGAAGCAGCCCACAACCACGATGGCGTGAGTTTAGCCATCTAATTGGACATGAATCGGCCGCGCTGGTGAGTATGAAGTCCCGCGATGAGTACCTGATGTCCAGGATCCGACTCTAAGTCAGGGTGGTTTTGCGCGCTCTGAATGCGTCCACGTCGGATGCCTGATCGACTCGTGTATGCGGAGTCGACTAATTGTGCCCTCGTTGGCCAGCGCGCAGGTAGTAGGAATTGTTTTCCGGCGGGATTCCTATGATGAGAGGATGGATATGGATCTCCAAAATGGAGAATATCAACTTCTCGCGGGATGGTTAGTCCTGGGGTTGTTGGTGCTTTTTTATGGTGGCACTTTTGTAATGACTCTCTTTATTGGTAAGAAAAAAGAGAATGCCGACGGATATATGACGGCCGGAAACAAGATAGGTTTCGGAGTCTCCGCGGCGAGCATGACAGCGACGTGGATTTGGGCATCTTCGATGTATGCCTCGGCTACATCTGGCTATACCTATGGTATTTCCGGACCGATCCATTACGGCCTTTGGGGCGCTTTGATGATTCTATTCATCTACCCCTTTGGCCGGAGAATCCGCGCGGTTGCGCCAAAGGCACACACCCTTGCCGAAGTTATGTATGCCCGCCACGGACGGTCCAGCCAGCTCATGCTCGCAGGTTCCAACATCCTTGGCAGCGTAATTTCCTTGACCTCGAACTTCATTGCAGGCGGAGCCTTGATCGCGTTGCTCTCGCCCTTTAGCTTCAGCCAAGGCATCATCGCTGTTGCTGCAGGTGTCCTGCTATACACCCTGTGGTCGGGCTTCCGCGCTTCGGTGCTGACGGACTTCGCTCAAGTCGTTGCCATGCTTGGTGCCGTGGTCATCATCATTCCCGTGGTCTTCTTCGCTGCCGGGGGGCCGGGCCTCTTTGAATCAGGCGCATCCAACCTAACCCCCCAGCAAGCCAACTTCTTCTCCTCCGAGGCGTTCCTCAACCAGGGTGCCCCGTATATCGCGGCCGTCCTGGCCTATGCAATTGGCAACCAGACGATTGCGCAGAGGTTGTTCGCCGTCCGTGAAGACCTGATCAAGCCGACTTTCATCACTGCCAGCGTGGGTTACGCGGCGACAGTTATCGGAATCGGCATGCTTGGAGTTATGGCCTTGTACGCGGGCATTACTCCATTGGACGGGGACATGAATAACCTGATCCCGCAGATGGCCGTTACATACCTCGGACCAGTTTTGCTGTGTCTCTTCTTCATCATGATTATCGGATCACTATCTTCCACGGCTGACTCGGACCTGTCTGCGTTGTCATCCATCGCGATGGCCGACTTCTACGGTCAATCAGTGGGAAAGAAGAACGTTAACCCCAAGACGATGCTGCTGGTTGGTCGCATCAGTATGATCCTGGCGACCGGGGCGGGCTTGTTCTTTGCCAGTGGCCAAATGAACATCCTTGATCTGTTGGTCTTTGTGGGCGCCCTCTGGGGTGCCTTGGTCTTCCCTGTCATTGCCAGCTTCTACTGGAAGAAGGTCACCAACAAGGCCTTCACCGTCTCGACGCTGGCCGCGTTGGCGCTGTTCCTGCCAGTGCGTTTCGAATGGATCGCTCTTTCGGGTGTCACCGGCATCGTTGTCGATGCACTGAGCATCGTTGGAATAGGTGTCGTTCTGGGACTCATGGCCTTCGGTTTCTTCGGGCTGAAAATTGCTCGGATAGTAGGGTTGGTGGCCATCGTGGTCTCTGCGCCGTTCGCTATGGGGGCGCTGCACGAGTATGCGGTTCTTAGCGGATCGCTGGTTGCCTATTCCGTTTCGACCATTGTCTGTTACGCCATGTCGGTGCGATCGAAGCAGAACTTCGATTTCTCAACCATTAAGGACCGCGTCGGGGACTTTGACCCTGTCGAGACGATCAAGAGAGCCTCCGACCGCACATCCGCCAGCAAGTAGAGAATTAGAAAAGGAGACTGTTGTGGATATCTTTTGGTTAACCGTTTACGTCTTGGTCTGGCCGGTCATCGTGGCCGGAACACTCTTCGTGATCGTGCGTGCGTTTCTCAGGGAATGGCGCCAGGCACGCGCCGAGGATCGAAGCTTGGTCTAGGTAGCTTCTGATGGATCGCCGGTTCAGTTTGCGGAACCGGTGATCCGAATGATTAGGGCCCGGGGCCGTCACAAATGACGACGCCCTGGGCCTTCATTGTTTTTAGGAGCAATGTTTGGGTTGGGCGATTGGCTGCAGGCTTCAGCGCCAAGGTGACAACGGCGAAGCCTTGAAGTTCCTGAAGTGAGCAACCCGTAACTGTACTGGTGATTTCGGACTACTGGCTCGAACACGTGGGCTGCCCCGGACTTACTCTGTGAAAATGGTAGCGCAACCCGGTGAGTTTTGATCCTGGTTACAGTTTTCAGCAACCAAGATCTTCTTCGTTCTCCATACACTCATCGTGATGGGTTCACTCGGAACATTGGCAACACCGGGAATCGGGGTCCAGGGACCACCCTCGGTTGAGTATTCGCCACGGAACCTAGTGGTTAGCCCAACACCGAAGTCTCCCGTTTCCTTGTAGACATGGCTGCTGGTTGTAGGCTCGTCGAACCCGCGTTTCGCCATGGCTGTTCCTGGAAAGCTCAGCTGCCGTGTCGTTCCGTCTCCGTAGTTCCATCCGTATGACACTGGAAGTGCGCGGATCCTGACATCCTGATCGAAGATCGTCACGTTGAAAGACTGAGACTTGGAATTCGCATACATGTGCGCGTGGCCGTTGCGCAGGGAGAAGTTCTCCGGCTGGCTGATAATTGTCGAAGCAAGTAGTGGCAAATCACGGAATCTCTCTGGTGTTACTTTTGCGATGTCCTGCTCAGCGCCGGGGATCTCGATGCTCGGTTCGGTGCTGCAATACGAGCTTCTCCCGACAAGTTCGCCTCTTCGTGGCCCATTGACCGCGTATATCAGACGAAGCAAGGGATAGCTGCCATCTGCACAAGGGGCGTCGGGGTTGGCGTCACATCCCAACTCAACGGTGAGGGAAGGCTCGCATTGCCGGTAATACTCAATGCGGTACTTTAGCTTTGGCCCGTACTTGACCTGTTTGCTTTTCGTTCCATCGCGAAAGAACGAAGAGGGAGGCGAATCCGGGGCTTCATGCTCCTGACACCGGCCTTCTCCGGTGTGCCCGCTATCTCCGCCCATATACATCTCATCAGCACAGGGGAGCAAGGCTAGCGGAACCGCATCTGGCCGAATAGGTGACAATACGACCGCAAGGAAAGCAATGAGTACGGCAGTCATCCGAAACATTTTGATTACTTTCCCTTGATATCCACGAACTCTACGTCGACGACTTTCCATCCTTTGACGTACGACAAGTGAAGCGTGCCGGGTTGTGAACTTTTAGTTGCTGGTATCTCAGACTGAAGGTCCCCATTTGGGAGATAGATCGATGTTCTTTCTCGCTCGAACGTAAAACCGGAGATTCCAATCGAATCCACGAGTTTGACGAAATTTACAGATATTACGGTTTTTCCGCCAACATGCCAGTTGCCCTGGCCTCGATTGCTATCGCCGGGATCGATAATCTGTTTCGCGCAAAGGTAGCAAGAATGCTCTGTGACTGCCTTGATGGGTTTGGTGTCATATGTCAGTACCGTGTAGTCGACCAGCTCAAAGTAGTACTTTGTAAACGCAGCAATACCTTCCTTCGATTTCTCCTTTGCCGCTTCGGGTAGCTTCGGGACCGGCCAGTTCTTGGCGGGTCCCTTGGAGCTGGCTGGAACTGGCGTCGGAGTTGGTTCTACGGTTGCAGACGGAGGTGGCGTCGACGGTGAACCGGACGAGGTTGTGGTCGGACTCAAAGATTGACCGCTGGACTCAGTCGGATCTGGATTCGAACTGCATCCCGCCGCTATGAGCATGAGCGCGCTGGCGCAGAGGATGCCGATGACGCTCTTGAACTTCGCAAACATGCCAAGGTCCCACGATTCGGTTGGAGTCAATTAGCAGACATACTAACCCCCTTGCCGCATCATTGGGAGAGGTTTTCCACAGGCAGGTGGCACGTTCTGCGAGGTAGTCGTGATCGTTTGCAGCCTGCAGGGAAATACTGCAGGTCTGGGACCAACACCGGCCAAGGGCTTCCTGTCGAGCTGACATGGGCCGGGAGGATACTTCTTCGAGGAACGCCTGAGAGAAGCAAAGATCCGGGCAGAATCTTCGAAACAATCCCGGGTGTGAACATGTGGCCTTCTACGAGAAAGATGCCGGCGCTTGCTGTGCCGTTAGTCGGCAGCTTCCAGCGTGCTGTCGGATATCAGCCGTTCAGCGTTTCCAACACGGTGGCCGTGGGTATTCGTTTGGACATCACGGCGAGTGACTGTGGGTTTTCATCCACACAGACGAACCGGCGCCCCAGCTTGGCGGCGACAGCTCCGGTAGTGCCGGACCCTGCGAAGAAGTCCAAGACCCAATCACCTTCGCGGGAACTCGCGTTGATGATCCTGCGCAGGATACCTTCGGGCTTCTGCGTGGGATACCCGGTCTTCTCCTTGCCGGTCGGCGAGACGATCGTGTGCCACCAAACATCGGTGGGCAGCTTTCCGCGCTCGCGCTTCTCGGCAGTGACGAGTCCCGGAGCCATGTAGGGCTCGCGATCGACCTCGGCATTGTCGAAATGGTACGTCTTGGGGTTCTTGACGTAGACCAGAATGTTGTCATGCTTGGCCGGCCAGCGGGACTTGGCCCGTGCGCCGTAGTCGTAGGCCCAGATGATCTCGTTCAGGAACGATTCGCGCCCGAAGATGGCATCGAGCATGACCTTGGCGTAGTGCACCTCGCGGTAGTCCAGGTGCACGTAGAGGGTGCCGTCGTCGGCCAGCAGGCGCCAGGCTTCGCGCAAGCGAGGTTCCAGGAACGACCAGTAGTCGTCAAACGCGTCATCGTAGCTGTGTAGGTCCCCACGCAGGGTCGAGTAGCTGCGGCCCTGGAACCCGATCCGGTCGCCTTCGCCCTTGGCCGCGCGGACCGAGGTCATGACCTGGCGCTTCTGCGTCCGCCCGGTGTTGAAGGGCGGATCAACATAGATCAGGGTGAAGGAACCGTCCGGCAACGTCGGCAGGAATGTTGCGTTTTCGCCGTGAACGAGCAGGTTCGGGCCCGTCGGCGTCCACTGCGTCACCGAGGGATCCACCGTTGCCCCCCTCTGCGATGCAACGGTGAGCGCCTGCTGCTCTTCCCCGGTCTCCGGGGCAAGTTCAAAGAGCAGGCCGGCGCGGGGTTCGATATGCGTCATGCCTGCTACTCGGCGTCGTTGCGATTCACGGTTTCGCCGTCGCGGCGGCGGGTACGGCTGCGATTACGGTTGCGTGCCGGACGCTCGGCGGCCGGAGCTGCACTCTCGCCGGGCTCCGGAGCGACCGCGGTTTCGCGGTGGCGTTCGCCTTCGCGCGCCGGGCGGTCCGAACGGCCATGGGAATGGCCGTGGCGTCCGCCGCGTTCTGCGCTATTGGCGCCGCGGTCCGAGCGTTCGCCGCGTCGGTTGCCCTCGGAGGAACGGGGGGAGCGTGAAGCGTTCTTCTTGCCCGTCTCGCCCAGGTCCTCGAGCTTTTCCCCGGAAAGGCCCTCGAGCTTGCGCGCATGGCGCGGCAGGCGGCCCTTGGTGCCGGCCGGGATGTTCAAATCGGTGAAGAGGTGCGGCGAGGAGGAGTAGGTTTCCACCGGATCGGTGACGTTCAGGCCCAGGGCCTTGTTGATCAATCCCCAGCGCGGGACATCGTCCCAGTCCACGAAGGTCACGGCGGTGCCCTTGTTGCCGGCGCGGCCGGTGCGGCCCACACGGTGCAGGTAGGTCTTCTCGTCTTCCGGGCACTGCAGGTTGATCACGTGGGTGACATCATCGACGTCGATGCCGCGCGCGGCCACGTCGGTGGCGACCAGCACGTCGACCTTGTTGTTGCGGAAGGCGCGCAGTGCCTGCTCGCGGGCACCCTGGCCAAGGTCGCCGTGCATGGCGCCGGCCGCGAAGCCGCGGTCAATGAGTTCGTCGGTCAGCTTGGCCGCCGAACGCTTGGTCTTGGTGAAGATGATGGTCCGGCCACGGCCCTCTGACTGCAGGATGCGGGCGACGACTTCGTCCTTGTCCAGCTGGTGGGCGCGGTAGATGACCTGGCGGATGTCCTTCTTGGTGATGGAGTCATCATCCGGGTCCGCTGCGCGGATATGTGTCGGCTTGGTCATGTAGCGCCGCGCCATGGCAATGACCGGGCCGGGCATGGTGGCCGAGAAGAGCATCGTCTGGCGCACCTCCGGGGTTGCACCCAGCAGTGTCTCGACGTCGGGAAGGAAGCCAAGGTCGAGCATCTCGTCGGCCTCGTCGAGGATCACGATGCGCACGTTCTTGAGGTTCAGGTGGCGCTGGCGGTGAAGGTCGATCAGGCGCCCGGGGGTGCCCACAACGATCTCCACGCCCTGCTGCAACTGTTCGATCTGCGGTTCATAGGCCCGGCCGCCGTAGATCGTGGCGATGCGGGCGTTGCGCTTGGTGGCTGCCTTGCCGATGTCCGTGGCGACCTGGTTTGCCAGTTCACGCGTGGGGGCGATGATTAGTGCCTGCGGTGCGCCGGGGACCGGGAGCTTGTCGTAGCCCGGATCGGTGGGACCGACCACGCGCTGCAGGGCGGGAATGCCGAAACCGAAGGTCTTGCCGGTGCCCGTCTTGGCCTGGCCAATGATGTCGTGCCCGGCCAGTGCGACCGGAAGGGTCATCGACTGGATGGGGAAGGGGTGGGTGATGCCCGCAGCGGTCAGCGATTCGACGATGTCGGCGCGGACCCCGAAGTCCGAGAAGGACAACTGGGGGATTTCGTGCGGTGTTTCTTCGGTGGACAGGGTTTCTTCGATGTCCACGGCCTCAGACGCCGAGTCAGCGGTGAGCAGGTTTTCTGTATTCAACACAGGGGGTCTCATTCGTTTAGGCACGGCCTCACGGGGTGCTCGACGACCGTCCTCGGTCAAACCGGGGAGATGGGGTCGGAGGTCCACCACATTCGGGGTGCTTCCAGCGGAGCCGATCGCAGGCATAGCTCGCGGTCAAATGGTTCTGACCACGTGGGGCGCGGAAGTCGCTGGGTGATCCCGCTTGAATTCTTTTCAAGGTATGCGACCGGGCATCCTTATACCCTTCAAGCATATCGTGCACCCGGGCGAAACCACGTATTTCCCACCGTGGTTCCCGGTGAGAAGGACTTCCGCTTTTCCCCGAGCCCCGCGGGGGAAGACCGGAAGGGGTGGGTCAGGAGTCCAGGATCCGGAAGCGCACCTTGCGGGTATCCAAGTCCGCATCGAGCAGTTCCACCTCGACGCGGGTGCCCGGGGACACCGAGCCTTCATAGCGCGCGGTGACCGCGGGGGAGTCCAGCTGAAGGATCCCGCCGGACTTGCCGTTGCCGTTTTCCTCCGTGGATCCGGTCAGCGTCACCGCGCTGAAACGTTCGCCGAGACGGTGGGCCAGGGACGCCGCCTCGACAGTGTCGATGGCGGCACGCTCGATCTTGTTCACGACGCGGTTGGAATCGTTCATCAACTCGGGCAGCGACGGGAGTACTTCGCGTACCGCGGCCGGCACTTCCTGGCCTGTTGCGGCGTAGGAGCAGACCAGCAAGGCAAAACGGTCAACAAGCCGACGCAAGGGGGCGGTGGTGTGCGCATAGGGTGCGGCGATGGCGGCCTGCACGGTTTCCTGCGGCAGCTCGCCGTCGAAGGCGCTGTAAGTGGCGCCGCGAAAAAGGCTCGTCGCATGGTGCATGAGGGCGAGTTGGCGTGGATCCTCCAAATCCAGGGAGCGCAGGAACTCACCATAGGGTTGCTCCGGTGCCCACGTTGCGCCCAGGGTCTGTGCCTGGAGGCGGAAGATATCGATGTCTTTCTGCGCCGGGGCAGGCATGGTGCGCAGCAGCCCGACCTTGGCCTTGAGCATGATGCCGGCAGCGGCCATGCCCGTCATCAGAGAGATCTGCGCGTTCCAGTCCTCCACCGGCAGCGGGGCGTCGGAGACCAGCTGGTAGGTTCCCTCGACGCATTCGACATCCTGGGACGGAATGCGCAGGCTGGCGCCTCCGCGCAGCCGTTCCAGCTCGATGCGCTTGAGCCCGACCTCGCGCAACAGCTGCAGCATCTGACCGGCTTGGCCCGAATCAATCGAGGCCTGGACCCCGGTATAGCTCAGCTTTTCGCGGCTGCGGACCATGGCACGTTCCAGCGCCGTGTGCATCAGCTCCCCGGAAGCGTCCAGCGAAAAGGACCAGAGGTAGGCGCTGCGGTCTTGGTTGGGCAGCAGCGAGCCGGCGTCCTCGGCGATGGCCTCCGGGTGCAAGGAGATGCGCCGGTGCGGCAGGTAGACGGTTTGGCCGCGCAGCCGGGTTTCTGCATCGAGGTTGCCGCCCAAGGCAACGAAGCCGGGCACATCGGCGATCGCATAGTGCACCAGGTATCCGTCATCGCTGCGCGAGAGGTGCACTGCCTGGTCCAGGTCGGTTGAGCTTGCCGGGTCGATGGTGACCAACTCGATCTCACGCCGGTCGATCGGTGGCAGCTCAAAGTCCGCGATGGCACGCTCGGCTTCGGCCAGGACCTCGGAGGGGAACTCGGTGCGTAACTCGAATTCCGTTTCCAGGGCGATCAGCGCCTGGGCCAGGGCTGTGCTTCGGGCTTCCGGGGTCAGTGCGATCTTTTGGTGGCTCACCGCCCCAGCATAACGAGAGACCGGTGCCCGAAGCCCGATGTGCCACGTGTGTTGGCCCCGAGTAGGCTGAAGCAATGACCGATACACCGCTGACTTTTGGTTCCCGGGCCGACGCCGATGATGCGGAGATGGCCCTGCTGGGGCTGATCGCCTACCAAGAGCTCACGGCCTTTGAACACCTGTCCTCCGATGCGCGCCTCTCGCCGACGCTTGTGGACCGCGAAACCCTGGGCCGGTTGGCCGTGACGGAGTTCGCACACTACGAAATGGCGCGCGAACTCATCGCCGCACGGGGGCTGGACCCGCAGGAAGTCATCACGCCGTTCATGGAGTCCCTGGATGAGATGCACCGCCGCACCAAGCCGGGGGACTGGTACGAGTCGCTGACCAAGGCATATGTGATCGACGGGGTCGCGGCCGACTTCTACGCACTGATCGCATCGGGCCTGGAGCCGCAGATCCGGTTTCTGCTCAGCGAGGTGAAGACCTCTGCGGTGAACACCGACTGGTTGCGTCAGCGGCTGCAGCTGGCCATAGACGAGCACCCCGAACGGGCCTCCCGCCTTGCCCTTTGGGGGCGCAGGCTGCTGGGCGAGGCGCTCACCCAGGCGCGAGAAATCGGCGAGAGATACGACTATTGGGGTTCGCTGCACTCCGCCGGCACCGATACCCGCGGCCAGGAGATGACACGGCTTTTCGCCCGGCTCGTGGAGAACCACTCGCGTCGCATGCGCGAGTTGGGCATGACCGCCTAGGAAGCGTCGCAAGGGGTGCGGCGCACCCTTGGTTTTGCGCGCCAAAGACCGATTTCACCATGAGAAACGAGGACTACGTATGGGTATCGACAAGGATTCACCCACCCGGGTGCTGAGCGATTATGAGATTGCCCGAGCGCTGAAGGAACTGCCCTCCTGGAGGGAACGCCAGGGTGCGTTGGTGTGCGCCTGGACGTTCCTGGATTCACGCGAGGCCATCGATTTTCTGGCGATCGTTGCCGAGGCCGCCGAGCACCAGGGCCACCACCCGGATGTCGATTGGCGCCACGACACCATCTTCCTGCGCACCACGTCCCACGACGCCGGCGATGAAATCACTTCCCGCGATGTGGACCTGGCCCGGCTGCTCGAATTCGCCGCGGCCGACTCGGCAGCGGTGGCCGTGCCGAACCGCCACCAGGACGTGCACCTGAAGATCGCGACCAACAGTGCCGCTGCACTTGAGGGCTTCTGGCTTGAGGTCATGGGATACATCAGGGACCCGGACGGAGTGCTGGTGGACCCCGAGGGCCGCAATCCGCGGATCCGCTTCCAGCAGCCAGCGACATCGAACGTCAACAGCGTCCGCATCGAAAAGCACATCTGCGACTCCGAGCTGGAGCATCTCCAGGGATTGCTGGAGAGCCACAGCAATGACCGGGGCATGGTCCGCCGTCCGGGGCGCAGCAGCTACTCCGACTCCGAAGGCAACAGCGTCATCCTGTGCACCGAAGTTCGCGAAGGAACCCCGGACTTCCAGTAGGGGCACCGGGGAAGCTTAAGCAGCTGGGGCAGGGACGTGGAAACGTCCCTGCCCCAGCTGCTGATGGGCGAAATGCCTAGTGCGCGAATCCTACGCGGCGTGCTTCCTCGACTCCGATTTCCACATAAGCGATGCCCGCCACGGGCACCAGCATCAGGCGGCCCTTGGCATCGGTAAGGCGCAGTTCCCCGCCGGCGGACAAGGCGTCGGAAACGCGCTTGCCCAGCTCCTCTGCGTCCTCGGCGGACTCGATTACGATCTCGCGGGTAACATTCTGAATTCCAATGCGAACGTCCATGGGGCCCTCCTGGTTTGTTGCATGTGTCGGGGCCCGGTGGCACCGACCAACATCTCACCTTGAATTTACGTCAGGATTCTTTGGGGAAGCGACCGATTCCGCGCCAAGCTAAACGCGAGACCAGATCACCGGCCTCCTCCATGGACACCTCGTCGGCCATATCCACCCAGTAACGTGCCGAGACCTGGGCCATCCCGGCCATCGCGCGGCCCATCAGCAAGGCCTGTGCCGGGGGAAGCTTGGTGTCCTCGGCAACGACGTCGGCAATGCGCCGGGCGAACTTCGCGTTGAACGCCTCGATGCGACCGCCGATTTCTGCGTCGTTGAGCAAATCGGATTCGAAGATCAGCCTGAAGGCCTGCGAATCCCGGGCGATGTACTCGTAGTAGGTGCGGATCGTGGCACGCACGCGCAGCTTGTTGTCCGAGGTGGAATTGATCGCCTGCTGCAACAGATCGCTGAACTCGTCCATGTGGGCATCGAGCAACGCGATGTACAACTCCCGCTTGCCCGGGAAATGCTGGTAAAGCACCGGCTTGGAAACCTCGGCCACCTCGGCGATCTCATCCATCGAGGCGCCGTGGAAGCCATGGGCGACAAAGACCTGGTGGGCCGCGTTGAGCAGCTGGCGGCGACGGGCTTCGCGCGGCATCCGTTGCGTCCTGCCCGCGCGGTTTGTAGGAGTGGTCACATCGGCCCTTTCGCGAAAACTGGTCACCCGGGGGTATGCGGGAGAGATTTCGCACCAGTCTACTCTTGGGTAACGAAGGATGGCGGACGCGGTGCCTCGCGGCGCCCAAGCACTATGGTGGATACATGATCCACGCTAGTGAGCCCAAGCCCGGGAACCGGGGCAACGACAGCGGCCGCCAACCGGCGCTGGTGGCGCCCGGGGATGAACTGCTGCCCGAGGAATTGCTGCGCTACTCGCGCCAGATCATCATCCCGGAGATCGGGATCAGCGGCCAACGCAGGCTGAAGAATGCCCGGGTGCTGGTCATCGGGGCCGGGGGCCTGGGTGCCCCCGCGCTGCTCTACCTGGCTGCCGCCGGCGTCGGGACCCTGGGGATCATCGACGACGACGTGGTGGATCTGGGCAACCTGCAACGCCAGGTCATCCACTCCACCAACACCGTGGGTCAGCCCAAGACCGAATCGGCCGCGGCGCGCATCAAGGAACTGAACCCGCTGGTCACCGTCATCAAGCACAACGAACGCCTGGATGTCTCCAACGCCGTCGGGCTCTTCGGGCAATACGACCTGATCCTGGACGGGACGGACAACTTCGCCACCCGTTACCTGGTCAACGACGCCGCCGCGCTGGCCGCCAAGCCTTACATCTGGGGATCGATCCTGCGCTTCGACGGGCAGGTGAGCGTCTTTTGGGATGCCAAGGGCCCGAACTACCGCGACCTGTACCCGACCCCGCCGCCGCCCGGGATGGTGCCCTCCTGCGCCGAGGGAGGGGTGTTCGGGGTGCTGTGCTCCCAGATCGGCTCGGTGATGGTCGCCGAGGCGATCAAGCTGATCACCGGGGTGGGCCGGTCGTTGCTGGGACGCCTGCTGGTCCTTGATTCCCTTGAGATGACCTGGCGCGAGGTTGCCCTGCACCCGGATCCCGAGGTGCCGCCGATCACCGCGCTGTTGCCCAGCTACGACGATTTCTGTTCTGCTCCCGCACTGGACGCCGCCGGGATCGAACGCATCGCCGCTCACAGCATCGACGCCAGGGAACTGGAAAGGCTGCTCGCAAACCGCGGCCAAGGCACGGAGGATTTTTTGCTGGTCGATGTCAGGGAACCCGGTGAGGCGGAAATCGTTTCGATCCCCGGTGCGCTGCTGGCTCCGCGCGGGGCGATCCTGGGCGGCGAAATCGAGTTGCCGCGTGACCGCCGGATCATCCTGCACTGCAAGTCAGGGGGCCGCTCGGGGGAAGTGCTGGCCTACCTGCTCGAGCAGGATTATGTCCAGGTGCGTCATGTTTCGGGCGGGATCCTGGCCTGGATCCACGACGTGGATCCGCAGCTGCCCGGATACTAGCCCAGGGTCCGTTAAACCGTCCCGAGGCCCGGAACGTATCGATTTGCCGAGCAGATGAAAAGGCACCCCCTGGGAAAATTCCTTCCGGAGGGTGCCTTCTGCTTTCTGGAATCGTGGTTCGGCCTGGCCTTAGCCTGCCTGCCGGACGGCCTTTGCGGGTGCCTCGGTGGCGGGGCAGGATTCCTTGCGCTTCACCGAGGGTGCCACAGGCACCTCTACCTCGAGCCCGTAGAGGGTTTGAAGTGCTTCGATGTAGTCCCCGGCACGGCCCTCAGCGGCCAGTTCACGGGCGCGGACCGTTGGCACGTGCAATAGCTGGCGCATCATCCGGCGCATGGCGAACTCGACCTCCTCGGCCGCGGCGGTGCAGCCATGTTGCGCGCGCACCTTTTGGACCTCGGCCTCCAGGACGGCCTGGGTGTGCCGGCGCAGGGCAACGATGGCGGCATCGGCGGCACGTTCGCGCTGTTCGGCGGCGAAGGAATGCGCGGCGTCAAGCACGATCGAACGGGCCTCGCGAAGGGACTGGGACTGCTCCTCCGGGGCGGCCATGCGCACCGATTCCAGGTTGATCAGCTCCACCGACTCAAGCGTGCCGATTTCCGGGTCGAAGTCGTTGGTCAGGGCCAGGTCGATGGCGATCAGCGGGCGGGCACCGCGATCAAGGACGGCAATGTCCGCGGCCATCAGCCGGTGGTCCGAGCCGCTGCAGCCAATGATCACATCGGCGGTTTCAAGGGCGGCTTCCAAGGTTTCCTCATCCAGGGGACTGCCCCCGCGGGAAGCGACGAACGCCTCGGCGCGTCCCGAGGAGGAAAAGACCGAAACGTTGTGGGCGGCGCGTTCACGCAACAGCGACATCGTCGCCCCGGCGTAGGCGCCGGTGCCGAAGATCACGATCTTCTTGGTGCCCCAGTCGGACTCGGAGCTCAGGTCCGTGGCCAGGTCCAAGGCCACGGAGACCACAGAGAGCCCGCGCGAGCCCAGCGAGGTGCGCGAGCCGACGTCCTTGGCGGTGCGCGAGGCGCTCTGGAAGAGGCGGACCAGCGAACCGGTCGCGGTTCCCGCGGTCTGGGCCTCGTTCAACGCCCTCCGCACCTGGCCTGCGATTTCGCGTTCGCCGATGACGGCCGAATCCAATCCGGCGCCGACGGTGAAGAGATGCTCGATGACATCGGTCTCCGTCTTGGAAACCAGGGCGGTGGAGATGGTGGCTTCCGAGAGGCCGGTGCTGGCGGAAATATGGGTGATCACCTCTGAGCGCGCTGCAGGTACGTCCTCGAATTGCGGGACTTCGCAATAGATTTCGTAGCGGTTGCAGGTAGCCAAGGTGATGGCTCCGGCAATCGGGCTGGCCGAAGCGAGCACAACGGAAGCGACCTGGGAGGCGTCGGCACTGATCTTTGCCACGGTCTCGAGGTCGATGTCTGAATGGGAGGCAACGAGAGAAAGTAAAACCACAGTGCCTCCCATGGTAGCCCTTCTACCTCCCGTAGAGCACCGGGTGTGACCGGTTCGACCCGGCGACCGGGTAACCGGTGTTCGCTGGCGGCGTGCGGATTACGGTTCGGGGCGCAATGTTGGCAGAATACAAGGCATGACGTTGAGCCAGAACCACCCCTTGATGGACGGCCGTACCGCCGATTCCGCGTTGATTACCGCCTACCGTGGCCGCAAGCCCGAGCGCAGACCAGTGTGGTTCATGCGCCAGGCAGGCCGCTCGCTGCCCGAATACCGCAAGCTGCGCGTAGGCACTGAAATGCTTGAATCGTGCCTGCGCCCGGATATGGCATCGGAAATCACGTTGCAGCCGGTGCGCCGCCACGACGCGGACGCCGGGATCTTCTTCTCCGACATCGTCATCCCGCTCAAGCTTGCGGGCATCGAAGTGGACATCGTCCCGGGCGTCGGCCCGGTGCTGGGCACCCCGGTGCGCACCGCCGCCGACGTGCGTGCGCTGCCGAAAATGGACGACGCGGCACTTGACCCGATCCGCGAGGCCGTGGCGATGACCGTGGAGCAGTTGGGCAAAACCCCGCTGATCGGCTTTGCCGGGGCCCCGTTCACCGTCGCCGCCTACATGGTCGAGGGACGTCCGTCGCGCGACCACATGGGACCGCGCACCATGATGCACGCCGAGCCCGGGGTCTGGGAAGAGCTGGCCAACTGGGCAGCCGATGCCTCCGGCGCGTTTTTGCGCGCCCAGATCGAGGCCGGCGCCTCCGCCGGGCAGCTCTTTGACTCCTGGGCCGGATCACTCTCGCTCGCCGACTACACCGATCACGTCGCACCGGCCTCGGCCCGCGCCCTTGACGCCGTGCGTGACCTCGGTGTTCCGCTGGTGCACTTCGGCACCGGCACCTCCGAGCTGCTCGGTGCGATGCGCGATGTGGGGGTCGACGTCATGGGCGTTGACTACCGTCTTCCGCTGGATGAGGCAAACCGCCGCCTCGGCGGGAACATCCCGCTGCAGGGCAACATCGACCCGGCCCTGCTCTGCGCCCCGTGGGAGGTCCTTGAAGCCCACGTGCGCCAGGTGCTTGCCGCCGGCGACACCGCACTGTCCCACGTGGCGAACCTTGGCCATGGCGTTCCGCCGGAGACCAACCCGGAAACCCTCACGCGTGTGGTGGAACTCATTCACTCCATCCCCGTGGCAGGGCGTTAAGCTAGAAGAAGCAGTACTGCCCCGGACACGGGGCACAGCCGAACAAACGGGCCGAGAGCCCGCGCTCGGGTGGTGAATGCGAACCGTGTCCGGGCACAGCGCAGTGACACATTCGTTTTTGTGAAAAGAGTTGATGGTGCCAAACCCCGAAGAGCAGCCACGCCGCGGTGGGAACCACGAGACCGGATCCGCCCAGCGGTCCCCGGCCCCGTTTGCCGCCGAGGACCAAAAGCGTGATGCCGCCGGCAGTGCCGAGACCGCCGAAGCCCCCGGTAGCCACGCGGTGGCCAATGCCGCTCCGCAGCAGGCGGGCGCAACCGGCGCGGTGCCCGTGACGCACAAGCCCGAGGCCCCGGCCAAGGCCCGGCGCGCCCCGGTGGCCTCGAACGCCGCCGCCCACGCGATGCGCCTGCTGGCCCGTGCCCGGGGTGCCGAGGGGGCACAAACACTTCCACCGGTTGCTTCAGGCCCGCTCGCGGTTGTCATCGGCGGCGGGATCTCCGGACTGGTCGCTGCCCGCGAACTGGCTGCCACCGGGCACCGTGTCCAGGTCCACGAGGCCTCCGCTGCCTTTGGCGGTTGCGTCGGTGTGCATGAGGTAGCCGGATTGAAGCTCGATGCCGGCGCCGAATCCTTCGCCACCCGCTCCACCGCCGTCGCTGATTTGATCGCCGAACTGGGCCTGGGCGAGGACATCGTCACACCAGCGCCCGGCGGTGCTTGGCTATACCTGAAACGGGGCAGCGAAAACCTCGCGCTGCCCCTTCCGGCCACCGGCATCCTGGGCATCCCCGGGGATCCGTGGGCCGATGAGGTGCGCGGCGCCATTGGACGGGCCGGTGCCCTGCGGGCCGCCGCGGACCTGATCACCCCGGTGTCCAAAAAGCTCCTTGAGGGCCAGATGTCCCTGGGCGCACTGGTGCGCTCCCGGATGGGATCGGCGGTACTGGAAAACCTGGTGACCCCGGTGGTCTCCGGGGTCTATTCAGCGGACCCGGACACCCTTGACGTCGACGCGATATCCCCGGGCCTGCGTGCCTCGGTGCTCAAGCATGGCTCGCTGGCGCGCGCAGTGGCTTCGATGCGGGCCGCGGCCCCGGCCGGATCGGCAGTGGGCTCGATCTGCGGGGGCATGAACAGGCTCGTGACAGCCCTGCTGGGGGACCTGCGGGCGGCCGGGGTCCAGCTGCATCCAAACAGCCAGGTGGCCACGTTGTCCGCCGGGGCCGACGCCCGCGGATTCCTGGTGGGCCTGGCGCCCGAAACACCACTTCGCGCACCGGCGAAGAAAGAAAGCCCGGTTCGTGAACGGGGCGTGGCGAAGGACGCGGGGGCGCAACGGGCGCTGCGCATCGAGGCGGATCGCGTGGTCATCGCCACCGGCGGCCGGCCCGCCGTGGATCTGCTGGCCGGAATCGATGCAGGCTTCGGGGAGTACCTGCCGGCGAAGGGTGCCGGGATCAGCCTGGTCACCTTGGTCATCGACAAGCCCGAGCTCGACGATGCCCCGCGCGGCACCGGGCTGTTGGTGGCGCCCACCGTCACGGGCGTCGGTGCCAAGGCACTGACCCACGGCACCGCCAAGTGGCAGTGGCTGGGGGACGAGTCCGGCCCCGGATCCCACGTGGTGCGCCTGTCCTACGGCCGGCTCAACGACGTTACCGCTTCCCTGGTGAATGCCGATGACGCCACGCTGCGCGACGCCGCACTGGCCGATGCCTCGGTGCTGCTGGGTATCGAGATTGACGCCGGGGACGTTCTCGGCTTCGACGTGGTGCGCTATGGCGGTGCACTGCCCTTCGCCACCGCCGGGCATGCCAAGTCCGTGGTGAAGATCCGCGGGCTCCTCGCCACCCACCCGGGCCTCGATGTGGTCGGTGCATGGCTTGCGGGCACCGGGCTGGCCTCGGTCATCGCCGACACGACCAAACGGCTGCGGGTCACCGCCAGCTGACACCGCCGTCCCGCCGGATCGAGGCAGACCCGCGTCGGCGGCCAACAAAGACTCGTTTCACCTTCAGAACCACTTCGCCCACACTCGAAGTGAACGCAAAGAAAGCAGGAGAAGAAACCCATGAGTGCAGTGGAATCCAACTCACCCGTGATCCGCGACCGCGAAGCAGCAGGCGCGGACGCGACCATGTATTACACCCTGTGGACCGTCTTCAAGCGTGATTCGGACCTGGACCGCACCGAGGGCGTCGAGGCGTTCGAGTCGCTCGTCACCGAACTCGCGGCAGCAGGCGTGACGTTGCGCGGCACCTATGACGTCTCCGCCATGCGCGCGGACGCCGACGTGATGACCTGGGTCCACGGTCCCACCCCCGAGGCCCTGCAGGAGGCGGTGCGCAAGATCCGCCGCTCCTTCCTCTTCGCTGAGACCTCCATCGTGTACTCCACCATGGGCGTGCACCGCGAGGCCGAATTCTCCAAGAGCCACTCCCCGGCCTTCTCCCGAGGTGAGGCGCCCGCGGCCTGGATGACCGTCTACCCGTTTGTGCGTTCCACCGACTGGTACCTGCTGGACCCGGCCGAACGCGGCATAATGCTGCGCGACCACGGAATCCTGGGCCGCGACTTCCCGATGGTGCTGGCCAACACGGTCGCCGCCTTCTCCTTCAGCGACTACGAATGGCAGATCTGCCTCGAGGCCCCGGACATGATCGACCTCGTGGACATGATGCGCCACCTGCGCTACACCGAGGCGCGCAACCACGTCACCGAGGAAACCCCCTTCTACACCGGACGGCGGATCTCCGCTTCGGAGATTGCAGAGGTCCTGCGATGAGCCAGGCATTTGACCCCCGTACCGGATACGACGAAAAGGGCCGGATGGCCCCCAAGGCCTACGACGCGATCTTGCTGGCATCCTTCGGCGGGCCCGAAGGACAGGACGACGTGATCCCGTTTTTGCGCAATGTCACCGCAGGCCGCGGCATCCCCGACGAGCGACTCGAAGAAGTCGCCGTGCACTACCGCACCAATGGCGGCGTGTCACCGATCAATGCCCAGAACCGTGCGCTGAAGGCGGCGTTGGAAGCCGAGATCGCCTCCCGCGGCCTCGAGGTCCCGGTGTACTGGGGCAACCGCAACTGGGCACCGTACGTCAACGACACCATCGAAGAGATCTACGCCGCGGGCCACCGCACGGTCTTGATGCTCTCCACCAGCGCGTACTCGTGCTACTCCAGCTGCCGCCAGTACCGCGAGGACCTGGGAGTTGCGCTGCGCGAGACCGGGCTTGAGGGCAAGCTCGAGGTGGACAAGGTGCGCCAGTACTTCGACACCCCCGGGTTTGTGAACCCGTTCATGGAAGGACTGGAGAACTCGCTTCGCCAGGTGCGCTCCCAGCTGGCGGATGCATCAAACCCCGACGGGGAGATCAAGATCGTCTTCGTCACCCACTCCATCCCTACCACCGATGCCGATGCGGCCGGCCCGCGTGACTTGGCAGCCACGTTGGACACCGACATCTACTCGGCCCAGCACCTGGCTGTTGCGCAAGCCATCCTGGCCGGGGTTCCCTCCGCTGCAGGGCTCGAGCACTGCCTGGTCTTCCAGTCGCGCTCCGGTGCCCCGGGCACCCCGTGGCTGGAGCCGGACATCAACGATGCGCTCGCTAAGTACAAGGAATCCGGCGTCGCCGGGGTCGTGGTGATGCCCATCGGCTTCGTCTCGGACCACATGGAGGTCCTCTGGGACCTGGACACCGAAGCCAAGGAAACCTGCGCCGAGCTGGGCCTGGCCTTCCACCGCGCGCCGACCCCCGGGACCCACACCACGTTCGTTTCCGGGCTCGTCGACCTGCTCTCCGAGCGCCTGGCAACCTCCGAGGGGGAAGCGGTGAAAGAAGGCCGCGTCTCGGCCGCCAAGCTGGGCCCCTGGTTCGATGTGTGCCGGCCCAACTGCTGCGTCAAGGTCATGCGCGACGGAACCACAAAGCCCACCATTGCCGCCGTTGATTCAACGGTCGGGGTGCCGGCGCCGTGAGCCAGTCCCTGTTCACCATTGGGACCCGCGGCTCGGCACTAGCCACCACGCAGACCGGGACCGTGGCCAGCGAGTTGCAGGAGCGCTGCGCGGTGCCCTACGACACCGTGCTGATCAAGACCGAGGGCGATGTGACCACCGGCCCGCTCTCGCAACTCGGCGGGACCGGTGTGTTTGCTGCGGCCCTGCGCCAGGCGCTGTATGAGGGCACCTGCGATCTGGCGGTGCACTCGCTCAAGGACCTGCCCACCACACAGCCGACGGGCCTGGTCATTGCCGCAACCCCGGCTCGGGCGGACTTCCGTGATGCACTGTGCGCCCGCGACGGGTTGTTCCTGGCCGAGTTGCCCGAGGGCGCCTCGGTGGGAACCGGCTCGCCGCGGCGTGCCGCCCAACTGCTGGCCTTCCGCCCCGACCTTAAGATCGTGGACATCCGCGGCAACGTCGGAACCCGGCTGGGCAGGGTCAAGGGCTCACCCCTGCAAAAGGACGACGGGGGAGTGGGGCGCACCGCCCAGGGCGACTTGGACGCCATCGTGCTGGCCGCCTCCGGTCTGGAACGCCTAGGCATGGGCTCGCACATCACCGAGTACCTGGACCCGGAGATCATGCTCCCGGCGCCCGGGCAGGGTTCGCTCGCCGTGGAGGTCCGCACCGGCGGCAGCGGACATGAGGGAGTCGATGCGGCCCTGGTCGCGATGGATGACACCGACACGCGCCTGGCGATCACCGCCGAACGCGCGCTGCTGGCACGGCTGGAAGCAGGCTGCGCGGCACCCATCGGCGCGCTGGGCACGGTGCGCGGTCACGAGCTGGTGCTCGATTCGGTGGCATGCCATCCGACGGGCGCCGACACCATGCGCCGCAGCGCACGCACCTCGAGGCTCACCGTTGACGGCGCCTACGCACTGGGCGTCGCCCTGGCCGAACAGCTGCTGCGCGAAGGCGCCGCAGAGCTGGCCGGACTCTAGGGAAACATGGAGAAGGATTCAGTGCTCGCCGGCCGCAGGGCCCTAGTGCTGCGCGACCCCGCGCGGGCCGCGGACACCGTGGCGGCGTTGGCCTCCCGCGGCGCGAGCGCCTCGGTGTGCCGTCTCATCGACTTCGAGCTGCCGGTGGGCACACAGGGTCTTGACGATTCGCTGCGCATGTTGCTGGCCGGCGGGTTCGACTGGCTCGTGCTCACCAGCGTGAACACCGTTCGCGCCCTGGGGTTGCGTGCCGTGGCACTGGACCTGGACTTGGAGATACCGGCAACAACCCGCGTCGCGGTGGTCGGGGAGGCCACCGCTCGGGCGCTCACCGAGCTGGGGGCGCCAATCGCTTTCATGCCGGTGCACGACCACTCGGCCCGCGGCATGCTCGCCGAATGGGACGAACTCAACGGGCGCGACGCCTCGGGCACCGGGACGCCGGGGACCCAAACCGTTTTCATGCCGCAGGCGGACATCGCCTCGGCCACGTTGCGCGAAGGATTCGCCGCCCGCGGCTGGCACGTCCGCATCGAGGTCGCATACAACACCGTCCGGGCCCCGGCGGACCCGGACCGGGCCCTGCGCCGGGCAGCAGGTACCGGCGCCGGATTGCCCGATCCCCTCCTCCGGGCCGATACCCTCATGCTGGCCCCGGCGCAGTTGCCCGCTGCGATGCCCGGGCTGCACGCCGTCTTCTTTAGCTCCCCAAGCACCGTTGACGCCTTCCTGGCCGCGGTCCCGGAACCGGCGGCGGACCTTGGACTGGTCGCGATCGGTGACAGCACCGCGGCCCGCCTGCGTACGGCCGGACATCCACCGACAGCAATTGCCCGCTTCCCGACGCCAGAGGGAATGGTCTCAGCCTGGGAGGATTCCCGGCGTGCCGCACCGCATGCACCGACCTGACCCAGCGATTCCGTCCGTCCCCCGATCCTTTTCGAACCACCGCTTACGAGCTTCACAAGGAGCCATCAATGTCATTCCCCGCCCGCAGGCCCCGGCGCCTGCGCACCACCCCCGCCATGCGCCGGCTCTCTGCCGAGCTGACCATGGCCCCGCAACAGCTCATCCTCCCCGCCTTCGTGCGCGAGGGGATCACCGAGCCGAACCCGATCACCTCCATGCCCGGGGTCTTCCAGCACACCCTTGACAGCCTCAAGGCCGCCGCGTCCGAGGCCGTCGAGCTTGGCCTGGGCGGCATCATGTTATTCGGCGTCCCCGAGACCCGCGACGCACGCGGCAGCGCAGGTGTGGATCCGGCCGGGATCCTGAACCGCGGCATCGAGGCCGTGCGCGCGGAGGTGGGCGATGAACTGGTGATCATGTCCGATGTCTGCCTGGACGAATTCACCGACCACGGCCACTGCGGCGTGCTTGATGCGCACGGTCGCGTGGACAACGATGCCACACTGGAAATCTACGGTGCGATGGCCGTTGCCCAGGCCGATGCCGGGGCGCACATGCTCGGCCCCTCGGGCATGATGGACGGCCAGGTGGCGGTGATCCGCCAGGCCCTGGACGAGGCGGGGCACCAGGACGTCTCGATCCTGGCCTACGCAGCGAAGTACGCCTCCGCGTTCTACGGCCCCTTCCGCGAGGCAGTGGATTCCCAGCTCACCGGGGACCGCCGCACCTACCAAATGGATGCAGCGAACCGCCGCGAGGCCATGCTCGAGGTCGAACTCGATCTGGCCGAGGGCGCGGACATGGTCATGGTCAAGCCGGCCATGAGCTACCTCGACGTACTGGCCGACGTGGCCGCCATGTCCCCTGTTCCCGTCTCCGCCTACCAGATCTCCGGGGAGTACGCGATGATCGAGGCCGCCGCCGCCAACGGCTGGATCGATCGCCGCGGTGCCATCACCGAATCAGTACTGGGCATCCGCCGCGCCGGCGCAGACACCGTGTTGACCTACTGGGCCTCTGAACTGGCCCAGTGGCTGAAAGAAGGAAAATAATGACCAGCTCAGCTGAACTCTTTGCCACCGCCCAAAAGCTCATGCCCGGCGGGGTGAACTCCCCGGTGCGCGCCTTCGGCTCGGTCGGCGGGGTGCCCCCGTTCATGGTCGGCGCCAAGGGCCCCTACCTGCACGACGCCGACGGGAACGACTACGTCGACCTGGTGTGTTCCTGGGGCCCGGCGCTGCTGGGCCACGCCCACCCCGCGATCCAGGATGCCGTGCACGCGGCGGTGGACCGCGGACTGTCCTTCGGGGCCTCCACCCCGGATGAGGGCAAGCTCGCCCAGCTGGTGATGGACCGCTTCGGCGGGGTCGAGCGCATGCGCATGGTCTCCACCGGTACCGAGGCCACCATGACCGCGGTGCGCCTGGCCCGCGGCTACACCGGACGCGATTTGATCGTGAAGTTCGCCGGCTGCTACCACGGCCACCTCGATGGGCTGCTCGCAGCCGCCGGTTCCGGCCTGGCGACGCTGTCGCTGCCGGGCTCCGCAGGGGTCACCGCGGCCACCGCCGCCGAGACCCTGGTGCTGCCCTACAACGACCCCGAGGCCATCACCGCCGCGTTCGCCCGGCACGGAGACAAGATCGCCGCAGTCATCACCGAATCCGCTCCCTGCAACATGGGCGTGGTCACTCCGGAGGCCGGCTTCAACAAGTTCCTTTCCGAGACCACCACCGCGCATGGCTCCCTGCTGATCCTTGACGAGGTGCTCACCGGCTTCCGTGCATCCGATGCCGGCTACTGGGGATTGACCGGCCGCACCGAGGGCTGGGTCCCGGATCTGTATACCTTCGGCAAGGTCATCGGCGGTGGACTGCCCGCCGCCGCGCTGGGCGGCCGCGCCGAGGTGATGGACTACCTCGCACCGCTGGGCCCGGTCTACCAGGCCGGCACCCTCTCGGGAAACCCCGTGGCGATGGCCGCCGGGATCGCGCAGCTTTCCCATGCCACCGACGAGGTCTATGCGCACATCGACGAGAAGTCGCTGGCATTGCAGGGCGCACTGGCCGATGCGCTGACCGCCGCCGGGGTGGATTACTCGATCCAGGTTGCCGGCAACCTGTTCTCGGTGGCCTTCGGCACCTCCGAGCACGGAGTGCACAACTACGCCCAGGCCCAGGGGCAGGAAGCGTACCGCTACGCACCGTTCTTCCACCAGATGCTGGACTCCGGGGTCTACCTGCCGCCGAGCGTCTTCGAGGCCTGGTTCATTTCCTCGGCGCACGACGACGCGGCGATGAACAAGATCTTCGATGCGCTTCCGGGCGCAGCACGCGCAGCAGCCTCCGCAGTTCCTTCCGCATAGCTTCGCAAGGAAGTTCTTGGCCCTCGATCCGTGCCGCCTCAGCAGCTTGATGGGGCACGGATGAAGGCCATTTGGCTTCGCCGGCGACCTGTTTCGGCTTGCCCGCGAACGACTTGGTGAGGGCTAAGCCACTTTTGACACGTTCGCTTCCTTCGTGCGGCCGGGGCCCTGGGGATCGTGTGATTGTTCCTGGACGCTTATGCGATTCAGTGCATAAAGCCACGTCAGGATTTGTTTATGGAAGTTAGTCAAGCGTTGGTCCGGGGGTGTTTCGGTGATGATTTCTTCGCCGGAACGATCCCACGGGGCACTACGTGGCCCGTGGGGCCCACAAGGCAACGGGGCTAGTCTGGGTCGGTGAGTTTTTGTATTTCGTTGCCGCCGAGGAATCCAGCGGGAAATTTTTGTGCCAACCCGTGCAGAGCTTCCTGGCGGACGCCGCGGAGCCCGCTCGGGCTCTCGATCGGTCGCTGACCACCTGGGATCCGATGATCATGGGTGGGGCGGTTGCCGTTGGCGCCGGCAGTTTCTCCGTGGGGGCACGGGCCGCCGCCAATTTCTCGGGCCCGACTGTCACGTTGCCATTCGTGATGGCCGCGTTGACGTGTGCGATGGCGATCATGTGTCACGCCGGATTTGCCACGGCCATCCCCGTTGCAGGCTCGCCTTACGTGTTCAGCCAGGCAAGAATGGGCGAACTGGGCGCGTGGATCATTGGATGGAACCTGATCTTCGAGCTGTTCACCGCGGTGGCAGTGATCGCAAAATATTGGGGGTATCTACCTCACCGAATTCTTCCAGCTCGTGGGAGTACACCTTTCACCCACTATTGATTTAGGCATCGTCACCATGAGCTGGGGGCCCTTGCTGATCGTGGCCCTGTTCACGATCCTGCTGGTCAGAGGCGCGAAGTTGTCCGCAACCGTCGGAAACATCGTCACCGTCATCAACATCGGTGTTGTACTCTTCGTGATCGTGGCCGGTTTCTCCTATGTGATGGCCGAAAAATATGCGCCCTGCATCCCCGAAACCATCCCGGCTTCGGGGCAGGACACCACCGATGTGCTCAAGCAATCGCTCTTTGCCTTCGTTGGTTATTGATGTCGTGGCCACCAGTGCCGAGGAAGTCAAGGACCCGAACGAAACGTTGCCACGAGGCATATTTGCCGGCCTGGCGTTGACCACCGTGCTCTGTGTCGGGGTCTCGCTGGCCCTGGGCGGAATGCCCTCCTACGAGGACCTGGCCGGCGTCGAAAACCCGAACCTGGCCACCGCGTTTTCTCTGGTGGGCAACGAGGGGGCGGCCTCGGTCATCACGGTGGGATCCCTCATCGGGCTGAGTACCGTTGTGATGGTGCTGTTGAGGGGACTCTCACGGGTCGTGCTGGCGATGAGCCGGGACGGATTGCTGCCGCCCAAGCTCTCGGTGACCGGTCCGAGCCGCGGTACCCCGGTGCGGATCCAGATCCCGTGTGGATCCCTGGTGGCGGTGGCCGCCGGCTTCACCCGCCTGGACGTGCTCGAGGAAATGATCAACATCGGGACCCTCTCCGCCTTCGGGGTAGTGAGCTGTGGAATCATCGTGCTGCGCCGCAAGCGTCCCGACCTCCAGCCGCTGTTCCGTGTGCCGTTCGGGCCGCTCATCTCGGCACTTCTGTGCACCTATCCTGATGCTCAACCTTGCCGTGGAGACCTGGCTCTTCTTCGGGGTCTGGTTTCTCTTCGGTGTGGAGATCTACTTCGGGTACGGACGCAGCCACTCGCGCTTGAACCAGAATCTTGCTCCACGGATGGAGGGCTTCCAGGAGCCGGCCGAGGCCGAACTCCTGAAGACCAAGTAGCCCAGCGGCACCGGTGCCGGCCCGTGGTGCGAGAGCTTCGCAGCGGTCAGCGTTCCTTCATCTGTGCATAGGTCTCCAGCGCCGCGGCACGCGAGATCTTCAAATCCACCACGGGATCCGGGGACGGCAGCGGAGCGAAGCGCGATATGTAGGATCCGCGCGGGTCGAACTTCTTGGCCTGCAGCTCGGGGTTGAAGACCCTGAAGAACGGGGAGGCATCGGCTCCGCACCCGGCAACCCACTGCCAATTGGCGGGGTTGGATGCGGCGTCGGCATCCACCAACGTGTCCCAGAACCATTCCTCGCCGATCCGCCAATGGATTCCGAGGTTCTTGATCAGGAAGCTTGCGGTGACCATGCGCACCCGGTTGTGCATCCAACCGGTCTCCCACAGCTGCTTCATCCCTGCATCTACCATCCCGTAGCCCGTCTCGCCACCGCGCCAGGCCGCCAGGTGCTGCACCAGGAGCGCTTCCGAGGCATCCTGGCCGGCGCCCTCTGCGGGCCACGCCCAGTCGAAGGCGTCAAATTCGGGGCGCAGGTTTTGGGTCGGCAGATCAGGGTGGTGGTAAAGCAGGTTCCAGCAGAAGTCCCGCCACACCAGCTGGCGCATCATCGCACGGGCTCCCTCGGCCCGCTCCGGATACGCCGCGATGGTGGCACTGAGTGACTCCCAGACCTGCACCGGGCTCAAGTGGCCCCACCGCAAGGCGGGGGAAAGCCTTGAGGTGCCGTCAACATCGGGGCGGTTGCGTCCCTCGCCGTAGTCCCCGGCGACCTCTTCCAACACCAACTGCAGGCGCTCGTGCGCTCCGCGCTCACCGGGGGTCCACGCCGCGGCCAGCCCGTGGGACCAGTCTGGCTTGGTTGGCAACAGTTTCCACTCGGCCAGGCTGTCCCCGAACGGCTGTTGAGCAGGGGAAGGGAAAGAGCGTTGTGCGCCGGGCTCTCCCAGTGCCGGGCGCAGCTGAAGTCGTTGCACGGCATTGTAGAAGGGAGTGAAGACCTTGAAGGCCCTGCCGTCCTGGGTCTGCGGGACCCACGGTTCGTGAAGCAGTGATCCGGAATGGCTGTGGGCCGTGGATCCAGCCGATTCCACCAGTTCCTTGATGTGGGTGTCCACCATGCGTTCGGGCCCGCCGTAGCGCCGGTTCCAGTGCACCTCCGATGCGCCCTGCGCCTCCATGATCCCTGGGAGGATCGCGGCCGCCGGCCCGCGGTGCAGCTGCAACGGCACACCGATTGAATCCAGGTCCTTGCAGAGGGATTCAAGTCCGTGGTGCAACCACCAGCGGGCGGCGCCTCCCAGCGGGCGGATTCCCTTCGATTCCTCGTCGAGGATGAAGACCGCGGTGACCGGGCCGCCGGCCATGGCGGCGTCCAAGGCGGGATTGTCGGCCAGGCGCAGGTCGTCGCGGAACCACATCAAGGTGGTGGGCTGTTGGCTCACTGTCGTGCCTTTCGATGTTGAAGTGCCGCGGTGTCCTAACGGACGAACGCGTACCAGATCAGGATCATGGTGATGAAGAAGCCGGTGGCGTAGTTGAGCCAGAGAAACCTGACCCACCCGGCATGGGCGCGCTCCGACCCGACGTCGTTGAGGTTGGCGTAGGGCAGTACGTTGGCCAAATAGGGCAGGGCCAGCAATCCGGCCAGTGGTCCGGGCCACTCGGTGGCCAGCAACAGGAGCCCGCCAGCCAGGTAGGCAAGCGCCGCTCCGCGCACCGTCCACTTGGCTCCCAGCACGGTACCGATGGAACCCAGGGAGGCGGCCCGGTCGGGAACGATGTCCTGGACGGCGCCGAAGGCGTGCGAAGCCATCCCCCAGAGAAAGAAGGCCAAAAGCAAGGCCAGCAGCGGTGCGTTGAATTGCGCCCCGGCCAGGACCAGCCCATAGACGGCAGGGGAAACAAAGTGGGTGCTGGAGGTCAAGGAGTCCACGAAGGGCCGTTCCTTGAACCGCAGTTTTGGGGCGCTGTAAGCCAACACCGCCAGCATCGAGACGAGCAACACGAGGTTGGATTCCCACGAACCGGCGATCCCCAGCACCACGAGGAACGGGATGGTGGCTACGATGCAGGCCATGAGGATCCCACGGTGCCGGCTGCGTTCAACCAGAGCGCCTTCGGCCCCGCCCTTGCGGGGATTCAAGAGATCGGACTCGTAGTCGAAGACGTCGTTGATCCCATACATGGCCAGGTTGTAGGGGATGAGAAAGAAGATCGTTCCCACCACCCACAGCCAATCGATGCCACCGGTGGTCAGCAGGTATGCGGCGGCGAAGGGAAATGCGGTGTTGACCCATGAGATGGGCCGGCTGGTCATGAAGAGCTCACGCATCAATCTTGTTCCTCCAGGACCGGGGAGCGTCCTGCGGCCAGCCACCAAAGGGCGGGGACGAAGAGCACGGCGGCGAGCGGATATGTGAAGTCCTCGATCGGCGCCAAGCCCAGGTGCACCCCGAGCAGCGTGTCGCTTTCGTAGTCAAAGAGTCCCGAGTAGATCATCAGGTTGTCGAACACGGCCGTGAGCACGAACAAAATGGCCACGGCAACACCGAGGGCCGGCAGGACGGCGCGCAGCCGGATCCTGCGCAGGCGCACAGCCAGCATGAAAAGGATAAACGAACCAAGCAGGAAGCATCCGGAGAGGGTTGCGAAACTCATCGGGCATCGACCTTTCCGGCGGCTTTGGCCCGGTGCGTTCGCCAGGCCAGGTACCCGGTGACCAGCACCATCGTCTGGTAGCAAAGGAAGAACAGGAAGAAGGCTTCCTCAAGGGGCAGCTGGTCCCCAAGCATGATGCCCGTCATCAGTTTTGAATCCCGGTGCAGGAATATCCCTTGGTCGATGGCGATGACGTCCCAGAGCAGGAACATGCCGGTTCCTCCCAGCAGTGAAATCGCAGCCGCCAGCGGGGACGCGAAAACGACCAACCGGAATTTGGCATCGAGCAAAACCATGCATGCAATGAGGGCGAGCAGTATGGACAAATAGATCATGGACGTCCAGCCGGTTCGTTGCCGTTGGAACCCCTGGACACGGCGTCCAGATCAAACGGGCCGGGGTCCTTGATGCCGTTGACCGCCTTGGCGATGATCTCGGCACTGATCAGGCACATGGGAATGCCGATGCCCGGTCGCACGGAACTTCCTGCATAGTAGAGCCCCGAGACCTTCGGGTTCTTGTTGGCGGGCCGGAAGAAAGCGCTTTGGCCCAGGGTGTGGGCCAGTCCCAGTGCACCGCCCTGCCAGGCATTGACGTTCTCCACGAAATCGCCGGGGCCGTAGCTCTGGCGCACCACGACGCGGTCGGCCAGGTCTTGGACCCCGCTCCAGCGCGCGATTTGTGCCAAGGCAGCATCGGCGACCGCCTCGACCGCCTCGCTGCCGGTGCCGTCCTCGCCTCCCTTGCCCCACTGGGGCAGGGCAGGGGAGGGGACGAGCACAAAGAGGTTCTCATGGTCAGCCGGGGCGACGGAGCCATCGGTGGCGCTGGGCATGCACACATAGATGCTGGTTTCGGTGGCCAGTTCCTCTCCGCGGTGGATTCGACCGAAGTTATCGTCCCAGTCGTGGGTGAAGAACAGGTTGTGGTGGCTGAGTTCTGGCAGCTTGCCGCGGATGCCCAGGCAAAGCAAAACGGCGCTGGGACCCGGATCCCGGCGTTTCCACGCCGATTCGGAGGAAGCCCGCAGGACAGGGGGAAGCAACTTGGTTTCCACGTGGTGCAGGTCCGCAGCGCCAATGACGATTCCTGCCTGCCGACGCCGGGGCTCCTGCTGTGCATCAATCCATTGAACCCCGCTGACGCGCGCTTCCTTGCCCGTGCCCAGGGTCTCGATGGCCTCCACCGTGGCCCCGGTGATGATCTCCACACCGGATTCGGTACATAGCGCGACCATGGCATCGACCAAGGCCATGAACCCGCCCATCGGGTATTTGACGCCTTGGGTCAGGTCCAGGTGGCTCATCAGGTGATAGAGCGCCGGGGTGCGCTTAGGGCTGGAGCCCAGGAAGACCGCGGGATAGCCCAGGACCTGGCGCAGTCGAGGGTCGGTGAAACGCTTGGCCACGAAGGAATCCAGGGAACCGGTGAGCAACGGGGCCAGTTGCGGCAGCAAACCCAGCGTACTGGGATTCATGAACGATTTAGGTGAGGAAAAATCGTCGTAGAGGAAGTGTTCCAGGGCAAGCTCGTAGCTGGTTTTCGCCTTGGCGAGATACGTCTCCAAGGCATCGCCGGCTCCGGGTTGCAAGGATTCGAAGGCAGCGACCGCACCGTCCCCGGTAGGCATGTCCAACGGCTCGGGGTGGCCCTGGAACCAGGTCCGGTAGCCCACGGCCAGATCGGCCAACTCGAGCTTTTGATCGGTGGATGTTCCCATGAGCCCAAACCAGTGCTCGATGACTTCGGGCATCAAGTACCAGGATGGTCCGGTGTCGAAGCTGAATCCGTCGCGGTGCAGACGTCCCGCCCTGCCCCCGAGTTCCTCCTGCTTTTCGAGCAGGGTCACACGGTGCCCGGAACGGGCCAGCAGCCCGGCGGTGGCCAACCCGGAAAATCCACCGCCTATGACCACTATGTCTGCGGGGGACTGGACAGGGTTCTTGTTCGGGCTCATGCCGCGGCCTTTCGTCGGTATCCCCAGCTGGAGCGCAAGGCGATCATGGCCTTGCGCCTATTGGGTACGGATATCCGCCTGCGCAAAAGCTCGCTGGCGGGAGTGTTGTCCAGCTCGTTGACCAGGGCTTCGAAGAGCCCGTGCGCCGTGCCTACGGCATGGGCGGCACGCGGGGCGAGGTGGCGGATGCCGACGGCGGCCGCATCCAGGTCCGCGCGGATCTCGGCGACCAACTGGTCCTTGTGCTTGTCGCTGAAGGCTTTCGGGTCCAGGCCGGGGAAGTAGCTGCGGCCCAGTTCGCTGGTGTCCTGGGCAAGGTCGCGCAGGAAGTTGACCTTCTGGAAAGCCGAGCCCAAGTGGCGGGCGGCAGCATCGAGGTCGCAGCCATGGCCGGAGGGTGCATGTAGCATCCTGCGGAAGACCTCTAGGCACATCAACCCCACCACTTCGGCGGAACCGTAGATGTAGTTCTCAAGCGTGGCGGCGTCGTGGGTTTCCACGGAGAGGTCGCTGCGCATCGAGGCAAAGAAGGGCCGTGTCAGTGAGGTGTCGATTCCTTGGCTGCGTGCGGTGCAGGCGAAGGCATGGACGATGAGGTTGGTGCTGTATCCGGTGTCCAGGGCAGCCTCGGTCTCTTCCTCAAGGCGTTGCAGGGCTTCGGCAACGGCCTCGGGTCCAAGCCCGGCCTCGCTGGGGACCCCGTCGACGACTTCGTCCGCCAACCGCACCAGCGCGTAGATGTTGGAGATGTGTAGGCGGGTGGCACGATCCAGCATCCGGCACGCGAGGGAAAACGAGGTTGAATACCGGGTGATGACCACCCGCGAACTGCGTTCGGCGGCAGCGGTATAGCGCTGAAGTGCAGTGGGTTCCATGGCGCTAGGCTCCTCGGCGCAGGATCAGCGAGGCGAAGCCTTCGATGGATTCGGTTGCCCGCTGCGGCAGGCGCATGCCCAATGCTGCCTGGGTCGCGGAGTTGCACAATTCGTCGGCCAGCTGCCTGGCCAAGGATTCGGCCCCGGTGTGTTCAAGGCTTTGGCGCACCGTATCGATACCGATGCGCTGTTCACGGAAGAGCTGAAGGTTTTCGGAGAAGGCCGGGGTCGTGGAGGCCAATGCCGTGAGGATGGTGCTCTTGCCCTCGCGCAAATCCGATTCAATGGACTTGCCGGTGACGCCGGGATCCCCGAAGGTTCCCAACACGTCGTCGATGAGTTGGTAGGCCACACCGAGTTGGCTGCCTATGTCCCCGATCGCGGCGGCCTGTTCAACGCTGGCGCCAGCGAGCAGCGCACCTGTTTCCAATGGCACTTGGAAGGAGTATCCGGCGGTCTTGAGCTCTTCCATGCGCAGGACATCCTGGATCTTCGCCGGGGAATCGTTCAGCGAATAAAGCAGGTCCTCGAGCTCACCGGCTCCGGCATGGTGGATGCAACGCTGGAAGGAATCGATGATGGCCTCGGCGGAGGCACACGAGGAGGCAGCGGTGACGCTCAGCCTGATCGCAGTGGCCAGCAACAGGTCCCCGGCGATCACGGCCGCGGAATGGCCGGCGTGCTCGGCATCGCGCAGGCTCTTGCCCAAGGCCAAGGCCTCATCCCTGTAAAGCGCAGACAGCGTGGGTTTCCCGCGCCTTACGAAGTCCCTGTCAATCATGTCGTCATGCATCAGCAGGGATCCATGCAGCAGCTCGAACGCGCATCCGAGCGTAACTGCGTTGCGGGTGTTTGTGCCGCCGAAGGCCTCAAAGCCCAGCATCACCAGCTGCGGACGGGTCAGTTTTCCACCACTTAAAGCGGAGCCGATGCGTTCCCACATGATTCCGGTCGCCGGGGAATATTCGGTTGCTGTGGCCTGCTGCCGGCGAATGATTTCTTGGAGTTCGTGGCGCACAGCCACCGTGGTTTCTGGCGGCAGGGCTTCGGCAGGAACTCCGTGGCTCTGTGTCGCGCTCCGGGTTGGCTGGCTCATGGTCGTGGGCTCCGGTTAGTGGTGTCTGGGGATTGCAGGAAATCGTCAATCCGGGAGTTCATTGCCTCAAGCGTGGCTTCAAGATAACGTACCACTGCGGCTTGCTCATGACGTCCGAATCCGCCAATGATGCGCTCGGCGTCGTTGAAAAGGGGACGAAGTGCCTCCAGGACCTGTTGCACGGCTGCCGGACTCGCGGAAATCAGTTGGCTTCGCCGGTCGCTGGGATGGGGTTTGCGCTCCACATGCCCGCGCTCGCTCATGCGGTCAATGACTGCTGTTGTCGCTGCCGTGGAAATCTGCAACCGGGCGGCTAATCCACTGGGGGTCAGGTCATGGGCGCGGATCAAATGCTGCAGGGCCTGCAGGTCGGTTTCATTTGTGTTGAGGTAGCGGCACAACGCACGCTCCAAGGCATCGTTGACGACCAGGACCTCCGAAAGCAGCTTCGAGGCGGGATGAACTGCTGAAACATCCTCCGGGGTAAGGCCCATCGCTTTAGCTCCATAGATTGATTACTAGCTTGTCTAGCTACATCATTGTTTAACAGGATAGTGTTTGTCGAGTGGAGAAGAAATTTTCACCACAGACCACTCCAGGTACCCAGGAGGAACCCCTGATGAACACCGATGTCAAAGTCGGCCGTACCGTACCGATCCTCACGACGGCTGCGGTGATAGCGGCCATTGTTGGCGCATTTTATGGCAGTGGAGCAGCCGGAGGAACTCCGGTCCAGGACGCGGCCCAAGGTCGGCTGGGTGCCGACGGCACACTCCTGGCACCGGGAACCGGTGCTTTTTCGATTTGGAGCCTGGTTTATGCGGGGTTGGCGGTTTACGCGATCTGGCAGCTCACCGGCACGGCGAGGCAATCATCGACCCAGCGCAGCCTGCGCCCGCTGGCCGCGGCTTCGGCGATCCTCAATGCCTTGTGGCTCGGTGTGGTGCAACTGAACTGGCTCGGCTTCAGCGTGGTGGTCATGCTGGTCCTGTTGCTGGTCCTAATTTTCATGTTCATGCTCATGGCCAAGCGTCAAATGGATTCACCGGCGGAACGCTGGATCATGTGGCTAACATTTGGCCCGTATCTGGGATGGGTCAGCGTCGCCGCGGTGGCCAACATCGCCGCATGGCTGGCATCGCTGGGCCTGGGCCGTGATGCAGAGTGGATCGACGCCGCTGCCATTGGCCTGTGTGTAGTTGCCGCACTGATTGGAGCCGCTACCGTGGTGTATTCCAGGGGCCACGTTTCTGCTGCCCTGGCCATGATCTGGGGCATCGCTTGGATCGGGGTGGGGCGCAGCGACGGGGGCATGACCTCGAGCGCCGTCGCGACCGGAGCGTTTGTCTCCGCTGCAACCCTGCTTATCTTTACCGCAGCGGCCACCTGGCGGCTGCGATCCGCGGCACCAACCACTAACAGAACGGCGGTTCATCCATGAGCGTCATAGCAGTCACCGGCGCCACCGGATACATCGGTGGCAGATTGGTCCCGATCTTGTTGGCCCAGGGGCACAAGATCCGGGTGATGACCCGGCGGGCCAGCGCCCTGCGCGATGTTCCTTGGAGATCCGAAGTCGAGGTCATAGAAGGTGACCTGACGGACCATCGGGCCGCGCGTGAGCTATGCGAAGGCGTGGACGTCCTCTACTACCTCGTTCATTCCATGGGCGGGAGGACAGATTTTGTCCCCGTTGAGGAGCGGTGCGCCAACACCATCGTCGAGGCGGCTAAGGTCGAGGGAATCAAGCGCTTTGTTTACCTCTCGGGTCTGCACCCCGAAGGGGAGCTGAGCCGACACTTGACCTCAAGGGTTAAGGTGGGTGAGATCCTGGAAGCCAGTGGGATCCCGACCATCACGTTGCAGGCTGGACTGATCATTGGATCGGGGTCGGCGAGCTTTGAGATGGTTCGCCACCTCACTGACGTCCTGCCGGTGATGCCTGCCCCCAAGTGGGTGCTTAACAGGGTTCAGCCGATCTCCGTGCGGGACGCCCTGCACTATCTCAGCCATGCCGCGGATCTCCCGCCGGAGGTCTCGGGGGCCTACGACATTGGCGGTCCCGACGCCTACTCCTACGCTGATATCATGCGGATTTATGCCGACGCCGCGAAGCTGCGACGACCGACTATTTTGGCGCTGCCTGTGCTTACCCCGTGGCTGTCGGCCCAGTGGGTGAACCTGGTGACACCGATTCCCCGTTCGCTGGCGATCCCTCTGGTTGGGTCCTTGCAGCATGATTGCGTGATGCACAATTCCGACATAGATGGCATTATTCCGCCTCCGGACAAGGGGCTACTTGACTACCGCCAGTCCGTGGAACTGGCGCTGGCCAAGATGGAGCAAGATGAGGTGGTGACGACTTGGGCCACGGCCCAGGCGCTGGCCTTGCCGGCAGAGTCCCTGCCCTCTGACCCGGAATGGGCCGGACAACGGGTATACACCGACGACAGGGGCCGCGACAGCACCGCTTCACCTGCCTCGGTCTTTACTGTGATCCAGGGAATTGGCGGGACTACGGGTTACTACTCGTTGTCAGGGATGTGGGCGTTACGCGGACTGATGGACAAGATGGTCGGCGGGGTCGGGTTGCGTCGTGGTCGGCGCAGTGCCACGACCTTGGCGCTTGGTGATCCATTGGACTGGTGGCGCGTTGAGGCCCTGGTTCCTGATGAGCTGTTGCGGTTGCGCGCTGAAATGCGTGTACCGGGCAAGGCCTGGCTGGAGTTGTCCGTTGAACCGAGGGACGGTGGAGGAAGCCATTATCGCCAGCGTGCGGTATTCTTCCCGCGTGGATTGGCTGGACGGCTTTACTGGTTCTCCATCCTGCCGTTCCACGGAATCATTTTCTCCTCGATGGCCAAACAGATCACCAGCACTGCTGAGAAGCTTGAGGAAGAAAAGGCCGAGGGCCTAAGCGAGACGTAAACCGCTCGCCAGAAGATGGCGGAGAACATTCATGCCAGTTTCCGGCGACTTTAGGATTCAGGTACGCAGTGGTGCACGGTTAATGGTTGGCTCCCTCTGGCACCTTCGGTGCTCAAACACCGAGGGTGCTAGGGGAAGCGAAGAAGTAGGGAAGTTGTCATGGAAGTAATAGTCGTCGGTGCAGGTCTGGCGGGGTTGCACGCCGCCAGGCTTGCGGTTTCACAGGGCCACCACGTAACGGTATTGGAGGCTTCCGAGCGAATCGGTGGACGCGTCGACACCGAGGTGATCGACGGGTTCCGCTGCGATCGGGGCTTTCAGCTTATTAATCCCGGGTACCCGGAGGCCAAGCGAGCGCTGGATTTGAAAGCGCTGGTCTTGCACGCCTCGGGCCGTGGCGTCGCGGTGCGGGATGAGCACGGTGTCCGCGTCCTGGCCGATCCTTTCCGTCACCCCTCCCACATTTTGGGGCTTATCAGTGGCATCGTGGCGCCGGCGGATCTTTTGGCCCTTCTGCGTTGGACCCGTCTGGCCGGCGACAAGTCACGGACACTGAAACAAAGCGTCGAAGCTGCTGGATTATCTGATCCGTTCCGCAAGGTCATTGAGCGCTTCTTCGCCGGGGTGGTGGGAGATGCGGAGCTGGTGGTTGCTGCCCCGTTCGCCCGAAAACTTGCTTGGTACTTCCTCAAGGGAATCCCCTCGCTTCCGGCCAAGGGAATGAGCGCCATGGCCCATCAGCTGGCCGAACCGGTTATGGACCGGATCCGATTTTCCACGGCGGCAGAGTCACTGACAGCCAAGGACGGTCGGGTCAGCGTGCACTGCGCCTCCGGAGAACACTTAAGCGCAGACCGGGTGGTGTTGGCCGCTGGCCCCCGTTCCAGCGCCAGACTTACCGGGCAAGCAGAGCCCGCCATGAACGGTCTCACGACGTGGTGGTTTGCCGCATCCCGGCGTCCCACGGCGTCGACCTTCCTGCACGTGGACGTTCGCGACGGTGCCAGGCTCACTCACACATCGGTCATATCCAATATCTGTCCGTCGTACGCCCCGGCAGGCCAGCATCTGGTGCAAGCCACGGCCGTCGGCGCGCACGGTTTGGATGATGGGGAGGCGCTGGCCCAGGCTGCCGGGATCCTCGGGATCGATAACCCTGATTGGCGATTGCTGGTGCGCCACGACGTCCACGATGCGCTACCTGTCATCACACCGGGCCATCGCGCGCTATACAGCACGATGCCCGGTGTTCTCATCGCCGGTGACACCGCCGAAGCCTCCATCCAAGGAGCGCTTGCCAGCGGCGCAGCCGCCGCTGCGGACCTCAGCGGCCCACACGCCGTCCAGAATCGGCGAACGAGAGGCACGGACACCTTCACCGTCCGCCTACGGCAACGCGGAAACGCGTCCGATGTGTGGCATAAACTTATTGATCTCGATCGCCACAGCAAGGCCATCCCATTCACTGCGGTGACGCCTGCTGCAAGCCACATGCATGAAGGCCTGGAATTTGTCGGGCTGACGCAAATAGGTCCGGTGAAATTCGCTGACCGCATGACGGTACGGCTGGCGCAGCCCCCGGCAGACCGATCCCCGGGGTTCTTGAAAGTATCGAAGTTCGGGCCCGTGGCAGGCGAAGTAGAGGCTACCGTCGAGCAGCAGGGTTCTGATGTATTGATCATTTGGCGCCAGAGCCTTCGCCCCGCGTGGTTGCCGCGGTGGCTGCGGCCAGCCGGAGCCGTGGTCGCGAAGGCCGGATACGGAATCGGCCTGCGCAAACTACTTGGGTGATCAGATCCATCCCAAGGATCAGCCGTCGGAAAACCCTGGGGTCCACGTGGTCCCCGGTCGTGGCCTGGCACGGAGCAGATCTTTCCGCTCGCGGGGGCAACACGGAGGACTAGGCAGCTTGTATGTCATCCATGGACAGCGAAGGGCCACCGATCGGATCGGGACAACGATACTCATGGCCCGCCATCGGTCGAAGGATCCTGATGGCTTGCGGGGACCAACTTGCGGTTGCAGGTTCCCGAACATCGCGGATCTACGCCGCTAGGCGGCAGGAACACCCGGCTCGCGAACCGAAGCAATGCTGGCCTCAACGTCATGTGCTGTTTCGGCTAGAAAACGAATGACGGTTTCCTGCTCGGCCTGGCTCAGCCGAGCTGCAGCACCGAAGCGTGCGGCGTGATGACGTCCGACTTGTTCTCGGGCGGCTATGTGCGCGCCATTGGTCACCTCGACACACAGGGACCTCCGGTCCGTGGGGTGGGCGGTGCGCACAACGTGCCCGGCCTTTTCCATCTTGTCGATCATTTTGGTCACCGAGGCCGTGCTGATCTTCAGATGCTTCGCCAGCGCGCTGGGTGTTACAAAGGAACCTGTGTTTTTTGCAGAGATCAGGAAACGGACTGCCCTCATATCTGTCTCGTTTAGCTGCATGTATTGCTGTGACGCGAGCGATATCTTACGCTCGACAGCACGTAGTCTGCCCATCTCGGCCATGATCCGATCGATCCGCTGAAGCTCTTCGTGGCTTTGGGCGGATCGGTCTATCAATTCACTGCGAGGGTCGCTTGCGCTGAGGTCGTAGATCTTTGGAAGCTCTTCGAGTTTCAAGCGGATCGCACCCTTTCGCTGGGGAGAATGATAATCATACTTACCCATGATACTGCGCTGAGGCCCACGATGGGCCAACTTTATCGGTGCCGGTGCCGGTGCCGTAACCGGCTGTCAAGCGTTGCTCTGGGTTTTTTGCCTTAACCAAGATGGTGCGCAGCCCCCGACACGAGTCTTCGGTAGAGGGGATGCGCACCACGAGGGTTGATTTTGTTTTCCCGGCATCCAGCGCCGGGCAACGAGATGTTAGGTGGCCGGGATGACCGAACCCTCGGTCCACGTGGTCTTGATGTATTCCGCGACCTCATCGGAGTGGAGAAGCTCCTCGAGCTTCGCGACTCCTGCGCTTTCTTCGCCCTCGCGCCAGGTCAGGAAGTTGGCGTTCGGGTTGTTCTCGGGCGATTCCTGGGCCAGGATCTCATTGGCGTCAAGCTTGGCCTGGATGATGTAGTTGCCGTTCACCACGGCCAGGCCGACGGTGGGGTCCTCCTGGTAGAACTTCGGCACCTGCTCGGAGTTCACTTCCTGGAACTTGAGCTTCTTCGGGTTCTTGGCGGCATCGTCCTGCACCGTCAAGGCGGAGTCTTTGTCGTCTAGGTCCGCGAGCAACCCGGCGGATTCCAGTACGCGCATTCCGCGGATCTGGTTGACGGGGTCGTTGTTCAAGACCACGACGGCTCCCTCTTCAACCGAGGCCGCGTCCTTGTACTTCTTGGAGAACACGGTCAGCGGCTCCACGTGGACGCCCGCACCGTGGTCGAACTTGTAGCCCTTGGTCGCCACCTGGTCATCCAGGTAGGCCTGGGTCTGGAAGTAGTTGGCATCGATGGTGCCGTCGCTCAGGGCGATGTTCGGAGTCTGGTAGTCATCGATCTCGGTAATTTCCAGGTCAATGCCGGCATCCTTGGCGAGCTTCTCGTCGATGAACTCAAGGATCTGTGCGTGCGGGATCGGGCTGGCACCGACCTTCACGATCGTGGGGTTGGCGGGGTCGAGCTTGGCATCCGCGCTGGGGGCAGCGGCAGTGCCGCCACCGCAAGCCGTCAGTGCGAACAAAGTGGCGACACCAGTCAGGGCAAGTGCGAGTTTCTTACGCATTGGCTGCGTTCCTTTACATCAAGACCCGTGTTTCTTGGACATCGGGCGGCTTACGCGGCTAGCGGCTACTGGCTGCGTGCCGACGGAACGAACCGCCGGAATACTGTGGATGGTGAACGTCTAGCGGTGGTCGACCACGCGGGCGAACCAGTCACCGAGGATCTGGACGAACTGGACCAGGACGACCATGATCACGATGGTGACCATCATGATGGTGAAGTCGTAGCGCTGGAACCCGTAGTTGTAGGCCAATCGCCCCAGCCCACCTCCGCCGACCAGGCCCGCCATCGCGGAGTACCCGATGAGGGTGACGATGGTCGTGGTGGCCGCGGCGATGATCCCGGGCAGCGCCTCGGGAACCAGGACCTTGCGCACGACCTGCAGCTTGGTCGAACCCATGACCAAGGCGGCGTCGATTTTTCCGGAGGAGACATCACGCAGCGCCGTTTCCACCAACCGGGCGAAGAACGGGATGGTCCCGATGGTCAGGGACACCGATGCGGCGACGGGGCCCAGCGAGGTGCCCACCACCAGTGCGGCAAAAGGAATCAGGGAAACCATCAGGATGGCAAACGGGATCGAGCGGGTGATGTTCACGATGATTCCCGAGAGCACCACGTTGAGCCAGCGGATCGGGGTGAGTCCGCCGCGGGCGGTGTTCAGCAACAGGACGCCCAGCGGCAAGCCGATCACGACGGTGAACAGCGCGGAGATCCCCGTCATTTGCAGGGTCTCGAGCGTCGCAGGCCACATGGCCTTGGTAATGCCGGGATTGGCTATTAGGTCGTTGAAGAAGTCCATGGACTACTTGGCCTCCTTGAGCGTCACGGCAACGCCGTTGGCGAGCAGGTGATTGGTGATGGCGGTGATGTCCGAGCCCTCGGGAAGCTGGATGCGCAGGTGCGCAAACTGGTGCTCACCGAGCTGCTCAACGGACCCGGCCAAGACGTTGACATCGGTGTCGAAGGTGCGCGCGATAGAGGAGATGACCGGATCGGCAGCCTGGTCCCCGGAGTAGAGCAGGTCCAGAACGACTCCGGCGGGCAGTCCCTCGGGCATCGGCAACAACGCCTGGGAGAGCCTTCCTGCGGGATCGGCCACAACCTTGGCGATGTCCCCGTGTTCGACGATGCGCCCTGCCTCGAGCAGCGAGACGGAGTCGCAGGCCTGCTTCACGACGTACATTTCGTGGGTGATGATCAGCACGGTGAGGTTCAGTCTGTCGCGCACCGACTTGATGAGGGTAAGGATCTCGTCGGTGGTCTTGGGATCCAGTGCGCTGGTGGGCTCGTCGCACAGCAGCACATCGGGATCCGAGGACAGTGCCCGGGCAATGCCCACGCGCTGGCGCTGTCCACCGGAGAGCTGCGCCGGGTAGGCATCGGCGAACTGGGTCAGCCCAACGAGTTCCAGGAGGGCAGAGACCTTTGGCGCGATCTTGGCCTTGGGCGTGCCGATCAATTCAAGGGGGAAGGCCACGTTCTGTGCCGTGGTGCGCGAGTCCATCAGGTTCGCATGCTGGAAGACCATGCCGATGCGACGCCGTGCGGTGCGCAGATCGCTGTCGGAGACGTTGGCCAGTTCCTTGTTGTTCACAGAGACGGACCCGGAGGTGGGTCGATCCAGCAAGGTCAGGCAGCGCACGAGGGTTGACTTGCCTGCGCCTGAATGGCCAATGATGCCGTGGATTTGTCCGGCATCCACGCGCAGGGAGACACCGTCGAGGGCAACGACGGTGCGGTCGCCCTGCCGGTAGACCTTGCGCAGGTCGGTGACTGTGATCAAAAGGGGTGTCCTTAGCAATCAAACAAAGAAAAGGGGTACCAGTTATTCAATCACGATCGAACGATCGCAGCGCAATCGTGGCCAGATAGTGTTATTCCTTGCATCTCAACATCGCAAGGACAGGTTTGGGTGCTTGTTCATCGATTGAACGGACACTTCATCAAAGAACCCGATGAACGAGTCTTGTATTAGTGCTCAAAGGGGGTTCCCGGCCACGGGGTGAACTGGCACACGCCGGGGTTTGGGTCGGCAGGGGAGCGTCCATTCCGCGGTGGCGGGTGGATAGAGCGTCCGCCACCGCTGTCTGGTTGCCGGCGCCCAAGGCAGGGTGAAGCGAACGCGCCCACCACATGCCCAAGGGGACCCCCGGAAGGATCCCCGTGAATTGGTGTGTGCGGCGTTGACTAGGACTTGACGGGCCACTGACCGTCAACGACGGCGTCCGGGTTCTTGCGGCGGAAGTATTCCTGCAGGCTTGCTGCCTGCTCCGCTGCCCACTTGACCTGCCGGCCGTGCAATTCCCCTGGTTCGACCTGGAGCTGGGGGTACTTGGTGGCCTGCGCGTCGGCAATCCCGATGGTGGCTGCGGCATCGGCCGCGGAGGTGTGTGCGTTAAGCAACTTCACCCCGTAAAACTCGCTCATCACCGAAAGATTGCGCTTGCCGCGGCGGTACTTGTCGACCTGCTTGTCCAAGATGTAGGGGTCGATGACCGGGACCGGTGAGATCGGTGCCAACCCGTGGCGCTTGGCCTCTCGGTCGAGCACGGTGAAGTCATAGGCGGCGTTGAACGCCATCACCGGCATGGTCTGGAAGAGATCGGCCAGGAAAGCGGAGATCTCGGCCACCGCGGTAGCGGCATCCATGCCTTCGGCTTGGGCTTTGGCGGTGGAAATGCCATGGATGGCCGACGCCTCCTCGGGGATTGCCACCCCGGGGTCCACCAGCCATTCCTTGGACTGCAGGATTTCCGAGCGACCGTTGATCACAACGATTGAAGCGGTGACGATACGCGCATCGAGCGGATCGCGACCGGTGGTTTCGAGGTCGAACGCGGCGCGGGGGAGGGTGTGCCAAGAAGTCATGGGCCCAACGCTACCGGGAACGGGCGACACTTTGGCACACCGCAGCGCGGTTGTGGTTGGTTCGCGAAGCAGAGACCCGATAATGGGTGGATGGCCATGAGCATGTACGGGGGAGAACGGTGAACCAGCAACGTTGCGCGGCGACTGCCGATGATCCTTTCGCGGGTGCGGACCTGGAGTACGACGAAGCGGTGTTCGCCCTGGTTTCGATGATTCCCGCGGGCAAGGTGCTCTCCTACGGGGACGTCGCCGAACTGCTGGGTTCCGGCGGGCCGCGACAGGTCGGCAAGGCGATGGGCGGCAGCTCCGAGGGGTGTTGGTGGCGGGTCATCCGTTCCAACGGCACCCTGGCCCAAGAGCTGCAACAGCGCGCCCGGGTGCACTGGGAAAACGAGGCGATTCCTTGCACCGCGTCCGGGGTCAGGATGAAGCTGGCGCGCTGGATCCCCACGGAGGAGGAGCACCAGCGGATCGAGAAGCTGGCCGGCAAGCTCCCGATTCCAAAACGTCACCCGCGAATGATCTGATGGAGCACATGGACACCCTCGCCCCGACACCGAACCCCATGGCAACAGCCACCTGCGATGGACCGGATTTCGATGACGCGCAGCAGGAACTCTTGGACCTGGAACCCGGACACGGTCCGGTCCTGGTCCTGGGCGCACCTGGCACAGGAAAAACCACGACGCTGCTGCGGGTACTCGCCGGGCGACTGGATGCAGGGCTTGACCCGCAACATGTCTTGGTGCTTTCACCCACGCGGTCGGCGGCTGCCACGTTGCGCGAGGACCTCTCGGCCAGCACCGAGAAGACCTTCTCCGAGCCGGCTGTGCGAACCTGGTCTGCCTATGCATTCGACCTGATCCGCCGGGCCAGGCTCGAGGGCCTGCTGCCGGGACTGACGCGTCCGCCGCGCCTGCTCTCGGGGCCCGAGCAGGACACCCTGATCGGGCACCTGCTCGAGGGGCACGCGCAGGGGATCACTGCCGGACCCCAATGGCCAGAGTCCCTGGGTGAGGCCATCGGCACCCGCGGCTTCCGCAAGGAGCTGCGCGAACTCTTTGACCGGATCTCCGAGCACGGGTTGGAGGCCGGAACGCTGCAGGACCTCGGTGAGTCCCTGCTGCGTCCCGAATGGGTGGCCTCGGCACAGTTCTACCAGGAGTACCGAGACCTTTTGGACCTGGGCAGCGCCGAGGCATTCGACCCGGCGGGCTTGCTGGCCGCCGCGGCAAACATCCTCGAGGACAACCCCGGGTTTCTCGCCTCAGAGCACGAGCGGCTCCACCTGGTGATGGTTGATGACCTGCAGGAAGCCAACCCGGCGCAACAGCGCCTGCTCGCGATGCTGGCACGTGGACGGGACCTGCTGGCCTTCGCCGTGCCCGACAACGTGGTCCAGGGGTTCCGCGGTGCCCGTCCGGACATGCTGGGCGAATTCGGGCAGCGGCTGGGAACCAAGACAAACCCCGCCCGGAGGATCGAACTGACCACCTCCTACCGGCTGAACCACGAGCTGGCCGAGGCCTGGGGCAGGATCGCCAGGCGCATCCCGGTGGCAGCCGGGGCCAGCGGAAGGACCTTGGCTTTCCCCCACACGCAACAGCCCGCCCCCCGGGATGCCGCGACGGGCCCGGAGCCAGCGGAGCAAACAGCCCCCGATGAGCCCGCGCAGGTCCAACCGGCAAGCGTGGAGGTCGCGCTCGTGGACTCGCCGATCCATGAGCAACGCCTGGTGGCCCAACGGCTGCTGGAGGAACACCTGATCCACAAGCGCCCGCTGGAAACTATGGCGGTGATCCTGCGCAATGGAGCCCAGGTCCGCTCCATGGCCAAGTACCTGGCCGGGGCAGGGATCGCGGTGAATACCCCGCCGGCCGAAACACCGCTGCGCGAGGAACCGGCGGTGCGTCCGCTGCTGGATTTGATGCTGTTGGCCCTGACACCCGGGGCCGAGCCACAGGACCCCTTGCTGCTACAGGAATTGTTGATGTCCCGCTACGCGAACGCCTCGGCGCTCGATGTGCGCAGGTTGCGCCAGGGACTGCGTCGCCACGAGGTCGAACAAGGCGGAAACCTCTCCAGCGCCGAGCTGCTCGCCGGAATGCTCCAGGAGCTGGAGCTCTTGGAGACCATGGGACGGGAGGCCGCCGGGGCCAGGCGCCTGGCCAGGATGTACAAGGCGCTGGCCACGGAGCTCGAAAGCAGCAACGTCAACGCAGAAACCGCCTTGTGGTCGCTCTGGGCAGCCAGCGGCATGAGTGAGAAATGGACGAAGACCGCATTGGAGGGCGGGGTGCTGGGCAGCCGGGCGGACCACGACCTCGATGCGATGCTGGCCATCTTCCAATCCGCCGAACGCTTTGTTGACCAACTGCCGGGGTCCTCCGTCGCCCAGTTTGTCCAGCACGTGCTTGGACAGGAACTGCCCATGGACACCTTGGCCAGCAGAGGTGGCAACATTGCCTCGGTCCAGGTGCTCACCACCGCGGCCGCGGCCGGACGCCAATGGGACCTGGTGTTGATCCCCGGGATGCAGGAAGGGATCTGGCCCAACACCAAGTTGCGCGGGGAGCTTCTTGGTGGAGGGGCGCTCAGCGACGTGATCGAACATGGCCCGGCGATCCTGCCCGGGCGCAACCTGGCCTCGCTGATCCGCGAGACTCGGGCCGATGAACTGCGCACCTTCGCCAACGCGATCTCCCGCGCCGCCGAGAAAGCCATCGCCGTGGCCGTTGCCTCAGAAGACACCCAGCCATCATCGTTCCTTGACATCATCGACCCCCTCGGGGCGGTGGCGGGGCGACGCACCGTCTTCGTGCCAAGGCCCCGGACGCTGAGCGCGTTGGTTGCCGAACTGCGGCAGGCAGCCGAGGCCACCGCTTTTGATGATGCGCGGGCGCCGCTGCACCAAGATGCCACCGCTGTGCTGGGAACCCTTGTATCCACCGGGCATCCGGTTCGCGGTGCACACCCTGATGAGTGGTGGGGATTGGCCGAATCGACGTCCAGCGGAGCGGTGGTTCCGCTCGGGGAGCCGGTGAAGGTCTCGCCCTCGAAGGTCGAAGCGGTGATGAACTCCCCGCTGAACTGGTTTGTCCAGGCGGCCGGGGGAGAAGCCGCCACCGACTTCGCCAGGTCCCTGGGTACCTTGGTCCACTCCATCGCGGAGGAACATCCCGAAGCCAGCGGGGACCAATACCAGCAGGTGCTGGGTCAACGCTGGGGCGAACTGGAAATGCCGCAGAACTGGGAAGGGGCCCGGGACCGCGAGCGCGCCGAGGCGATGTTGAAGAAGCTGGCCGCCTACAACGTGATGATGCGCACCGCGAACAGGCGGCTGATCGGCCGGGAGATCCCCTTCGAGGTCGTTATCCCGGCCCCGGGCGATGCCACGACGCCCACCACCGAAGAACCGGACGCGCCGGCAGATCCGGGTGCCCCGCGAGCGGCACTGCTGCGCGGGGTCGTTGACCGGGTGGAAGCCGACGAGGCAGGAAACCCATGGGTGGTTGACCTGAAGACCGGCAAGTCCCAGCCCAGCGGCAAGGACGTTGAACGCCATCCGCAGCTCGGCGCTTACCAGGCAGCCGTCATCAACGGCGCGCTCGCCGGGAAGACCGCCGAGGAATTGACCCGGGTTCCCGCGGGGGCCTCGTTGGTCCAGCTTGGCACAAGCACCAAGTCCCCGCGCGAACAAGCCCAAGAGGCAATCACCACCGAGGATTGGGCCACGCCGATGGTGTTGGCGGCCGCAGCGTTGATGGGCGATGCAGACTTCCTCTCGCGCCACGACCCGGCGCGCGGCGGACGCAGCGGCAGCAACTGCCGCCTGCCCGGGATCTGTCCATTGTGTTCCGAGGGAAGGCAGGTCACCGAGCCATGAGCCGGATTCAAGAAGTGAACGACACGGCGCAGCATGCCCAGGCCGGGCTCGTTGAACCCTCGGCAGCCACGAGGACGTATTCGCCGCGCGAGCTCGCCGATATGCTCGACCAACACCGGCCCACCGACGAGCAGGCCGCGATCATCTCCTCCCCGCTGGAACCATTGCTGGTCATTGCCGGTGCGGGATCGGGCAAGACCGCCACCATGGCCGACAGGGTGATCTGGCTGGTGGCCAATAAATTCGTGCGCCCCGAGGAGATCCTCGGGGTGACCTTCACCCGCAAGGCCGCCGGCGAACTGGCCCAACGCATCCGCGGTCAGCTCGAGAAGCTCGCCCGCTCCGGGATCCTTGAGCTGGAGGACGAGGGGCTGCTGGATCCCACGGTGTCCACCTACCACTCCTACGCCAACACCTTGGTGAAGGAACACGGGCTGCGCATCGGCGTCGAGCCCGACACCGCATTGCTGGGCACCGCGCAGGCATGGCAGGTCGCTGCCGGGGTCATCGAATCCTACGACGGGGACTACGACCACTTGGCCTCCTCGAAGAACACGCTCATCGACGCGGTAGTGACCTTCGCCGGGGAATGCGCCGAGCACCTCGTGGACCTGGTGAGGGCCAAGGAATGGATCGATGACTTGGTGGGCAGGCTCGAGGCGCTGCCGTACCGGATCGACAAGCAGGCCGCGCCCTCACTCGATGCCCGCAAGTTGCTCGACAGGCTGCGCACTCGGGGCACCATTGCCGAGCTGGCCGTGGACTACGCTCGGGCAAAGGCCGCACGTGACGCCCTTGACTACGGCGACTTGGTGGCTCTTGCTGCGCGCATCGCCCGGGAGATCCCACAGGCCGCACACGGTGAACGCGCCCGCTTCAAGGTGGTGTTGCTCGACGAATTCCAGGACACCTCCCACGCCCAGATGGTCCTGTTCTCATGCATCTTCGGCGACGGACACGCACTGACGGCAGTGGGGGACCCAAACCAGTCCATCTACGGCTTCCGCGGGGCATCGGCCGGCCAGCTCTTTCGCTTCCCCACCGAGTTTCCTGCATTGGCGCACGGGAGCGGGGGTTCGCGGGACGGTGACGCGGCAGCGGCGGACAAGCCCCCTCGTCAGCTGCGTCCGGCTTCGGTGGCTTACCTAAGCACCGCCTGGCGCAACTCGATCAACGTGCTGGCGGCTGCCAACGCCGTCTCGGCACGGTTGAATTCCGTCGCGCCCGAGGGAATCAATGTCCCGTCGCTGAAACCCAGCGCATTTGCCGGGGAAGGATCAGTGGAGCTGGCCCGCTACGCGACCGGGGGCCAAGAAGCTGCGGCGCTGGCCCAACGTTTCCTTACCGAACGCCGGGTCTTTGCCGCCGAGAACGGACGCAATCCTACAATGGCGGTGCTTTGCCGTACGCGCTCGGCACTGATGCCGATAGCCCGAGGCCTCGAAGACGCCGGAATCCCCTATGAGATCCTGGGCCTGGGCGGACTGCTGGGCATGCCCGAGGTCGCCGACATCGTTGCCACCCTGCACGTGCTGGTGGATCCCAACCGCTCCGACCACCTGTTGCGGTTGCTGGCCGGAGCCCGCTGGCGCATCGGCCCGGCAGACCTGATGGCCTTCGCCGACTGGTCGCGCTTCCTGGCACGCCGTCGTGAATACGCTCTTCGGAACGGGGCAACCGAAAACCTCGAGGCGGTCGAAAGCGCCGAGGAGATCACCCGTGCCGAAGCACGCGCCGAACTCAACGATGCCGCCAGCCTTATCGAGGCCCTGGACTACCTGCCGCATCCTGACTGGGTCTCGGGCGACGGACGCGCGCTCAGCATCGAGGCGCTGGCCCGGCTGCGGCGCTTGCGTGATGAAATGCGATACTTGCGCGGCTTCATCGACGACGACCTGGCGACGCTGCTGCGCGAAACCGAACGCGCCATGAGCCTGGACATCGAGGTAGCTGCCAAGCCAGGGGTGGGCATCCACGAGGCCAGGCGCCATCTTGACGCTTTCGCTGACATCGCCCAGGACTACGCCAGCACTTCGGTCAGGGTGGACCTGGCAGGATTCCTGACCTGGTTGGAGGCCGCCGCCGAAAAGGAGGGCGGCCTGGCGATCGTGCCGGGGGAATCGAACCCGGACGCCGTGCAGCTGCTGACCATCCATGCCTCCAAGGGGCTGGAATGGGACGTGGTTGCCGTGACCGGCATGAATGAGGGGATCTTCCCCAGTGCCAACGACTCACGCTGGACCAGCGGGGACGCAGCGCTGCCGTGGCCGCTGCGCGGGGACAGGCACGATTTGCCGCAGTGGGACACCGACCAGGAGTCCCTTTTTGATGTGGTCAAGGCCGAAGGAATGTTCAAGTCCGAGGTGCTGGCCCACGCCGAGCTGGAGGAACGCAGGCTGGCCTACGTCGCACTGACACGGGCCAAGTCGCTGTTGGTTTGTTCGGCAACTGCATGGACGGGGACACGCACCAAACTCACGCAACCCTCCAGCTTCCTGCTGGACATGCTGGCGCTGGCGGACCCGCCGGGGCCCAGCGCCACTCGTACCGCATGGGTGGAGGACGAGGAAGCGCCCGAAGCCAACCCGTTCCGCGAACAGCCGCTGGAAGCCCGTTGGCCCTACGACCCGTTGGAGGGTCCCGTGGTTACTGGCGGTGGCGTGCAGCGGCCGCGCCCTGTGGGGCGCCGGGCGAAATTGGAAGCCGCAGCACATGCGGTGCTGGATGCCGCCGGGCCTGTCGCGGAGCATCCGCCCGAGCGCGCATCCGGGCAGAGCGGGGAAAATGGCGAGGGACAGGTGCCCGGCCAGGACCCATGGTGCACCCCGACGGGAGAGGCATGGTTCAAGGAAGCCGAACTGCTGCTGGCCCGCAGGGAACATGAAATCACCGCCGAGCGCACCACCGGGATCCCCAAGCACGTGCGGGCCTCGGTCTTCGTGGACCTGGCCACCGATGCCGAAGCCGTGCTCGCGGAGCTAAGGCGTCCGGTCCCTCGCCGTCCGGGAACCGCTGCTCGTCGCGGCACCGCGTTCCACGCGTGGCTCGAGGAGTACTTCGATGCCACCGGAATGCTCGAACTCGGCGACTATATGGAGGCCGCCGACGCCTACATCGACGATGCGCTGGACCTGGAAGAAATGAAGGGTGCGTTCCTCGCCTCTGAGTGGGCCGAGCGGCAACCGGCTTTTGTGGAAGCCGCCATCGAGACGCGCATCGGTCCGGTGTCCGTGCGTGGACGCATCGACGCGATCTTTCAGGAACCCGACGGCGCTTGGCTGCTGGTGGATTGGAAGACCGGGCGGGTTCCACGCGGAGAGGAACTGCGGATCAAGACGCTGCAACTGGCGGTGTACCGGCTGGGCTGGGCCCGCTTGCGCGGCATCGACGTGTCCGAGGTCCGTGCGGCGTTCTACTACGTGGGCTCCGGAACCACCATCAGGCCTCACGACCTGGCCGACGAGGCGGATCTCGAGAGACTGATCAGCGCGTCCATGAGCACACTGAACAAGTAGGAGCCAGCAACAATGGCGGAAGATATGCCGCGGGCCGGGAAGATCGATTACATCCGGTCTTCCCGGCCCGCGGCATTGTGGCCTTTGCGCCTTAGAGGCCTGGGATGCTCACGGTCTCGGAGTCCGCGGGGGCCTTGAACGGTGAAACGGCGTTCCAGTCGCTGAAGCTCATGTTTCCCGATCCGCTGCCCTTCGCGTCGGAACCCTCGACCTGCAACAGGTACGGTTCACCCTCGGCAGCGATCCAGTAGGCGTTCTCGTCACCGGTGTACTTGAATGCCTTCACGCCGGCCAGGTCCTCCAGGGACGAACCGGTGAACTTCCCCGAATCGGAGCCTTCAAAGTCGCCCGATGTCATGGTCTTGAGCATGGCACCTACGTTGAAGTCGCCGAATTGACTGGCATTGGAGGTGGAAATCCACTTGTCACCGACCAGCGAATCAATCATGCCCGCAGCTTCCTTCCCCGCGTCCAGGGAGACCGCTGCCTTGGAGTTGGAGCCGTCGTTGGTTCCGGCAAGATCCACCTTGATGATCTGGCCCTCCTGGGTGATCTCACCGGACATCGACACCGAGGTGGCGTTCTTGATGACTTCGGCAGTCTGGGGAAGGATCTTCGAAGCTTCGGGGACCTGGATCTGCTTCTCTGCCGGGGGATTCTCCGAACCAGCCGGATTTTCTGCCGAGCTGGAGCATCCGTCCAGGGCCAGCGCCGCTGAAGCTGCCACTGCCAGAAGCAAGGAGCTGCTCTTGAAGGTTTTCATTGGTTGGACTCCGCTGTGCGTTGAGGGTGAAAGTGATGCCGCAACGCTTGGGGGGGCGCCATTGCACGCCCATCAGTCTAGACAATGGATTTACTGTGAACCGCAAAAGGGGCTCCATGTCGGCAGGCTTGCCGACACGGAATCCGACCTGCTATTTGGGTTCGGTTGGTTGAATCGGGATCGCGGTGGTGTCGGCCCCGGCCGAATCCTTGGCAGGAGACTGTGCCGAGTCGTCCTTCGATCCGCTGTTGCCGCTGGTCGGCTCGCCGGCTCGCCCGGGAGCCGACTTGGAAGGCGCCGGTGTCTCTGCGGCCTTTTCGGGTGCAGGAACCGCAACGGGCTTGGGTGCTTCGGCCGGCTTCTGCGGGGACCCTGGCCGAACCGGCGGTGTCGCGGGTGGGCCGGGTACGGCGCTCACCGGGGAAGGCACTATCTTCAGTGCCGAGGTTTCCGGTTCCGCGGCGATTGCGCCAGCGCCGTCTTTGTCGGGCCTCGGGTCGGTCTCGCCTGCGGTGGCGGGAGTCTTGTCCGCGTCATGCCTCGGCGTTGTCTCGGCCGTCGTGTCGGAGCGCAGTGGTGCGGCGGCCAGCTCGGGACGGGAAGCGCGCGGTGGTTCAACCACGGAGATCGGCTGTCCGCCGTACTCCGCAATGTCAGAGTCCAGTTCCTCGAGCATGGTCTTGGCCTCGGCGATTCGGTCTGCTTCACCGCCGGCGATAGCCTTGACAAGCCACTGGGCCAGCGCAAACTCGGCGGCCAGCGATGCACGGCGCATGATGTGTGGGTCGGCGCGGTCCCCGCGCACGGCCACATAGCTTTCAAACGCGGCCTCGGCGAAGGACTGTTCGTGCACGGCTGCCAGCCACGCGAAGTCGTCGGCCGGGTCACCCACTTGCAGGTCCGTCCAACCGGTGACCGCAACGACCTTGGCGTCCTGGACCAGCAATTGGTCCTCATGCAGGTCCCCGTGGATGACGGTGGCGTTGAAGCGCCACAGCGCGACGTCTTCCAATGCATGTTCCCAGCGGCGCAGCAGGCGCGAGGGGATCATGCCGGTGGTGGCGGCGGCATCGAGCTCGTTCAGACGGCGCTGGCGCACCTGCTCGGCGGTGTAGGAAGGCAAATCGGCTCTATCGATCGCCGAGGCGGGCATGGAATGGATGGCGGCCATGACCGCGCCCAGGTCGCGGGCGCAACGTGAACCCAGGCCGACGAGGTCCTCCAGCGAGTACTGCCGGCCGGGCAGGTGGTTGTACACGAAGGTGCGCAGCGAACCCTGCCGCACGGTGCCGGCGACAGATGGCAGCTGGAAGGGAAGCGATGCGCGGATACCGGCGGAAAAGGCGCGCAGGGCGGCCAACTCGGTTTCCAGGCGCATGCTGGCTTCCTCGTGGCGCGGGGAACGCACGCGCCACCTGTTTTTCGCCGCATCGACGATGAGTACCGAGTCGAAATCGTTGGAGTCGTCAGGCAACGTGGCCACGCCCGTGGGCGCCAAGCCGGGTACCGCGGCGGTGGCGATGGCAGCGAGTTCCATGGGGGAGCGTTTCACAGTATCTACCGTAGTCCGCAAGCTGCGCCCGAGTACTGCCCGATCGCGGCGAGTCGTGCGATTGGCCACCATTCCCTGCTGGCGTCCAGCTTTCTCGCATGCAAGCCGGTACCCGGGAAGATGCGCTGGCCCGGCAGATGTCGATGGACTTGCAGCGTCCCCGTTTTGTGCGCTGATAGCCACAACCGGTGTCCTGAAGTATGCGTTGGTGCCAGTGGATCAGTACGGTGGATCCTATGAGCGAATCCGTGCAGCATCCCGTCACCAATCATCCGGCACTGGGAGCCTTGCCGCTGTCCCGCGTAGCCATCGACCGCGGCTGCGAGCAGCGCACAGAGGAAGGCTGGCTAGATACATTGCTCATGAATCCGGCAACCCTCCACTTGGTGATGATCGGTGGCCGTGCCCGTGTGGTTGACGGGACGCTGGTGCTTCTTGGGCTGGCTGAGGTGCCCGAGGGCGGAACCAAGGTCTACCTGGGCAATGACGGCAGCGCGGAAATCGTACTCCATGCCTTCCACGACGCCCCGGAGGCGACCGAAGGCGCGGTGGGCACCCATGCCACGCACCCCAGTGAATGGCTTGGCCTGCGTGATGTCGCCGCCGGGATCGGGGCCCGGGATGCGGGGCTCTTCGTGGAGGCCGTGGCCATCACCAACTGGAGCCACTCGATGAATTTCTGTCCCGGATGCGGTGGAGAGCTGATCGTACGTGACTCCGGGTGGGTCAAATATTGTCCAGCCGAGGAAAAATCGCATTTTCCGCGCACCGATCCCGCGGTGATCGTCGCAATCACCGATGCAGAGGACCGCTTGTTGCTGGGTGCGAACGCAGCGTGGGGCGGAACACGTTTCTCGACGCTGGCCGGATTCGTGGAGCCGGGAGAATCCTTGGAAGGCGCTGTTGTCCGCGAGGTTGCCGAGGAATCGGGGATCGTCGTGGAGAATCCGCGTTACATGGGGTCGCAACCCTGGCCTTTCCCGCGCTCCTTGATGCTGGGATTCACGGCCACCGCCCTTAGCACCGAGTTGAAGCCGGACGGTGTGGAGATCATCGACCTGCGCTGGTTCACCCGCGAGGAACTGGCTGCTGAAGTCCGTTCAGGTGCCATTACCGTCCCCTTAGGCGTTTCGATCTCCAGTGCGCTGATTGAGCAATGGTTCGGGGGCGCCTTGCCCGAGCCTGAAAGCCTGGAAAACTAGGCAATGACGGAGGCCAACAACATCGAAACGATTGAAAATCGAATCCTGGGTGGACTGGATGACGAGCAGCGACAGGTAGCCACTACGCTCAGCGGGCCGCTTTGTGTGCTGGCAGGTGCCGGGACCGGCAAGACGAGGGCCATCACCCACCGCATCGCCTACGGTGTGCACACCGGGGTCTATAAGCCGACCTCCTTGCTGGCTGTCACCTTCACCGCCAGGGCCGCGGCGGAAATGCGCTCCCGGTTGCGCGACCTTGGCGCCGGTGCGGTGCAGACCCGCACCTTCCACGCCGCTGCACTGCGCCAACTGCAGTACTTCTGGCCGCAGGCCATCGGTGGGCAGCTTCCCAGCATCGTAGATTACAAGGCGCCGCTGATTACCGAAGCCGCCCGACGGCTGCGGACCAACGCCGACCGGGCCACGGTCCGGGACCTAGCCAGTGAGATCGAATGGGCCAAGGTCTCGATGCTGACCCCGGAGTCATACGTGGCCGCAGCCAGCGACCGAGGGGAACCCGGTGGCTTGGATCCCATCACCGTCTCGCGAATCTTCCAGGCCTACGAGGATGTGAAGACCGACAGGCAATACATAGACTTCGAGGACGTGCTGCTGCTTACCGTCGCGATCCTGGAGGACGACGCCCGGGTGGCGGCCTCGGTACGCGAGCAATACAGGCACTTCGTTGTCGATGAGTACCAGGACGTTTCCCCGCTTCAGCAGCGGTTGCTGGATCTGTGGCTGGGCGGACGTGACGAACTTTGCGTGGTGGGCGATGCCTCACAGACCATTTACTCCTTCACCGGTGCCACCCCGCGTCACCTGCTTGATTTCACTTCCAGGTACGAACACGCCCCCGTGGTGAAACTTGTCCGTGACTATCGTTCCACTCCGCAGGTTGTCCACCTTGCCAACCGGGTGCTCGCCGCACGCCGACCCGAACCCGGGGTGCCTGACCGCGACATCGCTTGGCCCACGCCGCTGGAATTGATCGCCCAGCGCGAGAACGGTCCCGAGCCGACGTTCTACGAGGCCAAGGACGATGAGGTGGAGGCGGCGGAAGCCGCCGCCAGGATCAAGAAACTGATTGCTGCCGGAACCCCCGCGGCGGAAATCGCGATCCTGTTCCGCACCAACGGGCAATCGGCTGCATACGAGCAGGCCTTGGCCGCCGCCGGGATCGGTTACCTGCTGCGCGGAGGGGAACGCTTCTTCGCCCGGCGGGAGGTACGTGATGCAATGCTCCAGTTGCGTTCCGCAGCCAGGCACACCACCACCGAGGCCGAAGGCCAGTCGGTGCCGCAATTGACCCGCGACATCCTGGTCTCCCTGGGCTACAGTGCCACCGCACCGACGGCGTCCGGCGCCGTGCGCGAAAAATGGGAGTCGCTCGGGGCACTGGTGGCGCTCGCCGACGAGATGGCCGAGGCCCGCGCCGGATCCGAGATCCCGTTCACCCTCGGGCTCTTCGTCGCCGAGCTGGAGGAACGCGCCGCCAGCCAGCACGCACCGACGTTGCAAGGGGTGACCCTGGCCTCATTGCACTCGGCCAAGGGCCTGGAGTGGGATGCCGTGTTCCTGGTTGGGCTTTCCGAGGGTTTGATGCCGATTTCGTTCGCCGACGACCAAGCCGGATACGACGAGGAACGACGGTTGCTCTACGTGGGCATCACCCGTGCCCGGAAGCATCTGGGCCTTTCGTGGTCCTTGGCCCGGACCCCTGGAGGACGGGCGAACCGCAGGCCATCGCGTTTCCTTGACGGGTTGCGCCCGGCTGGCGCTTCGAAGACGGCAGTGGCGCCGCGGACCGCCCGGCGCAAGAGCCCGGCCGGACCGCCGATGTGCAGGGTTTGCGGCACGTTGCTCACCAGTGCCACGGAACGAAAACTGAACCGTTGCGGAAGCTGCCCGGCGGGATACGACGAGGCAGTGTTCGAATCGCTGCGGACTTGGCGCTTGGGCGTAGCCCAGTCCAACTCCTTGCCCGCCTTTGTGATCTTCACCGATGCCACGCTGATGGCGATCGCCGAAGCCAACCCGTCGGGGGTTTCGGAGCTGGGACGGGTTGCCGGGGTCGGCAAGAGCAAGCTGGACCGGTACGGAGAAGCAGTGCTGGCGATCCTGGCCGGCGAAAGCGCCGACTGAGGCAGCGGGTGCGGCTCGTTCAAGCCGCGACAGGGTCCAAGCAACGGCAGTGAGGCCGGGCCTTTGCCGGTACCGACGTGGTGGAACCGGTGGGCAGGTCGCACATGATCATGGATCCGGCCGCAGATGGGATATTGATGCGGTCCAGCACCATCAAAACCTGCATCGCCGCCATGCCCGCGGCCAGCGCAGCCAGCGATGACTCTGGTCTGGGCACCGCACCGATCCCGGTACACTCGGGCAGCATGTGCAGCGTCGGATCGCACTGTTCCCATGCGCACCGTGCACACATGGTCAGCCCCGGCAGGCACAGCGGGCCAAGGTTCATTCCTGTATCGGTGAACAGCACCGGAAGCATCGACGCATCCTCGGTGAGCGTATCCAAGCGTGGGAGGTTCCCGCCGGAAACAACCACGGCGATGTCCAGTGGTTCGGCGGCTGGACCTCGAACAGCGGTTTCCGCCACCCGCAGTTGAGGGTAGATCGGTTGCAGGGCGCGGGCTGTGGCCCGGGCGCGGCCGGAACCCACGCTGGTGATGCCGGTGGTGCCGGCACCCAGGTCGCCCGCATCGATCGGGTCCGGATCAATGAGAAGCAAGCCACCGACGCCGGCTGCGGCCAGGATATGCGCCAGCAACTGGCCCATCCTTCCGCAACCGTGCACCGCCACCCTGGCCTCGGTGCGGTGCCGCAGCACTTCGACAGCGTCCATGCGGTAGCTGGCACTCCACGCCAATACATCCGGTAGAAGCCTTTCACCGAGCCCTTGGCCGGCCACGGGCTGGGATGTCAAGGACGTAGGGGAGTCGAGAAGTACAGGAGCCAGCATCGAGAGGATCTCGGCGCGGCGTGCGGGCCCAGGTTCACCCCCGTGCGCTGGAGAGCTTGCGCGAACGCCTTGGCCGAGAGAGAGCACGAAACGCTTCTCATCGTCGCTGAGCCCGGTTATCCAGCGGGCACGCTGCCCGGTTCCAATCTGGATGACGTCCTCCACTAGGCTGAGTACCTGTAAACCCGGGTTGATTCTCATGACGTTGCTCCTTGACCGAGGGCGGGCGCCTGCCGGAAGCCGTTTCTGATGGTGCCCTGTATCCACCCATCGTGGCACCGGGATCCGCTACCCGAACGGCTGTCCACATCTCGGAGCGGGAGAGTGCCGAAGCGGTGGGCGGGGCATTATGGTCAACAGGAATGCAATCGCCGCAGACGAACATGTCAAGCTAAACCATGGCATGCGGCAAAGGGAAGAGAGGACATGAACGTGCGCACCGAACCATCCACGATCGAATACCTGGACGCCGAGGGCACGCCCGTCCGCGTGGTGCGCTCGGCCCGTCGCAAGAAGACGATCTCCGGTGCCTGGAAGCAAGACACGATGGTGGTTTCCGTTCCTGCCGGCCTGACCGAGGCCGCGGAACGGATGCTTGTCGATGACATGGTCAAGAAGGTCAAGCGCAAGGTGGATCGGGGAACCGGGGTGGATGCCGATGCGCAACTGCTGGCCCGGGCGCACGAGATGGACGTCCAGCTCTTTGCCCGGCGCGCCAACCCGGTCTCTGTGCGGTGGGTGTCCAACCAGAATACGAGGTGGGGATCGGCAAGCTTGGCCAGCCGTCGGATCCGGCTCTCGGAGAAGCTGCGTTCAATGCCGCAGTGGGTGCAGGACTATGTGCTTGCGCATGAGCTGGCGCACCTTGTCGAGCCGCGCGACGGGCACGGCCCCCGGTTCAAGGCAGCGCTGGATAGGTACCCACGGGTCAACGATGCCAAGATCTTCCTGGCCGGGGCCAGCCACGGTTTCCACGCTGCGGAGCGCGCAGCGACGCAACCAGGACTCGCCGAGCAGTCGATGGGCGATGATGAGGATTTCGACGACTTCGGGGACTATGACGAGTTCCCCGGGCTTTGGGACAAAGGAACCGGGAGCCAGGGCCAGCTCTTCGGATAGTCCCGTCGTTCAGCCCGGGTGCACAATCCCGGTGGAAGAACTTACCACGCCGGGACATGCAAGAGGACCGGCGCAAACACGCCGGTCCTCTTGTCCATTCACCTGTCGCTGCAGTTTTGCCTTGTGGCTACTTCTGGGTGGGATCCCCGTCTTCGGGTCCTTGGTCGGTACCGTCGCTGTCTCCGGTGGAATCCTCCGGGCCGGACTCCGGGCCGTCGCTCTCGCTGTCGGAAACCGGTTCGTCAAACCCGCCGTCCAGTAGCTTGTTCAACGCAGCATCGATGTCATCCATGCTGGCTTCGGCAAGCTCGCGGCGTGAAGTGAACCCAGTCGGGTCCTGCAAGTCCTCATCGGTGGGCAAGAGGTCAGGGTGAGCCCAGATGGCGTCGCGCCCATCCATGCCGCGTTCCTCCAGCAGATGCGCCCACAATGCAGCGGCCTCGCGCAAGCGCCGTGGCCGCAATTCCAGTCCGACCAGCGAGGCGAAGGCGTTCTCAGCCGGACCGCCGGTAGCCCGGCGGCGACGGATCGTCTCCCGCAATCCCGAGGCGCTGGGCAGATTCACCGCGGCGGCGGCAACCACCTCGTCGACCCAGCCTTCGATCAACGCGAGCACCAGTTCAAGCTTGGACAGCGCAGTCTCCTGCGCGGGGGTGCGCTTGGGCATGAACAGTCCCTCGCCCAGCAGGGACTGCAAAGACTCGGGGTTCATCGGGTCGATGTCACGCACGGCTTCTTCGATGCGGGACATGTCGATGTGGATACCGCGGGCATAGGACTCGACCGCGGAGATCACCGCGGGGCGCAGCCACGGCACGCGGTTGAACAACCGGGCGTGGGCGCATTCGCGCAGGGCGGCGAAGAGCAGGACCTCCTGCTCGGGAATTTCCAGTCCCTCGCCGAAAACCGAAAGGTTGGAGGGCACCAGCGCCGGGGTCGAGCCGGCCAGCGGCAAACCGATGTCGGATGCTCCCAGCACGTCCTTGGCCAGGCCGCCGACGGCGGTTCCCAGCTGCATGCCGAACATTGTCCCGCCCAGGGATTGGAGCATGCCTTGGGCCCCGCCCATCATGGGGCGCATCTCCTCGGGGATCTGCTCGCTCAGTGCCGTGGTGATGGCCTTGCCGACGCTCAGTGCCACCGGTTCGGTCAGCGACTTCCACACCGGCATGGTCTTTTCGACCCACTGGGCCCGGGTGAAGGAGCGGCATTCACTTCCGTCCGCCTCGAACGTCGTGGCAGCGTCGAGCCACATTTCGGCCAGCCGCGCAGCGCTGGTCACAGCGCCGGAACGGTTCGCCGAGATCGATGGGTCATCGGAGGCAATGGCCTGGCGGGCCGAATCAGTGGCCATCTTCCAGTTCACCGGTCCGCCGTCGCCCTTGGACATCGCAGCCATCATCGCCTGGGCCTGCTGCATCATCTGTGCCATGGCCTCGGGGTTGTTGGACAGGCCCATGGCCTCGCCCAGGCCCTCGGGAAGGTTCTTGGGGTCGAATCCGCCGGCGCCGCCAAAGAGCGAGCCGAACATCTCTGCGAACGGATCCTTCTCGTTCTCATCGTCGTTGCCGGAGTCGTCAGGTCGGTTTGATGGGGGATTTTCAGCCATGGTTCCACGGTACCCCCGGGCCCGTGGATCGGCCCATGACCGGTCTGGGCAGTTCGCTGTGGGCACATCGGAATCCGCTGTGAATTCCATGCCCGGATTCCGCGCCTGATGCCGCGGCGGGGCAACGGCTTGTAGGCTGGAGGCTGCTCGGGGCGCGCTGTAAATGTCGGCGCCTCGCGCATGAGACAGCAATGGAAGAGGGAGTCATGCCAGCAGCGCATGAAGAAGCCGGATCCGACGAGGGCAGGCACACCGCAGGTAGCCCGGGCACGGGCCCGGATGGCGCGGACCACCGCGGACTGCGGCGCCGTTTGCGTGAACCCTCGGCCGGTCTCCAACGGGCCCGCCGCAACCGGGCCGTTGCCGGCTGGCTGGCGATGGGGCTGGTCGTGGCCGCGACACTGCTGCCCACACACTTCGTCGTTGAATCCGCGGGCCCCGCACTGAACACCATCGGCAGCGTAGAAGGCACCCCGATGGTGAGCATTTCCGGGAAGAAGACCTACCCGACGGCCGGAGAACTGGATATGACAACCGTGTACGTCCAGGGCGGCGGGGAGAAACGGCTGCCGTTCTTCAACGTCCTTTGGGGCTGGGCGGACCCGAAGCAAGATGTCGTACCCGAGGAGATGGTGCTGCCGCGTGGCACCACTTCCTCGGAACAGGGCGAACAGAACACCGTGATGATGGACGACTCGCAGCAGCTCTCCACCGCGGCCGCCCTGACGGAGTTGGGCATCGAATTCTCCAGCCACCTGTCAGTGGTCGGGTTCGCGACCCAGCAAAACGCCGAGACGCTGAAGAACGGCGATCGGCTCGAAGCCATCAACGGGAAAAAGATCGGCGACCTCGACATGCTGAAGTCACAGCTCGATGCGGCAGATCAGGCACCGAGCAAGCTCGGGATCATCCGGGATAAGAAGGAGGAAACCGTCACGGTGACCACAACTCCCGGTGAGTCCGGCCAGCGCCAGATGGGCATCCTGCTGTCGGGCAGCTTTGATTTCCCGCTTTCGGTCACCTTCGGAGTGGAGAACATCGGTGGGCCAAGCGCCGGGATGATGTTCTCCTTGGCGATCATCGACCAGCTCACCGAGGGGGAGATGACCGGGGGCAAGCATTTTGCAGGCACGGGGGCGATCACCGTCGACGGCAAGGTCGAACCCATCGGCGGCATTGCCCAGAAACTGGTTGGCGCCAATGCACAGGGCGCACAATACTTCCTGGCACCCGCGGATAACTGCCCTGATGTCCGGGGCAGGATTCCATCTGGACTGGACGTCATCAAGGTGGCGACACTCGGCGAGGCTCGCGCGGCGGTCGAAGGCATCGGCGCGGGCAAGGATCCCGCTTCGTTCCCCGGCTGCGGCTAGGGCGTGACCTAAGGATCCGGCGGGCGGAACCGGGACATGCGATGCCCGTGGCATCACAATCTCCTTACGTTTGTGCGACACCCCCGTCGGCGGTTCTTCACCCGGCGCCCGGGCAAGGCAGAATGGAGAACAAAGACACAGTTATGATGCGTTTTCCGCGCGTCGATCGTCCCAATGGTGAGGTAAAAATTGAGTTTTGGCAACGACAGCCCCTTCGGTGGCCCTCCAGGTGGCCCCGAAGGGCGTCCCGACCCGCAGCCGCAGCGGGGACGTAAATCCCCGCTGATGCCCACGATCATCGTGATCGGCATCCTGGTCGCGATTTTCGTGTTCGTCACCAGCATCTATGCAGACGTGCTCTGGTACAACCAGCTTGGTTTCCAACGCGTGTTCTGGACCGAGTACCTGGCAAAGGCGGGCATCTTTGTCGCCGCCTTCCTGCTCATGGGCTTCGCCATCTGGATTTCGCTGCGCCTGGCATACCGCTCGCGTCCGGTCTACGCGCCGGACGGGCAACGCCAGGACACGATGTCCAAGTACCAGTCGCAGCTGGAGCCGATGCGCCGCCTGCTGATGATCGGTGTTCCCGTGGTCATCGGCATCTTCGCCGCCACGGCGGTCACCTCGCAGTGGAAAGAGGTGCTGCTGTTCTTCAACCAGGTCGATTTCGGTGAGAAGGATCCGCAGTTCGGGCTGGACCTGTCCTTCTACATGTTCTCCCTGCCATTCATCGGCCTGCTGAGCGGCTACCTGATCTCGGTGGTTCTCATCGCCGGAATCGCCGGCCTGCTGACCCACTACCTCTACGGCGGAATCCGCATCGAGGAGCGCGGCGGCGTCGTCATCGGCAAGCCCGCGCGCATCCACATCGCCGTGGTTGCCGTGGCGTTCCTGCTCTTGCAGGCAGTGAACTTCTGGGTCGACCGTTACTCCACGTTGCTCGGCCAGGACGGCCGCGTCGCCGGTGCCCTGTACACGGACGTGCACGCAGTGATCCCGACCAAGACAATCCTTGCCATTGCCGCCGCGCTGGTTGCCGTGACGTTCATCGTTGCCGCCATCATGGGGCGTTGGCGTCTGCCGATCATCGGTACCGCGATGCTGCTGGTGACGGTCATCGTCGCCGGCGGGATCTACCCGTTCATCGTGCAGCAGTACCAGGTCAAGCCGTCTGAAAAGACGCTTGAACGCGAGTACATCAAGAAAAATATCGACATGACGCGCAAGGCCTACGGCCTGGATGTGGTGGAAGAAACCAACTACGACGTCAAGTTGAACCCGCAGAAGAATGCGTTGGCCAAGGACAGTGCGACGACCACGAACATCCGCCTGCTGGATCCGAACCTGGTCGCGGCCGCGTTTGACCAGTTGCAGCAGTTCCGCACGTACTACAAGTTCACCAACACCTTGAACGTTGACCGCTACGAGATCGACGGCAAGACCGAAGACACCGTCATCGGTGTGCGCGAACTGAACGTGGACCCGGGGGATACCTGGGTCAACCAGCACATCACCTACACCCACGGCTACGGCGTGGTCGCAGCATTCGGCAACCGCGTGGCCGCCGGTGGCCGCCCCGACTTCATGCTCAGCGGCATCCCGACAACCGGTGTGCTGGCCAACGACGACACCTATGAACCGCGGATCTACTTCGGCGAGTTGTCTCCGGACTACTCGATCGTCGGCGGACCCGAGGGCTGGGACCCGCGTGAGCTTGACCGTCCGGCCTCCGGCTCGGGCAGCGAGGACACCCGCAACACCTTCTCCGGTGACGGGGGACCCTCGGTGGGCAACCTCTTCAACCGCTTGGTCTACTCGTTGAAGTTCGGCTCCACGGACCTCTTGCTCTCTGATGCCATCAACGAAGACTCGCAGATCCTCTACGACCGCAACCCGAAGGATCGCGTTGAGAAGGTCGCTCCGTACCTGACCGTTGATTCCAACGCCTACCCGGCTATCGTCGATGGACGCGTGCAGTGGATCGTGGATGCCTACACGACCTCGAAGAACTACCCGTACTCCAAGCAGCAGGCACTGGACTCGGCGGTCACCGACTCGTTGACCGGCGGTACCCGCGCTGTGGCCCAGACGGGGCAGATCAACTACATCCGCAACTCGGTCAAGGCGACCGTCGATGCCTATGACGGCTCGGTGACGCTCTACGCGTGGGAACCTGACGAGCCGGTGCTGCAGGCATGGCAGAAGGTCTTCCCGACGAACATCAAGTCCTTCGAAGACATGTCTTCCGATCTGATGAGCCACGTGCGTTACCCCGAGGACCTGTTCAAGGTTCAGCGCGAGTTGCTTGCCACGTACCACATGACTGATCCGGGCGGCTTCTACGACGCCAACGATGCATGGTCCGTGCCCGGAGACCCGACGCAGTCCAACGCGAACGTCAAGCAGCCCCCGTACTACCTGTCGCTGAAGATGCCGAAGCAGGAGAAGGAAGCCTTCTCGCTGACCTCGACTTTCATTCCGCAGACAGCTCCCGGCGGCCAGCAGCGTAACGTGCTGTTCGGCTTCCTGGCGGCAGACGCCGATGCCGGAAACAAGGCAGGTGTCAAGGCCGACGGTTACGGAAAGCTTCGCCTGCTGGCCATCCCTCGTGAGCTCAGTGTTCCCGGTCCGGGACAGGCCCAGCAGAACTTCGACTCCAACGCCACTGTTTCCCAGGCGTTGAACCTGTTGCGCCAGGGCGCATCCGAAGTGAAGAACGGCAACCTGCTTTCGCTGCCGGTCGGTGGCGGTATCCTCTACGTCCAGCCGGTCTACGTCCAGTCCTCCGGTCAGACCTCGTACCCGACGCTGCGCAAGGTGCTTGTTGCCTTCGGAGACAAGGTGGGCTTCGCCGACACCCTCGCAGAAGCCTTGGACCAGGTGTTCCAGGGAACCTCCGGTGCGGTGACAAGTGAAACCGACAAGGGTGGAACCACCACCGACCCAGGGGCGCCACCTCTCGATCTGACGGTTGAGCAGCAGCTTAGCGATGCACTCAGTGACGCCAACGATGCAATCAAGGCGGGCCAGAAGGCCCTTGCCGATGGCGACTTCGGCAAGTACGGCGCCGAGCAGACCAAGCTGCAGAGCGCCCTTGAGCGCGCAACCAAGGCGCAGGACGAGTTGACCGGTGCACCTGCACCGACCGATGCACCCGACGCCGCAGCACCGGATGCCGAGGCTCCGGCCGAGGGCACCCCGGCACCGGCCGAGGGCACTCCGGCACCGTAAGGCGCCGGCTATCCGCGAGTGAAAGGTGTCGCCCTGCCGGGTATGTGAGCAGGGCGACACCGCTGGGATTTGCTTCGAAGTCTCCCCATCGGCGATGATTGATATATCGCCGCGGGGTGGAGCAGTTCGGTAGCTCGCCGGGCTCATAACCCGGAGGTCGCAAGTTCAAATCTTGCCCCCGCCACGAATAAAGACCCCGACCAGGGAAACCCGGTCGGGGTCTTTGCTTTGTTTTGGCCCCGCTTTGGGCGATTCGTCCGTATACGCTGTCGGGGCCGGTCCCTTCGGATGCCGGCGATGATCCCGGTTGCCCGGCCCAGCGGTTTCGCCGAGAACGATCTTCGGCGATGCTAGCGATCCACCGATGGGCTTCAGCAGTCATAACTACCGTCTGGGATCGGAAATCGACGGAATTGCCCTCCGATTAGGTACGAAGTATTCACACTGCTAATGTTGTATTTACCGACGCGGGGTGGAGCAGTTCGGTAGCTCGCCGGGCTCATAACCCGGAGGTCGCAAGTTCAAATCTTGCCCCCGCCACGAAAAAGGTTCCGTGGTCCTGAAAAGGACCACGGAACCTTACTTTTTAAGAACATGCAGTGCTTCTTCGCATTCAAGTCCCGCGATCGATCCTTTCCGTCTTGGGCCGGCAACCCAAGAAAACGGGGAAATGCCGATCGACCTGTTGTTTTGCCTTACAGCAGGGCTGAGGTCATAGACTTGAGCAGTAAGTGGTCGGCTTGGAAAATGTCGAGCATTGTCGAGTCCATGTGAGGTAAGGCCAACATGCCGAAGCAGCCAGCGTCAAAGAACGATGTGCCAGCAAAGGACACCGTCGTGCCCGACGCGGCAGGTGAGAAGCCTGCCAAGGCCACCGGAGCACCAAAACAGCCAGAAACGGTCACGGTTCCCGTGGGCAAGGATCCCGCGACAACGCCGAAGCCCATGGCCAGTGGCCCAATGAACGACACTGTGAAAAAGGGTGCGGTCGGGGAGAGAGACACCAAGCCGGGCAGCCAAGCCGGTTCCAAGGACTCCCAGGCGCATCCTGCCAAGGCCCAAGCCACGGAAGCAAGAGCCAACCCAACTCCTGGCGATAGCGCCCACAAGAGCGCAGCCAAGACGTCTCCCGCCCCGTCCCCAGGCAAGCAGAGCGCCTTCACTTCCAAGGAATCGGCAGCCAAGTGGCCCCAGGCGTCCAGCAAGAATGCTGGAAATGCGATGTCCGCGGACCGGCCAGCCAAGAACGCGGTGGATGCCAAGACGCCGACCAAGAATCCAGCGGTTCCCGGGAATGAATCGGCAGTACCCAAGACCGGCGCTTCCGCACCGAACCCAAAGGGCGCAGGGGCTCCCAATCCGGTAGCCACGTCGGATACGAAGCCCGTCCAGGCCGAGGCCGCCAAAGCCCAGTCAATGGCTGCAAAACCAGATGCAGCCTCTATCAGCAAGCCTGGCAAACTGGCGGCGAAGGCCCCGGCGACTTCCACGGAGCCAAACAAGCAATCCACCGCCAAGAGTGAACCGAACCCGGGCAAGGATTCGGCCGGAACCAAGACGGTGTCCGCGACGCCGACACCCAAGAACGGCGCGGATCCTAAACCGGCACCCAAGCCAACCTCGAAGGCAGTCCTGGCAGTGGACCCCAATCAGGCCCAGGCAGAAGCCGGCGAGCCGGTGGCAGCGGCTCCGGCCACCTCGAGCAAGCCAGGAACGAAGGAACCCGCCCCTGCGAACTTCGCCGAAAAACGCGACCCTTTTACTGCGAAGAAACCAGGAGCAAAAACAGGGTTGGCGGCGGAAGCGACTCCTGTTGCCGCAGCGGGCACCGAATCCGCAACGCCGTTGACCGGTGATAAACGCGCAGTGCCTGTCGATAGGTCCGTGGAAGCAGCGCCAATGGCGCAATCGACGCCGGGGAAACCCACCGGCAAGCCGTCAAAGGGAGCTTCGCGCGGCCTGATGATGGCGTTGATGATCGTCTCGTTCATCTTGGAAGTCGCATTGTTGGGTGCCGTGGCTATTTGGGGCATGGCGGAGCTTCCGTTCAGTCCGGCCGTGGCTGTCATCATCACCGTCGTGCCGCTGGTCATCCTGTGGGCCGTTTTCATGTCGCCCAAGGCGAGCCTGCGACTGCCCCAGCCTTTCCACGCGGTCACGGCGCACGTGCTGTTCGCGGTAGGTGCGGGGTTGTTGGCACTTTCGGGCCAGCCGGTGTTGGCCATCTGCATGGGTGTTCTGATCGCTATCAGCCTTGCCCTGACGGTTGCCGTGCGCGGACAGAACGTCGCGGGTCGCCCGCCGAAGGGCACCGGGCGCCGCGCTGCCCGCTGACAGAGCACCAGGAGGCTCCTTTGGCGGGAGCCAACGAGGAACGTGTACGCACTTACGCAGCGTGCCATGGGGCGGCCCTAGCGGATGCCCGAACGCCATGGCGGGGACGGCGAACGCCCTCAACCACCGACTTGGCCCAGGTGGCGTTTGCACGGCCCATGTCGCCGGGAATCCAGCGAGGCCAACGAGATTCCGGAGGGTGGCCTTGCCTGTCCCCGAAATGATCCTTGTGGCTAGTTGTCCCGGTGCATTGGAAGCACCCACAACATTGTTGCGTCTACGTTGCTGATCTGGTGGTGTGGCAGGGTAATGATGGCCCCGGGGCAGATGCCAAGTCCGGCGCACAGGCGCAGGAAGGCGGGATCTTCGTCACTGATCCGCGAGATGCGGGCCTCGGTGGGTGCGCCGTCGGCTTGGAACCGGTCCAAGCGGATCGCCGGGGGCTTCTTCATGCTCCCGTCGGGCCCGGGGATCGGGTCTCCATGCGGATCCGAGGCGGGGTTGCCCAGGCGCGCAGCCAACGCCTCGATGAAGCGGATCGAGACCGTGTGCTCGAGTCGGTCGGCCTCCTCGTGCACTTCATCCCAGCCGTATCCCAGTTCCCTGAGCAGGAAGGTCTCGATGAGTCGGTGGCGCCGGACCACGCCCAGTGCGGCCAGTCGTCCGGCGTCGGTGAAGGAAATGGCTCCGTACGGGGGATGGACCAACAGGTCCTTGCCGGCCAGCTTGGAGACCATTGAGGTTGCAGAGGCCGGGGCCACTCCGAGCTGGATGGCAATACTTCCGGTGGTGACGGGATCGTCTTCCCATTCGGTCAGTGAATAGAGGGCCTTGAGGTAGTTTTCCTCACTGGGGGTTAGCGCAGCCGGGCTCATTAGCGTCCGGCGTTCAGGATTTCCAGTGCGGCGTCGTGAACCAAGCCGTTGCTCGCTACTGCGTTTCCGCCGTTGCAGCCATCGACGCCTTCAACCGAGGTGAACCGACCGCCGGCCTCGCGCACGATGGGGACCAAAGCCGCCATGTCGTAGAGGCTTAATTCAGGTTCGCACGCCAGATCGACGGTTCCCTCGGCAACCATGCAATAGGACCAAAAGTCTCCGTAGGCCCGGGTACGCCACAGCGAGTCCGTCAGCTCGATGAAGTTATCCCGTTGATCGCGCTCTTTCCACCCTGAGAGGGAGGAATAGGACAGCGAGGCGTCCTCGATCTTGGCCACCGAAGAGACCTGGAGCTTGTGGGCCCTGGACATGGAGCGCCCGGTGTAGGCGCCCATGTCCTTCGCTGCCCACCAGCGGCGGTTCAGTGCAGGGGCCGAGACGAGTCCGACAACCGGCTCCCCGTCATCGAGCAGGGCGATTAGCGTAGCCCAAACGGGCACGCCACGAATAAAGTTCTTGGTTCCGTCGATCGGGTCGATGACCCAGTGCCGGGTTGACTTGCCGGTTGTCCCGAATTCCTCGCCGGTGATCGCATCACGCGGACGAGCTCGGGAGATGTGTGAGCGTATTGCTTCCTCAGCAGCCTTGTCCGCATCCGTGACCGGTGTCAGGTCAGGCTTGGTCTCCACGACCAGGTCGACGGCGTTGAATCGCGAGAGGGTCAGGGCATCGACCGAGTCAGCGATGACGTGCGCCAGGCGCAGGTCATCGTTGTAGGTCATCACATCGGTGTTCATGTGGTTAAACCTATCCCACGGGGGGTCATCAGGTTCGCAGGAAACCGGGTACGGCGGAGTAAATCGACTCCAAGACATGTTGCGCGGGCCCCGCCAGGGCGCCAGTGCTTCGTGGGGGAAGTGCTGGCGCACGAGTGTTGGGTTTTGGCGGTTGCATCAACCGGCCCACTCCAAGAGATGGATCAACCGTGGGAAAGCGAAGAACATGCCCTGAGCGATTCGTTCAGGCTCCCGATGCCGCACGGCATCTTCACACGCGAGTGAATGGTGGTTCGCCATGAAGAAACCTGTGAGACTGGGCGCCATGGCGACGGCAGGAGGAGACTAGCCATGAACAAGAAAACTTGGATACCTGCGATCATCTTGTGCAGCGTGGTCGTTTCAAGCACCGGATGTACGCAGCAGTAAGTTCCCGGGTCAGAAATACGCTCGTTCCTGGCGACGCAGCGAGGCCCGGAGGACGCTTAAACGTTCATCCCCGAGATTGAGGGACTTGACGCAGAATCCAGCAGGGTAGTCGGTGTCGTCGGTACCCTTCGCTATTTCGTTGCTGGGTACGGGGCCTCGGGAGGCTGCCTGATCATCGTGGACTCGGCGAGAGATGCCGCGGTGGCAACATGCAGCAACGACCTGATCGGCCTGGAGAAAACAGATTCCCGGGTCGGTGGGGCAGAAGTCGTGACCAGCGGCGAGGAGGTCCTGGACGGTTGGGTGAGCCTCAGCGATTTCCTGGTCGTGAATCCGGACGCGACCCATTAGCGCGAATCCATGATCCGTCCACGACCCGTGGATACTGTTCCGGCCCCTGGGCGGCCGGCGCGGCGGCATATTCACGGACCATAAAAGAAGTGATACGGGTGCGAGGGTACCGGAACCTCAGCGCCACGGAACTGGATGGCATCGAACGGCTTTTTGATCGTGGGTACCAACGAGTTCGGCTCTCGGAACCCCGATGCTCCATAGGGATATTCGCCAGCAGGCACACATCATGGGGTTCCATGGGCAGGCGCTGGTTGCGCATGTCGGCTTCCGGTCCCGCCCGAGCATAGTGGGTGGTGACGAGGTCGCAACGGCTGGAACGGGGAGGAGTCCTGTCCGATGGGGGCTCACGCGGTACCGGCCTCGGGGGGACGAGCAATCCGGGATGCCCAACAGGCGATGCGGGATGAAGCCGGGGTCGACTTTGGATTTCTCGGGTGGCGCAGGGTTGTCATGCCGTTCTATCTGTCCGCGGGTGGATTCAGGTCCACGCCACGGAACGGTGTTTGTCTCTCGTGGACCAGGGAGCCATCAGGGTGTCCCACGACTGACCGATTCCCGTACGCTCTTCCAAACCCAACTCGAGCCAGTGGTCCGACGGCGAAATCGATCTACGGGGTACGCCCTTGATGAAGCGGACTCAAGTCCCATCAAGAGTCCCATCAAGCCAGATGCCTGGGGTGCGTGCCGAGCTTATCCCCGCGAGTGCCTTCGCCCAGGCTGTCGGCTTGCGAAACGGCGTGCTGTTTTCTCGGCGGTTTCCGCGACGAACCCGATAGGCGGTTCAGTGCCGCGCCTGTCGAGAGGCCCCTGGGAACTTCCCTGGATCTCGCTTGCCAAGATCGTATCCCGCGGGGCGACCCTGGACGTACCCACCAGTGTCGGCACGTGCATTGGTGATCCCGCACCATCGGCGTCACGGCTTTCGAACCGTTGACACCATCCTTGGCCGGGCTTGACCGTATGGACTGTGACCTGAATCATCTTTCAGATTCATCAATGCGAAGGGTCGGGAAGATGAACGAAGGCACGCAAGCTGCAATGAGCTGGAAACGTCGCACGAGAGCGGGGGTGCTGGCTTCCTTCTTCGTCGAGATGCTCGCCCTTGGCTTCGAATGGTCACAACCTTCGGTCGCGGACAATGGAACTTGGAGCAATGAGTCCATCGCCGGGATGAACGTCCGGACCTACGTCCCCGCATCCGCGCCGGCCCTGCCCGGAGGCCGCGCCCTTATGGTCTCGTTGCACGGTTGCATCCAAACCAACGCGAACCTGCAGTCGGGCGGCAACTGGCAAGCGGTTGCCGACGACCTGGAAATGGTTGTCGCGTTGCCCGCTGCACCCAATGGCGGCGTCATTGCCGGCTGCTGGGACTACTACGACACCAACCACAGCAGCCAATCACCCGCGCGCCACGACGACAACCTGCTGGCCCTCACCGATACGCTGTTGGCTCGCCCGTCACTGGATTTGGATCCCGACCAGGTGTATCTGGGCGGGCTGTCCTCCGGAGCCGGCGAAACCATGGTGATGGGTTGCCTGGCACCAGATATTTTCGCATGCATCGGGATCAATGCAGGCCCGAACCGACACCCACGGAGCCAACGGCCACGCCGACCGAACCGGTTAGTGCATGCTGGAGCGCCACGAATGCTGAGCATCGGGTGGCGGGCCGAGCGATCAGCTACGGCATAAATCCGTACAATCCGTTCTATGCGCTCGGCACCCTGGATTACCTTGGCTAGAGCGACGCGACGCGAACGTCGCTGGAACTCAGCAGCAAGGGGCGCTAGGACATCGTGCAGTCCTGTCGCTGATCGCTTGGCGTGCCTCGGAGGCTCAACGGTGACGCGGTGTCCACGATGGTTTCGTGGACACCGCTTCGGTGTCCGGTGGGACGGTAGCCCTTCTCGGCCTTGCGTGGCGGGGTTGGCCAACCCAGGCGGCTGTGCGTGTTGGGCGGGTATGAGTATCGGCGATGGCCGTGACCAGGTTCATGCCCATGGCGGGGCAAACGCCCCTGAAGCTTGTACGGCATCGCAGCTGGTGCACTCCAGAGGTTCAGGAGAAACTGCGATTGGGCTGCCGGGACGGGGCTCCTCTCGAGTCGTCCCGGATGGATGGCAACGCTGGAGCCGGGGTGCTTACCGTGCTCCCAGCTCCTTGGCCTCGGCGATCTCGTCCTGGCCCAGGAGCCGGCGGTAGGATTCGAGCCGGGCAATGCCCACGGGACCTGCCTCGCCGTTTGCCACCCAGGCATCGAGAGCGCATTTTGGTTCGCTGGGCTTGTGGGTGCACCCGCGGGCGCACTTGTTTGCAACCGGGACCAGGTCGTCGAACGCGTTGAGGATGTTCTCCGGGTCCACCAGGGCCAGGCCGAAGGAACGGATGCCGGGGGTGTCGATGATCCAGCTGCCGGCAGGAGCATCATCGATGCGCAGTGCCAGGGCCGAGGAGGAGGTGTGGCGTCCTCGGCCGGTCACCGCGTTCACGTTGCCGGTGGCACGCTGGGCACTGGTGAGCGCATTGACCAAGGTGGACTTGCCGACCCCCGAATGCCCGATGACGACCGAGACCTTGGAGGCGAGCTTCTCGCGCAACTCCTCGACGGGAGTGCCGGCAAGCCTGGCGGAGAGCCCGTCGGCGCTTCGCGCATCGATGCCCGAGGCCGACTCGTCGGTGGTGCGCGAAACGATGATGTCGATGTCCAGGTGGCGGTAGTTCTCCAGGAACGGTTCCGGGTCGCGCACGTCGGCCTTGGTCATGCACAGCAACGGGGCGATCCCGGCGTCGAACGCGGCAACGATCGCCCGGTCGATGAAGCCGGTGCGCGGCTCGGGGTTCGCGGCCGCAACCACGATGACCAGCTGGTCCACGTTGGCCACCACCACGCGCTCGACGGGGTCGGTGTCATCGGCGCTGCGGCGCAGCAACGTGGTGCGCTCCTGGATGCGCACCAGCCGGGCCAGGGTATCGGGTTCCCCGGAGGTGTCGCCCACCAAGGCCACGAAGTCCCCGGGGACCACCGGGTTGCGGCGCAGCTCGCGGGCGCGGGCGGCAATGATGATCCGCTCCTTCGCGGTGTCCTCGTCGAGGATGGCCCGGTAGCGGCCGCGGTCCACGGTGATGATCCGGCCAATGAGCGCGTCCTCGTATGCGGGGCGGTCCTTGGTGCGCGGGCGTGTTCCTTTTTTGTTGGGTCGGATGCGTACATCGGACTCGTCCCAGTCCCGTGTGCTTCGTGTCATGTGCTTAGTGTGCGGCCTTTCCGCTAAGTGCCAGCGTCGTCCAGAGGGTGGGGAAATCGGGCATGGTCTTGGCGGTGGTGGCGATGTCCACGACCTTCACCCCGGGCACGGCCAGGCCAATGATCGCTCCGGCGGTGGCCATGCGGTGGTCCGCATAGGTCTCGAACACCCCGCCGTGCAAGGGTGCCGGTTCGATCAGCAACCCGTCGTCGAGTTCGGTGACCTTGCCGCCGAGGTTGTTGATTTCCTTCGCGAGGGCCGCCAGCCTGTCGGTTTCATGGCCGCGCAGGTGCGCGATTCCCGTCAAGCGCGAGGGCCCGTTGGCCAGGGCGCAGATTGCCGCCAGGGTCGGGGCCAGCTCGGAGGCATCGGCGAAGTCGATCCCGGAGATCTCTTTCGGTCCGGTGAGCTCCAGGGTGCCGTCCTGGTGATGGGTCAGTGTTGCGCCCATCCGCTCCAGGATGGTGCGCCACTGGTCCCCGACCTGGGTGGTTTCGGTGGGCCAGTGCGCGATGCGCACGGTTCCGGCGGTGACCATGGCAGCGGCCAGAAAGGGGCCGGCGTTGGAGAGGTCCGGTTCCATGGTGCGTTCGAACGCACTGATTTTCCCGGGTTCGACCTTCCAGCTGCGCTTCGTCGGACGGGTGATGGACACGCCGAGTTCGCGCAGGGTCGCCACCGTCATCTCGATGTGGTCGGGGCTGGCGATGGGCCCGTCGGCGGCGATGATTTCCACGCCGTTTGTAGTGCGCGCGGCAACAAGCAGCAGGGCGCTGATGAACTGCGAGGAGCCCGAGGCATCGACCTCGATGCCTCCTCCGGACACCGAACCGGTGCCCGTCACGGTGGCCGGCAGCAGTCCGGGCTCGCCGTGCTCGGTGATCTTGACGCCGAGATCGGACAGAGCGGTGTGCACCGGGGCCATGGGGCGCAGGCGGGCATGCGGGTCACCGTCGAAGGTGAAGGATCCGTTGGCCAGCGCTGCGAGCGGGGGAACGAACCGCATGACTGTTCCGGCCAGGCCGCAGTCGATGTCCACCTCGCCCATCTGCACCGCAAGGTCCATGGGTGTGATGCGCAGTTCAAGGGTCCCGTCCGGGGCTTCGCGGGTCTCGATCCCGGTGCCCAGGGCACGCAGCGCGGCAATCATCAGATCCGAGTCGCGCGATGCCAGCGCGTTGTGGATGCGGGAGGGACCATCGGCCAGGGCGGCGAGCAGCAGGTACCTGTTGGTCAAGGACTTGGACGCCGGAACGATGAGCGTTCCATCAACAGGGTGTGCGGGGTGCGGTGCGTCCCACGCGGCGTCCAGGGTGTCTTGGGTGTTCAACTGCTGCCTCCGGGTCTCAAGGTGGGCCGCTGTTCGTGCGTCCGCCGGCTGGGGGTTTACTGGGGTAGAGAGTCAGGTCATGAACGGCAAAGGGCACCTTGGCCGCAAGGCGTGGATGCGGGATCGTTCGGGTCTGGCAAAAACACGCATCACGGGGGATTCGCGCCCATCGGGGTCCCCGAGCGCAAAAAACCGGCTCGGCTGCCAAAGGCTGCGCGTCCCTCACCGCTGCAATTCTAGCCGCAGTGCGGTGCCCTCGGTGGAATACTCTGCTCCGGTTGCGTGTTGTCCTCATCAGGACGTGCAACGGCCAGGCGGCGAAGTATCGCTTGGCAGCACCATTGCCGTCGGAGAAGACAATGAGCAAGCGGGGGAGTGGATATGGCAGTACTGCAGCTCGAGGCCCCTGCCCGGGATGCGCCACGGCAACGCGTAGACTGGGCTGTGATGACCGAACCAATACAGAGCACCGACACTGTACCGGTAGCCAATGAGACCGACGCACAACGTCGCGAGCGCTTCGAGCGCGACGCGATGCAATATGTTGACCAGCTCTACTCAGCGGCCATGCGCATGGCGCGCAACCCGGCCGATGCCGAGGACCTGGTCCAGGAGGCCTACACGAAGGCGTATTCCGCCTTCCACCAGTACAAGCCCGGAACCAACCTCAAGGCTTGGCTCTACCGGATCCTGACCAACACCTACATCAACCTCTACCGCAAGCGCCAACGCGAGCCGTTGCGCACCGGGACGGACACCGTTGAGGACTGGCAAATGGCCAAGGCCGCCGAGCATACGCCCACCGGGCTTCGTTCGGCCGAGGTCGAGGCCCTTGACCACCTGCCGGATTCCGATGTGAAGGACGCCTTGCAGTCCATTGCCGAGGAATTCCGGCTGGCCGTCTACTTCGTCGACGTCGAGGGCTTCCCCTACAAGGACGCCGCGGAGATCCTGGGCATCCCGATCGGCACGGTGATGTCCCGTTTGCACCGAGGACGCAAACAGTTACGAGAATTGCTTGCCGACTATGCGCAGGAGCGCGGGATCGGAAAAGCGAAAAACACCCAAGGGGCGCCCACGCCCGGAGCGGAGAAGAAATAATGGGTGACTGCCAGTCATTGGGAGACTGCGACGACAAGCGCATCGTACGTCTCTATGAGTACCTTGACGGTGCGTTGTCACTTCAGGACCTCTCGGAGGTCAAGGCCCACCTGGAGCATTGCGCGGAGTGTGCCGAGGAATACGACTTGGAGTGCATCATCCGCTCGGTGGTGCGCCGCAGCTGCCAGGAGATCGCCCCGGATACGCTGAAGTCCAAGATCATCTCGCGGATCTCCGAGATCCGGATCGAAAGCGGACACGCCTAGGACACAGCCTGACAGGGCCAAGCCCGTCGGTTCACCAAGACAACAAAGGGTCGGCCCCTGCAACATCGTCGCCACGACGGAAGTTGCAGGGGCCGACCCTTTTCGGCGCTTATGGCCGTTGCACATGTGTTCCCGGTGACTCACCGGTAACGTGCGGGTGCTGGCTTAGGTGTTGGGGCGCTTGCCGTGGTTGGCTCCGCCGCGCTTACGATCCTTGCGCTTACGTGAACGTTTGCTCATGTGAGGACTCCTTTGCAATTCTCTGGCCCAAGTTGGACTTTTCCCAGTCTTGCACAATCCCGGCGCCGTGCCCAAGTCGTTTTGCTGGTGGGGGAATCGGCTAGTCGGTGCCCGGTTCGGGAAGCCCCAGCCAGGAGTACCAGCCGCGGTGCAGTACGAGCCAAGCCATCAGCCCGTACCCGGCCTGGCCGGGCAGGCCGCCATTGACGGTGAGATCGTTGCGCCACTGCGTGTGGTTCTGCAGCGGGGTGAAGGTATCCACGTAGTGGTGCTTGCGGCGCGTTGCCACGTCGGCGTAGACGTGGGACAGTTCGGCAAGACGCGCGTTGCGCTCGGGGTCAAGTCCCGGGGCCGGACCCACGACCAGTGCCTTGATGCTCATTTGCGATGCGGAGTCCAGGATGTTGGCCAGGTTCAGGCGCGAACGCGCCGTGGACAGGCCCAGGTCAAGGTCGCGATCCGAGAGCGCGATGACCAGACGGTTCTCGACGTTCTGCCCGAAGCGGCGCGAAGCCTCGTCGAACCAGCGGGTGCTCAAGGCCTCGGAACCCTCGCCGGGTGCGGCCAGGGTATAGCTCTCGATGCGGACCTGGCTGTTTGAGCTGCGTGCCAGCACCCGTCCGTACCAGCCCAGGGCCCGTGGATCCCCGTGGCCTGCCAGTAGTTCGTCGCCGATGGCGGTAAGTCGAATAGTGCGGTGTTCCACGAATGACCTTTCTCGGGGCGTACCAACCAACATTAGCAGTCGGTTAAGCGACCTCGGGGCGGGACACCGTCAGTGTCCCGCCCCGAGGTCAATTCATGGCCTTCGCTTACCCGTGGGGGCGAGGCGCTCCAGCATCGATCCCTAGCGTGTGAACGCGTCGGAGATGAGCTGGGACTGCTGGATCTCGTGGCGCTTGTGCGTGCCGGTCGAGGTTGCGGCCGAGGCCTTGCGCGAAACCAGGCGTACCGTCTTGCCCAGCTCGGCCGGCAGGTTCAGGCCGACGAACGGCCATGGTCCCTGGTTGGCAGGCTCGTCCTGTGCCCAAACGATCTCGGCGTTGGGGTACTTGGCCACTTCGGCGGCGATCTGGGTGGCGGGCAGCGGGTAGAGCTGCTCGACACGCACGATTGCCGTCTTGGTGTCATTGGCCTTGGCGCGGGCTGCATCGAGGTCATAGTACAGGCGCCCGGAAACCAGCAGCACGCGATCGACCTCGGCGGGATTCAGGTTCGTCGTGTCGGGTATCGCTTCCTGGAAGGTGCCGGTGGTGAAATCTTCCACCGCGGAGGCAGCTGCCTTCAGTCGCAGCAGCTGCTTCGGGGTGAAGATCACCAACGGCTTGCGCGGACGGGCATAAGCCTGGCGGCGCAACAGGTGGAAGTGGTTGGCGCCGGTGGAGGGCTGGGCCACGACCATGTTGTTTTCCGCGCACATCTGCAGGAAACGCTCGATGCGTGCCGAGGAGTGGTCCGGTCCCTGTCCTTCGTAGCCGTGCGGAAGCATCATGACCAGCGAGGAACGTTGGCCCCACTTCTGCTCTGCCGAGGAAACGAACTCGTCGATCACCGTCTGCGCGCCGTTGACGAAGTCGCCGAACTGCGCTTCCCAGATCACCAGTGCATCGGGACGCTCCACGGAGTATCCGTATTCGAAGCCCAGTGCCGCGTATTCGCTTAGCGGCGAATCGTAGATCCACAGCTTGGCCTGGTCCTCGGAGAGGTTCAGCAGCGGGTACCACTCGTTGCCGTTGAGGCGGTCGTGGAACACGGCGTGACGCTGCACGAAGGTGCCTCGGCGCGAGTCCTGGCCTGCCAGGCGAACCGGCACGCCTTCCATGGACAGGGCGCCCAAGGCGGCGATTTCCGCCATGCCCCAGTCGATCCCGCCCTCGCGGCTCATCTTCTCGCGGCGCTCAAGGAGTACCTTGAGCTTGGGGTGCACGGTGAAGTCCTCCGGGATGGCCAGGTGCGCGGCACCGATCTCTCCCAGCGTTTCGGCCGTGATGGCGGTGTCCGGGACCACGGTGTTCGGTGCTGCCTCGTCCTCGCGCTGGGCTGCGGGCAGCTCCAAATCGTGGATGGCCGAGGTCCCGGGGGTGATGACCGGGATCGGGGAGGTCTGCGCCGCGTGGGTCTCGGCAAAGACGCGCTCGAGGCGCTGCTGGTAGTCCAGCAGTGCCTGGTCGGCTTCCTCCTGGGTGATGTCCCCGCGACCAACCAGGGCCTCGGTGTAGAGCTTGCGGGCCGAGCGCTTGGCCTCGATGAGGTTGTACATCATCGGCTGGGTCATCGAGGGGTCATCGCCCTCGTTGTGCCCACGGCGGCGGTAGCACACCATGTCGATGACGACGTCCTTGTTGAAGCGCTGGCGGTAGGCGAAGGCCAGCTGGGCCACGTGGACCACGGACTCGGGCTCGTCGCCGTTGACGTGGAAGACCGGCGCCTGGACCTGCTTGGCGACGTCGGTGGCGTAGACCGAGGAACGCGAGTCCGAAGGTGCGGTGGTGAAGCCGACCTGGTTGTTCACGATCACGTGGATTGTGCCACCGGTCTTGTATCCCTCGAGCTGGGAGAGCGAAAGGGTCTCGCCCACCACGCCCTGGCCGGCGAAGGCCGCGTCACCGTGCACCAGGATCGGCAGGACCTTGGAGCCCTTGGACTTGTCGCGGTCCTGCTTGGCGCGCACGATGCCCTCGAGGATGGGATCGACGGCCTCGAGGTGCGAGGGATTGGCGGCCAGGTAGACCTTGGTCTGGTTCCCGGAGTCCGAGGTGAAGGAACCCTCGGTGCCCAGGTGGTACTTCACGTCGCCCGAACCCTGGACGGTGCCCGCGGTGGCGGTGCCCTCGAATTCGCGGAAGACCTGTGCATAGGTCTTTCCGGCGATGTTGGTCAGTACGTTCAGCCGGCCACGGTGGGCCATGCCGATGGCGACCTCGTCGAACCCGGTGTCCGCTGCGTCGGAAAGCACGCCGTCAAGCAGCGGAATCAGGGATTCGCCGCCCTCGAGAGAGAAGCGCTTCTGTCCGACGAACTTGGTCTGCAGGAAGGTCTCGAAGGCCTCGGCGGAGTTCAGCTTCGCCAGGATGCGCAGCTGCTCCTCGCGGGTGGGCTTGGTGTAGGGGTGCTCCAGCTTGTCCTGGAACCAAGTGCGTTCCACCGGGTCCTGGATGTGCATGTACTCGATGCCGATGGTGCGGCAGTAGGCATCACGCAGCACGCCCAGGATGTCGCGCAGCAACAGCCTGTCCTTGCCTCCGAATCCGCCGGTGACCCATTCGCGGTCCAGGTCCCACAGGGTGAGGCCGTAGGTCTGGATGTCAAGGTCGGGGTGGCGTCGCTGGACGTATTCCAGCGGGTTGGTGTCTGCCATCAGGTGGCCGCGCACGCGGTAGGAGTGGATCAGCTGCTGGATCCGGGCGATCTTGTTGATTTGCAGGTCAATGTCGACCTGGTTGTCGACGGCCCAGCGGACCGGCTCGTAGGGGATGCGCAGCGCTTCGAAGATCTCGTCGTAGAAGCCCTGCTCTCCGAGCAGCAGCGACTCGACGATCTTGAGGAACTCCCCGGAGCCCGCACCCTGGATGACGCGGTGGTCATAGGTCGAGGTCAGCGTGATGGTCTTGCCAACGCCTTGGAGCGCAACGGTCTTTTCGGAAGACCCGCGGAATTCGGCCGGGTATTCCAGGGCGCCGACGCCCACGATGGTGGCCTGGCCCTTGGACAGGCGGGGGACCGAGTGCACGGTGCCGATGCCGCCGGGGTTGGTCAACGAAGAGGTGGTGCCGGCGTAGTCATCCGCGGTGAGCTTGTTGGCCCGTGCGCGCTTGATCAGGGTCTCGTAGGCTTCCCAGAACCCGTTGAAGCTCAGGGTCTCCGCAGCCTTGATGTTCGGCACGGCAAGCATGCGCGATCCATCGGGCTTGGGAATGTCGATGGCGATGCCGAAGTTTACGTGCGCTGGCTGGACGGCGGTGGGCTTGCCATCGACCTCCGCGTAGGTGACATTCTGCGAGGGGAAGAGCTTCAGCGCGCGGACCACGGCAAAGCCGATGATGTGGGTGAAGGAGATCTTTCCGCCGCGGGCGCGCTTGAGGTGGTTGTTGATGACCACGCGGTTATCGATCAGTGCCTTGGCAGGGACGGCGCGGACCGTGGTGGCCGTCGGTACGGTGAGGCTGGCTTCCATGTTGGTGGCGATGGCCTTGGCCGGGCCACGCAGCGGGGTACGCTTTTCCTCACCGGATGCCGAAGGCGAGGCGGCCTTGGGAACCTGGGCCGGGATCGGCTGGGACTTGGTTGCCGGGGTCGGGTCGGACTTGGTTGGCGGGGTTGTTTCGGCAGGTACACGCGGGAGTGAAGCCGTGGGAGGGGTGCTGGTGGAGTCCTCGGGCGTGTCCCCGGAGGTGTCAACGACACGGGCCTGGGTTGCCGAGCGCGGTACCGCCGTAGCGGCCTCCTGCGCGGAGGAAGGTGCCGGGGACGCTGCCGGGGCGGCTGGGGCCCCGGGGGTCTGGCCGGCATCGAGGGACGCGAATATGTCCCACCATTTCTTGTCTACCGAGTTCTTGTCCTTGAGGAACTGCTGGTACAGCTCATCAACTAGCCATTCGTTCCCGCCGAACTCTTCGGTGAGTCGGTGGTGCGATTGATCTGGCACGGTATAACGCCTCTTCTCCCTGAATTTCCGTTTGTCCAAGCGCCGCCGCGGGGGTAAGCCACACGGGGGCATACTTCTGGACCTGCTTAGTAGTCTAGTGACAAATCGACTCCGAATGGGAACCTATGAGCCGGGGGTCACACCCCGGGCGCGTCGAACGGTGATCTGGGCGACGGACCCACACCCCGGTTCCCCGATGGTGATCCTTTCGCCCGGGCGTGGCTGTCCGCCGCGCCGCAAACAGCATGTGTCCACGTCGTGGTTCGGATACACTGGCAATGTTATGGACAGCCACTCTCTGTGCCGGCCAGTCGTGAAATCACGCGGTGCCGGCCACACATGTCATTGCCCGCCCGACTCAGCCTCCCTTTCGGAGCCTTCTTGTTGGGACGGCACACACCTTGGATTCGCGGGCCCGGGCTCTGAAGCCCCCCGCCTCCCGAGCCCTTCCGGGTCGGTGAGCCACTAGATGGAATGGTTGCTTCTGGCCATTGGCCTGTTGCTGGTCCTGGGCACCGGGTTCTTCGTTGCCGTCGAGTTCTCCCTTGTCGCACTGGACCAGGCGAACGTCCAGCAGGCCGTCGACGCCGGGGACACCAAGGCAGTGGCCCTGCTGCACTGCCTCAAATCGCTCTCCACCCAACTTTCCTCATGCCAACTGGGCATCACGCTGACCACCTTGCTGACCGGCTACGTCATCGAACCCTCGGTGGGCAAGCTTCTCCAAGGCCCCATGATTGGACTGGGCCTGGGGGATTCGGCTGTTCCGGTGAGCCTGATCGTGGCGATGCTGCTTGCCACGCTGCTCTCGATGGTCATCGGCGAACTGGTTCCCAAGAACCTGGCGATCGCCAAGGCCTACGACATCGGGCGCGCCGTGGCACGCCCGCAATTGATCTTCACCGCCATTTTCAAGCCGGCGATCCTGCTGCTCAACGGATTTTCCAACAAGGTGCTGCACCTCTTTGGCCTGGAGGTCAAGGAGGAGATCTCCGGGGCGCGTTCACCGGCCGAGCTGGTCTCCCTGGTGCGCCGCAGCGCGGCCATGGGCACCCTGGACAAGGACGCGGCGCTGTTCGTTGACCGCACCGTGCGCTTCTCCGAGCGCTCGGCAGCCGACGTGATGACCCCGCGCATCCACATGCAGACCATCGAGCACACAGCCCACGTCCACGAGGTCATCGAGCTGGCCAAGGAAACCGGGTACTCCCGGTTCCCGGTCACCGACGGGTCCTCGGACGAGATCAAGGGCGTCTGCCACGTCAAGACGATCATTGCCATCCCGCGCGACAAGCGCGCTGGCAAGGAGGTCGGGGAGAACAAGTCCCCGGTGATCTTCGTGCCGGAGACCGTACACCTGGATACGTTACTGGTGCAGTTGCGCGGAGCGAGCCTGCAGATGGCCATCGTGCTTGATGAGTATGGCGGAACCGCCGGAATGGTGACATTGGAAGACCTGGTGGAGGAAATCGTCGGCGAGGTCGCCGATGAACACGACGAGGCGTTGCCCGAGGTGCGCCAGCTGCCCGACGGCTCCTGGATGATCCCCGGGATGTTCCGTCCCGACCAGCTCAACGAGCTCATCGGTGAGGTCGAGATCCCCGACGACGCCGCCTACGAGACGGTGGGCGGGTTTGTGATGGCCGAACTGGGCCGGATCGCCTTCCTCGGCGACGAGGTGGACACCGAGGGCGGGATGTTCGCGGTCACCGCGCTGGAGCGCAGGCGCATCGCCGAGCTGCACTTCGTGCCGCGTCCGCCCGCCTCGGCGGCCAGCGCCTCCTCGGCAGCCAGCCCAGACGAGGCACGGGGGTCACGGGCATGAACGAGATTGCCGGCCTGATCTGGCTGATCATCCTGTTGCTGGGCAACGCTTTCTTCGTTGCCTCCGAGTTCGCGGTGATGTCCGCGCGCCGTTCCCAGATCGAGCCGTTGGCCGATGCCGGGGACAAACGCGCGATCCGTGCACTGAAGGCCATGGAGCAGGTCTCCATCATGCTCGCGGTGTGCCAACTGGGCATTACCGTGTGTTCGCTGCTGATCCTGAACGTCGCCGAACCGGCGATCCACCACCTGTTGGCGGTGCCGCTGCAGTTCTTCGGGATCTCCGAGTCCCTGGCTTCAACCCTCGCGTTCCTGCTGGCCTTGGGGATCGTGACCTTCCTGCATGTGACCTTCGGGGAAATGGTTCCCAAGAACGTCTCCGTCTCGATGGCCGACAAGGCGGTGCTGATGCTGGCCGGGCCGCTGCTGGCGCTCTCGGTGCTGGTGCACCCGATCGTGGTCTCGCTGAACTGGGTCGCCAATTTGTTCCTGCACGCGATGAAGGTGGAGCCGGTCAATGAGGTGAACTCCGCGTTCACCGCCGCGGAGGTGCAGTCGATCATTGCCTCCTCCGCGCTCTACGGAACGCTTGAGCCCGATGACGCCCTGATGCTGCGCAAGGCCCTGGAATTCTCCAACCTCACCGCAGCAGGCACCATGGTCGCACGCGACCAGGTCGTCGCCCTGGAAACCGGGGCCACAGTGCAGGAGTTCGAACGCACCGTGGGCCGGACCGGGTTCTCCCGGCTCATCATTTCCAGGGGCGGGGAATTCGTGGGCTACTGGCACATGAAGGACGTCATGGCGCTGCCCGACGAGCGCTACCGCGCCCCGATCTCCGGGATCGAGCCCCGCCCCATGGGCGTGGTGGCCCCCGATACCGAAATCGAGGATGCCATGGAGCAGATGCGCGCCGACGGCAAGCACCTGGCCCGCGTCGTGGATGCATCCGGTGCCACACTGGGGGTCCTGTTCCTCGAGGACGTGCTGGAACAGCTGGTCGGGGAGATCGATGACCAGAACCAGAAGCGCGGCATCCGCAGGGAGAACCGCAGCGCCCAATAATGCGAACGACTCGCAATTGGGGTAGTCTGGTGTTTTAGGATTCCCCCCGAAAGGCCCAGCACACCCCGCATGAACAAACCACTCCGCGTCCTCGCCCTGGCCACTTCCATGTTGCTTTTGGGCGGTTGCGCCGCCACGGCGCCGGCTAGCCCGGGGGGCACGGACGGGGGTGCGGTGCTTCGGGTGGTTGCCAGCACCTCTGTCTATGCCGAGGTGGCACGTGCGGTCGGCGGCTCCTCGGTCCAGGTCCAGGCGATCGTCGACAAGACCTCCCAGGACCCGCACTCCTACGAGGCCACGGCGCGCGACAAGCTTGCCCTGGCCAAGGCCGACGTCATCATCGCCAACGGCGGGGGATACGACCCGTTCATGGACGCGCTGGCCCAAGGGCTCACGCTGCCCGCCGGTGCGATGATCCACGCCGTCGATTTCCAGGAGGGGCACGAGAGTCCTGCCGACTCTACCGAAGGCAAGGATGCCGGGCACGGCGGCCACGACCACGGTGAGGGAAACGAGCACGTCTGGTACGACGTCCATACCGTCGGTGCGCTGGCCGAGGGGCTGGCGCAGGAATACTCGACGTTGATGCCCCAAAAGAGCGATGAATTCACGGCCTCCGCAGCGGCCTTCGAGGAAAGCATCGACTCACTAGGCGCATCGATCACGGACCTGCGGGCAGTGGCGAAGGGCAAGAAGTTCGCGATGACCGAACCGTTGGGCTTCTACCTGCTCACCGATGCCGGGATGACCGACGGGACCCCGGAGGGAATGAGCGCCGCGATGGAAGCGGGCGAGGACGTGCCGCCGCTGCTGCTCAAGAGGCTCGGTGACGGGCTGGCTGCCGGGGAATACTCGGTGCTGGCGGTGAACACGCAGACTTCCGGGCCGCAAACCGAGCAGGTCGCCACGATGGCCAAGGATGCCGGCGTCCCGGTGCTGGACCTGACCGAAACCGTGCCCGAGGGCCATGACTACATCTCCTGGATGGGAACGAACGTGCAAGAACTCGAGGTGGCCCTTGGTCGCTAGCACCAGCTCCGAAGCAATTGCCTCGAACCCGCCCGCCGGGGGTGGGCCGAAGGTCCAACCGGTGGTCAGCATGCGCAACGCCTCGCTGCGTTTTGGCGAGCGGCTGCTCTGGGACGGGTTGGACCTGGACATCGCCGCGGGGGAATTCCTCGCGGTGCTGGGCCCCAACGGGTCGGGCAAGACCACGATGCTGCGCACCCTGATGGGTTTGCAGGAACTCTCCGGGGGAACCGTCAAGGTCGCCGGAAAGCCGGCGACCCGCGGATCGCGCCAGATCGGCGTCATCCCGCAGCAGCGATCCTTCGACAACAACACCCCGCTGCGGGCCCGCGACCTTGTCGCCCTGGGCATCGACGGACACAAATGGGGCATCAGGCTGGGCCGAGCCAAGATGCGTCGGCGCGTGGATGAGCTTCTTGAGCTCGTCGGCGCCACCGAATACGCGGAGCGGCCCATCGGGGTGCTCTCCGGCGGGGAACAGCAACGCCTGCGCGCAGCCCAGGCCCTGGCCGATGATCCGAGACTGCTGCTGTGCGACGAGCCCTTGCTCTCCCTTGATTTGCACCACCAGCAGGCGGTCTCCTCGCTGATCCACCGCCAGGCCTGCGACCACGGTGCCGCGGTGGTCTTCGTGACCCACGAGATCAACCCGATCCTGCAATACGTGGACAGGGTGCTCTACCTGGCCGGCGGACGGTTCCACGTCGGTACCCCGGCGGAGGTCATGCGCTCCGAGGTGCTCTCCGAACTCTACGGTTCACCGATCGAGGTCTTTGAATCCAATGGCCGCATCGTCGTGGTGGGCATGCCCGAGACCGTCAACCACGCCCACCCGCAGCAAGGAGCCTAGGAACCATGGACTTTTCCGATTTCTGGAACACCGTCTTCAGCTTCCAGGACTATGCGCAGATCCTGCCGCTGGTGTCCAACTCGTTGATCGCCGGCGCGCTGCTGGGCCTGGTCGGCGGCATGATCGGCATCTTCGTGATGATGCGCGACATGGCCTTTGCCGTGCACGGCATCGCCGAGCTCTCCTTCGCCGGGGCGGCCTTTGCGCTGCTGATCGGTGCCAACGTGGTGATCGGATCGCTGGTCGGATCCGTGTTTGCCGCACTGGTGCTGGGATTGATGGGGGCCGCGGCCAAGGACCGCAACTCCATCATCGGGGTGCTGATGCCCTTTGGCCTGGGCCTGGGGATCTTGTTCCTGGCGCTGTACCAGGGCCGCAGCGCGAACAAGTTCGGGCTGCTCACCGGCCAGATCGTTGCCGTTGACACGGTCCAGCTGGGCCTGCTGGCGGTTTGCTCGGTGATCGTGATGGTGGCGCTGGTTGCCATGTGGCGCCCGCTGACCTTCATTTCCGTCGACCCCGCCGTGGCTGCTGCGCGCGGGGTGCCCGCCGGACGGCTCTCGGTGGCCTTCATGGTGGTCCTGGGCCTGGCCGTCGCGCTGTCGATCCAGGTGGTCGGTGCGTTGTTGGTGCTTTCCCTGTTGATCACGCCGGCGGCCGCGGCCATGAAGGTGGCCGCCAACCCGGTGGTGACCGTGGTGCTCTCGGTGGCCTTCGCGATGACGTCGGTGGTCGGCGGGATCCTGCTGGCGCTGGCCGGGTCGCTGCCGATCAGCCCGTACGTCACCACGATCTCGTTCCTGATCTACGTCATCTGCCGTCTCGTTGCCTGGCGGCGGGAGAAGGTACGGCATTCGGAAACGACCCTGGCAATAGCGGCGTAAGTTGGGCTACAAGTTGCTGGGGTACCTGCTCAACGTGCCCCGCGAACCCAGGGATGATGCGCGGTAGGCTGGCGTCAGGGGATCAGCGCGATGACACGGGCAAGACGCTCTGCTCCGCGTCCTTGGCCACCGAACAGCCAGGGCACAGCCCGTAGATCTCCACGGTGTGCGTGGGATCGGTGAAGCCGTTTTCTTCGGCCACCCGGGCCGCCCATTTCTCCACTGCGGGAGCCTCGACCTCCACGGCTTTGCCGCAGATCCGGCACACCAGGTGGTGGTGGTGGTGCTCGATGACGCACTGGCGGTACATTGCCTCGCCCTCATTGTTGCGCAATACATCTACCAGCCCCTCCTCGGCCAGTGAGAGCAACAAGCGATAGACCGTGGCGAGGGAAACCTTGTCGCCCTCGTCGATCAGCCAACGGTGCAGTTCCTGCGCCGTCACGAAGTCATCGACCTGGCCCAATGCCGCAGTCACGGCAATACGCTGCTTGGTCACCCGGATTTCGGGGACGCGTCGGGTGGTCGCAGGATTCGTCATCTGTTGAAGCACTCCTTGAAAGTTCGGCACGATGTGTCTCGTTGCGGGCAAGAGGACAGTTGGGGAGCTGCGGGACGCCGCGCCCACCACGGACACCTCGAGTTTACCAGCGGGGCCCGAAACGCGGGTCTTGGCAGCGTTGCGCTGCCCTGCCTAAGCTGGGGGCATGGAGATCACCAAGTTCAACCACTCATGCATCCGCGTCCAATCCGGGCGACGGGCACTGCTCATTGACCCCGGCACCTTCTCCCCGGTGGCAGAGGCACTGGCGGGGGTCGAAGCGATCCTGGTGACGCACGAGCATCCCGACCACCTTGATTCAGACCCGGTGGTTGCCGCTCTGGCAGCGAACACCCAGCTGGTGCTCTACGCGCCGCCCTCGCTGGCCGAATCGCTGCGAGATGCCGCGGAGGTAGCCGGGATGCCAGACGCCGAGGCACGGATCCATGGCGTCGGGCCAGGGACAAGCTTCGAAGCCGCGGGCCTTGAAGTCTCCACGCATGGAGGGTTCCACGCGCTGATCCACCACGCCTTGCCGACGGTGGCCAACATTGGGTACTTCATCGGCCGAAGGCTCTACCACCCGGGGGACAGCTACCAGGTGCCCGAGGGCATCGAGGTCTCCACGCTGCTGATACCGGCGCACGCACCGTGGGCCAAGATCGGGGAAACCATCGATTTCCTCTCGATGGTTGGTGCTGCGCAGAACTTTCCCATCCATGACGGACTGCTCAATGAGCGGGGCTTGGGGCTGATTGACGGGCATCTGGAGCGGGTCGCCGGTGAACACGGGATTTCCTACCGCCGTATCCCCAACGGAACGCCGGTGGACATCGAAGCCTGATCCCGGCCTAAATAGCCCAGCCGGTTAGGTTGCCGGCGATGGTGCCCTTACTCCCAGCGGTCGGTTTCCAGCAGTCGCTCGATGCGCCCGGTGTAAGGGGCCGGGTCCAGCCCGTTGGCTTCCAGCCAGTCCTGGTCGTAGTACGAGGTGGTGTATCGCTCGCCGTTGTCGCACAGCAGAGTCACCACCGAGCCTTTTTCGCCGGCGGCGAGCATGTTCGCCACGATCTGCCACGCCAGCCACAGGTTGGTGCCGGTGGAGGGACCCGCGCACAGGCGTGAGAAATCCTGCAGGTGGCGCATGGCGGCGACCGATGCGGCATCCGGGACGGTGGCCATGAAGTCGATGATGCTGGGTACGAAGCTGGGTTCGGGGCGGGCGCGTCCGATGCCCTCGATGCGGCTGGAGGCCCCGGTGGCTGCCAGCGGGTCGCTTCCGGCGTTTGCCGCCTCCCAGGCGGGCAGGAAGGCCGAGCCCTCGGGATCGGCCACGGCTAGGCGCGTGGGGTGGCAGTGGTAACGGGCGTATCGTCCAATGGTCGCCGAGGTGCCGCCGGTGCCGGCTCCGACAACTATCCAGGCCGGGACCGGGTGTTCCTCCATCGCCAACTGCTGAAAAATCGATTCGGCGATGTTGTTGTTCCCCCGCCAGTCGGTGGCTCGCTCGGCGTAGGTGAACTGGTCCATGTAGTGCCCGTTGGCGTCCGCAGCCAGGCGCTCGGACTCGTCGTAGACCGTGGAGGGGTCATCGACCAGGTGGCAGGTGCCTCCGGTGGCCTCGATGAGCGCGATCTTTTCCTTGCTGGTGCTCGATGCCATCACGGCGATGAAGGGCAGGCCCAGCAGCTTCGCGTAGTACGCCTCGGAGACCGCGGTGGACCCGGAAGAGGCCTCGACGATCGTGGTTCCCTCGGTGATCCATCCATTGACCAGGCCATAGAGGAACAGCGAGCGGGCCAGCCGGTGCTTGAGGCTGCCGGTGCGGTGCGTCGACTCGTCCTTCAGATACATCTCGATGCCCCATTCGTGAGGCAGCTCCAGCTTGTGCAGGTGGGTGTCGGCTGATCGCATGGACTCGGCTTCGATGATGCGTATCGCCTCATCAACCCAAGCGCGTGAAGAGGAGGTACGGGGCAGCGAAAGCAGGGGTGTTGTATCCACATTTCCAGCCTACAGACAATCACCGGTGGCACCTCACCGACCGGTACAGCGGCCGCGGCGGTAGAGTCATGGGTGGCCGCAGGTTTCAAGATATTTCAGGAGTACGTCCATGGCACAGCACCCGCTCATCGAAGCCCAGGAACTGCACCGGTTGCTGGATTCGGGCAACCACGTGGTGCTGCTCGACGTACGATGGGCACTGGGGGATCCCGCCGGTCGGAACTTTTCAAGTCAAACGGTGCCAGCGTGAGTTAGACAGCCTCTTTTGCGATGGCCTCAGCTGGTTGGTTGATCCACGCGGGCCCAGGTAGGGCCAAGATCTTGGCGTCGGTACTGCTGGTGA
>NZ_BAABLK010000036.1:0-119444 GCF_039544305.1 Paeniglutamicibacter antarcticus
CAAAGTCCGACCCCACGCCGCCGGGTCAGGCCGCGAAGCCATGCCCAAAAACGCCGGTTCCGAGATCCCCAAACATTTTCCGGGAAAAACCCGAAAAGGACTTGCGAAAAAGATAGGGGCACCCCCCAGCACCACTGATACGACTCAGCATTGCCGGGGGTTTCGTCCGCGTCTTCCACCCAATGAGCTATGGATCCGCGTAACTGGGACAGGATGTGCGAGGTGGCCTCGCGGCTTTCTCCCTCTTCAACATTCCCGTCTTCCGGATCCTGTGTCTGGGAGCCAAGACGGCCCGCTGATGAGCTCGTTCATGATCAGCGCGATCGCGCCACCGGTAACGCCTGGAGCAGCGATCATCAGGACACCCAGCCCGAGGATGAACGGCAGGTATGCGCCGAATCTGATATTACCGCCCGTGCGCAGCAGCACCGCGATTGAGAAACAGGTGATCTTAACCGTCGACTCCGAAAGGTGGATGGTGGCACTCAGCGGCAGCACGAAGCCAGCAACTGAGGCCGAGACGTCATTTTTCTTCGTGGAGGCAAGCGTCACCGGAATCGTCTCAGTCAACGACGAGGTACGCGATGCTGTGAAGTACGCATCGCGCATGTTCGGTAGGGTCTTCAATGGGGTAACGCCGGACATCGAGCCTGCCACCGAGTACTGCGCGAGCAACACGACGAACGCCAGGGCAAAGGAGCCACGAGCCACGGGCTTCGTCACGACCGGATCGGCGGAGCCTCTGGCCGAAAGATCCCTGAAGATGCCGAAGGTGAAAAGTGGCAGTGCCGGCACGATGATGCGACGAATGACGATCTCGACGATCTGGACGATCTCGACGATCGAGCGCAACTCGACGGTTCCGCGAGAGAGCACCAGCCGTGAAAGGCCGTCCGAGGAATGCCGATGATGAATTCGAGCACGAGCACGCCAATGACCCCGATCACCAGATCGATAAAGTTATCGGTTGCCGAGTCACCCGCACTGGACACCACCGTGGGGTAGGGGTGAGACCCGATCCGGAATCGTCGTAGATAGTGTCAATTCCGCTATCACCCTTGCCGCCTACGTTGGTCATGTGCTCACCGCGGAAACAAGAACCGCGCCGGATTAGGTGAAGCCCACGCTGCGTGCATAGCCGGGGATACGGCCGTTGTATCGAAGCTCGACCGCCTAGCCTGTTCAGTCGTTGACGCCCACAAAATAGGAAATGATCCCGCCAGTCGAGACATCAAGTTCAACATCGGCGGCACGGTCCATCACTCCACAGACCCGATGGACAAACTGCTTTTCAATGTCCTGGAAATGATCGCCGAGTTCGAATCAGGTCTCATCAGCATGCGCTCCCGCAAAGGGATGGAAATCGTGCAGGCCAAGGGCCGGCTCCGGGGAAAACAGCACAAGCCCACCGCCAAGCAGGAAGTTCACCTCATCGATCTGCACACGACCGGGGACATGACATAGGCGAAATTGCGGCGCTGTCCGCCGTAGGCCGATCCACGGCATAGCGGGCGATTGAACGCAAAAGAGAACGTGGAGCCGGAGCAAACCGCCCCTTACGCTCGCACCAAAGAGTTCTGCCGATCGGTCCGAGAGACTTCGGATACTACATCTACAGCTTCTTTTGAAGAGGGCGCATCGAACGCAAGAGCCGCAACTCTTTTGCTGGCCGATTATGTCCAGCACGACCTACGAGACCTTTTCTATTGACTCTGGAGCCGTTCCGGGCTTGACCCTGACGCTACGACAGGATCTATCCTTTCGTTATGAGCCACACAACGCCGGGCCCCGAGCGCTCGGATACTTGGAAGATAGGTAAACTCGCGCGCGCAGCCGGCGTGACGGTTCGCACGTTGCACCACTACGACGAAGTCGGCCTTCTCAAGGCATCGGCCAGAAGTGACGCCGGTCACCGCCTATATTCAGCAAACGACGTCAATAGGCTTTACCGCATCCAATTCTTGCGTCGCATGGATTTTTCAATCGCTGAGATCACGCGTGCACTGGACGAACCCGATTGGCAGATAGGTCCGGCAATCGAGGCACACATAATAGACACGAACCGGAGACTTACCGCTGCTTCCCGGCTGCGAACAGCCTTGGAGACCATGGCAACAGGACTTTCCCACGACAGAGTTCCATCCACCCCAGATCTACTATCCGCCATGGAGGAAATGGCCATGCTAGATTCATCCGTTCGCAACACGATCTCAATACTCGTCTACGATGACGTGGAAGCCGCCCAGGAGTACATCACCCGGGTTTTCGGGCTCACCGGAGGAGCCCAAGACAAAGATGGTTCCGGGGCGGTCAAACACGGAGAAGTCCGAGCCGGTGATCACGTGATCTGGTTGCACCCTGCAGGGGAAGAATTCCGGTCTCCGCGCAATGCCGGAGGTGTCACGGGAATGACGGTAATAATGGTGGATGACGTGGACGAACACCACAAATGCGCAGTTGCCGCGGGTGCACAGATCATGCAGGAGCCCATCGACCAACCCTATGGAGCGAGGGAATACGGCACGCGTGACCATGAAGGACAGCTCTGGTTCTTCCACGCCCCCATCGATAACTAGGTGCTCCGGCAAACCAATCAACTTGTCGAAAGCAATCCGGGTTGGCACACGACAATCTTTTTCTCGAAGATGGTGCCCGTGCCTAAAGTTCGGAATCGGCCGCTTTCGTTTCAGCACCAGGGCGATGGAGTCTGTCCAGGGCGTACGCAGAGCCTGTAACATTTGGCCGAACATACGTTGTTGACAGGAGCACAGGTATGCGAGCGACAAGTATCATGACAAATCTTCACGTGGCCGACGTCGAGGCAGCAAAGGGTTTTTATACCGGCTATCTCGGGCTGAGCACCGAGGAATTCAATTTGGGCTGGGCGGCCCGCTACGTCTCACCGGAGACGGGCGCAATGCTCCAGCTCGTCTCCGCCGATGCGACAGCATCGGAAGATGCAGTCATCTCCGTTCTGACCGATGACATCGAGGGCGCCTATTCCCAAGCCAAGCAGCTCGGATACGAGATCGTTCATCCGCTAACGACCGAGCCCTGGGGACACCGGCGCTTCTTGGTCCGGGCTCCCGACGGAAATGTCATCAACGTCGGGTACCACTCGGACTGAAACGAGAGTTCGGGACAATCGCCGAAGAACGGCACACTTGCTTCACGCCAACCAACCGCCTCCTCAGCCAGTTACAGTGAACGGTGTGGCGTCCGATATGAGAACTACCCTCGGCTGGATCCTAGTGTGGGTCGCCTGCATAGCCGGTAGCGTGCACGCCGGATTCAGCGTGTATTGGGCCGTTGGAGGACAGTGGCTTCTGGCCACAGTCGGGCAATGGGCCGTAACGCTCTCTGTCGAGGCCCCACTGCGTGCCGGGCTCGTGATCGGCATGGTCGCCATGGGGAAGTTGCTGGCTGCGGTGATCCCCGTTGCCGTCGCCTATGGACGATTTCGGCGGCGAAAATTCTGGCGTGCGGTGAGCTGGGCCGGTGGCTTGCTTCTGGTTTTCTATGGAGGTTTAAACATGATTCTCAGCGCTGCCGTGCTTGGAGGGGCGATCCGTCCTGCGGATGGATATGACGTCGAGGCGATGATGGGTCATGCATGGTTATGGGACCCGTTGTTCCTCATGTGGGGATTGGCCTTGGTCGTATCACTCTGGTGCTCGCTCAAGGAACCTCTACCAACTACCTAGACCGATCGAATGCCGAAGAGTCCCAGGCGTTTTCTACAAGGGCATTCGACGCGGCGAGGAACCGACGGACGCAGCAGCATCGTCATCGGGTTTCCACGGCCCTTGTGCAAAATGTTCGCGAACATAGAGGTCTCCGCGTGGACAGGGGGGACTCTGTCCAGAGCCGCTACGAAGGCCAAAGCCGAACCCGTTCAGGCAAGGGCCTGCGAAGGCTGTGGCCGGGGACAAGCCGGCACGACGCCGCCATCGCGACATCCGGCTTTTGGGTATCCTACGTCCACACGTGTATTTTTCCCCTAAATCTCCGCAACAGCATTTGTCCACTTGGTGTACCGGACAGTGAGTGCAGGGAATCTTGTGCCTGACCCGCCATTTACCGAATCCTACTGGCCGGCCGCCTTTTCAGAAGCACCAACATCCAACTTTCCCATCGGCATGAAGGCCTGGGTCACGTGGCGCAGGATTTCCGGGTCCGGATCCCTTGGCAACGCGCCGAGACGAACATCAACGGGAGCATGCCGCCTTCAGGCACCGAAACGGTCCTTCAAACAACCGCACTGTCCCTCCTGCCCGCCGGCAGCGAGTTTGTCGCGGTAGTAGTCGACTTCGGGCTGTTCACAGCACATGACTTGAGAGGATATTTCTTCGTTGAACCTGAAATGAGGTCCACCATACAGCGCCACGAAAGGACGCCCATCCATCGTGAATTCACCCCTCATCGGCCCACTTGACGATTCCCGATGACCTTCGGCGTAGAGAGTAGGCCTGAAACTCCCCGCATTCGGAAAAGTGCCCGTATAGTATCAAGCGGCTGCCAACCCTCGTTTGGTAAACCACCGGCAGTTGTTCACTGCTTTCTTGGGTTGGGTCCTTGCCTCCGTCGCTTCGCGGTGCTGCCTCCAACTCATGCTAGAGACTTCCCTGCCCCGGAAATTAGGGCTGTGCGCCCCACGGAGCTTTAGGCGCGCTAGCGCGGCACCGGGAGGTACTGGGCACTTGGAACAATCACCTTGCCGAGCGGCATGAGCGAAATGGGGATCATCTTCAGGTTCGCGATACCCAACGGAATACCGATGATGCTCGCGAACATCGGTATCGCCGTCAGTACGTGCCCGATTGCAATCCAGATTCCAGCGACTAAAACCCATATGACATTTCCAATGGTCGAAAAAGCACCTACTCGCCCGCGATCAACCACCCTACGGCCGAATGGCCACAATGCATACACTGCGATGCGGAAGGACGCTATGCCAAAGGGAATGGTGACAATCAGGAGGCAGCAAATGATGCCGGCCAAGAAGTATCCGGCCGCCAGCCAGATTCCGCCAAAGAGAAGCCAAATAACGTTCATGACAACGGAGAGAGTGTTTCGCATGGTTCAAGCTTCGCCCACGAACCCGTGCAGCACCATGGGGTATCGCCCTGAGCGATCCCCCAATTCGCGGCTCCCGTTTCTAACGATTCGGACTAGTTCTACCTGCAGTGTGTCGAGGATTCGATTCGGTCCGCACGAACGGGCAAGATTATTGGATGCCGCACGCGCTTCGTCGAAAATCCTCTCTCTTTGTCCCCGGACCCAATGCCAAGCTTCGGCCAGAACTCTTGGTACGCATGGCTGGCGAGGGCCACGAGATCGGAAACCGCACCTGGAACCACCGGTCGCTGGCTTCGATGTCTTCCGCGCAGATTCGACGTGAGTTTGAACGCACCAACGCCGCCATCACGGTGACCATCGAGCAGCCCGCGACGTTGCTGCGTCCGCCCTACGGATCACATAACGCCATCAGCGACCGACTTGCCAGCACCCAGGTGATCCTGCGGGATCTCGACACCCTTGAGTGGAAACACCGCGACACCGAAAAGGTCGTCGACACTGCTGTTTCCCAGACAACGCCAGGCTCAATCGTGCTCCTGCACGACATCCGTTCCACCACGGTGGCTGCCGTGCCCCGGATATTGTCGGGCCTTCGCAATTGGGGCTATACCTTCGTCACCGTCAGCGAACTATTGGGGCCTGCCGGGCTCGAAGCCGGTGCAAGCTACTCCCAAGGACCACGCCCGATAAAACCATCGTCAGCCATCGGCGCCAATCCCAGCCGGTGAAGTTCGCTACCCTTAAGCCCATGAGCATTCCCCCAGAACACAAAATGCCCGCCAGCGGACGCGCCGTTGACGACCTCAGCTTTTACCGTACCGAACCAGTGTCGTTCGTCCGTCGCGGCAACCGCCTTCAGGGGCGGCGCGCAGATGCCTGGGAACGCACATCCCACAAGTACATCATCGAGCCTCCTCGGGACCGTTCCGACACCTCCGTGGGTGAGGGCTACGAGTTCGACCAAGAGGGCATCTACGGCCGCAAGGCACCGCTGATCGTGGAGATCGGTTCGGGCTTGGGCGAAGCGATGGCATTTGCCGCCAGCGAGCACCGTGACATGGATTTCTTGGCCGTTGAGGTGTACCTCCCGGGGCTTGCAGCCCTCATGGTCAGGGTGGAGAACAACGAGCTGGACAACGTGCGCGCCGTCCAGGCGAACGCACCCGAGGCCCTGGACTCCATGCTTCCCGCGGCCTCGGCCCAGGAGATCTGGATCTTCTTTTCGGATCCGTGGCACAAGATCCGCCACCACAAGCGCCGCCTGATCAAGGATTCGTTCGTTGAGAAGCTTGAACGCGTCTTGGTGCCCGGCGGCATAGTGCGTTTGGCAACCGACTGGTCCAACTACGCCGAGCAGATGCGTGATGTCTTTGGTGCTTCAGACGGTTTCATCAACCTGCATGCCGGGGAACGCTCCGGCGAGGACAGCAACCTCACCAAGGTCCGCCGTTTCGGTCTGGAAAAGGATGAGAAGGATCCCGGGTTCATCGACGGGCGTGGAGGCTGGGCACCTCGCTTTGAGGGGCGCACCCTGACCGGGTTCGAAGGCAAGGCGCTGAAGGCCGGCCGTTTGATCTTTGACCTGGCCTACCGCAGGGTCAGCTAGAAATCTGTCGCTCCGGGGTGGTTTCGGGCATTGCCCGGCACCACACCCGGCTTTTAACCCAGCGGTTCCTGCCCGGTCGTGATCAACGCTAGGTTGCGCAGGCAAAGGGTTCCCGGATCCCGATAGCCACGAGCACCGGGTGCCGCATCGGCGCGAAACTGCGAGGTGTTGTGTCCGGTGACCGCCGACAAGCCAAGCTCCGGCCTGGCGCCTACCGCGAATTCCCGTCCCGTAAACGGCTTGCGTCCCGAAAGCACCCGGCCAAGGCATGCCAGGTGGTCCCCCGGCGCCACAGCCTCGTACACGTGCCCGATTGGTACGCCCAACCGTTCCGGTGCATCGCAAAGATACCGGGGAATCCCGGCTGAGCCTATCGTTGCCACCGACTGCACCCTCATCGCGTATCCGGATTCGGCATCAAGGACCCGGGCGGCAATCGCCGCCGAGTAGGAGTGGGCCTCGAGTGCCAGATGGGGTCGGTCGGGACGGAGCCGGAGGAAGTCACCCAGGTCCTGGCCCAGCTTGTGCAGTCCCTTGCGGGCAGCAACACCGAGCAAGGCGCTGGCAAGGTTGGGTGCGGGATATCCGAGCCAGGCCACCACAGCCGGGGCGGCGATCCCAACCTTCTGCTGTTCAAGGTAGAGCTGGCCGGCCTCACGCACGCTACCCCAGAGGGCATTGCGGGCACGGATTCCTGTTCCCGATAGCTGGAAGGTCACGTGGGTGGCGGTGTCCAAGTCGCCCACGGCAACGGCAGCCAACGGTTCGCGGTTCGATAGCTCGAGGTAGAGGAGGTGGCGGGCCGGGATGGCCGGGTCCATGGATCCGCGTCTGAGCGCATGGGCCGTTCCGTCCAGCGCCTGGCGGTGGGTGGCGCGCAGCTTGCCGCGAATCGCACACAACGCCTCAAATCGGCGGTGCGCTGATTCAGAAAGTTGGGCATAGTCCCCGGCGGGCGCCATGCGGTCCTCCTCGAACGGTGTTGTCGGCGGCTACTTGCTGCGGGGCTTCCACACGACAACCGCTTGGCTGCGCCCGCGCGGACGCTGGCCACGCGCCATCGAGACAACGTCCCCGGTGCTGCCGGCGGCAAATATCCTGCCCTGGCCGGCAGCTTGGTGGGCGCTGCGCAGCGCGAAAACCTCGTGGCTGAGTTCGCCGACCCGTACGCGCAACGCAGCTACCTGGTTTTCCAGCTCCATGATGCGGCGGATGCCTTCCAGCGAAACCCCGTCCTTGGACAGCGACTGGATCTCGCGCAGCAGATCCACGTCGTGTTCCGAGTAACGACGATGCTTGCCGCCCTGGCGTGAGGGCGAGACCAAGCCCAAACGGTCATATTGGCGCAGCGTCTGGGGGTGCATGTCGGCTAGTTCGGCCGCAATCGAAATGACGAAGATCGGCCTTTGTCGGTCGTTGCCCATGATCCCTGCCTTTCCAGCGTTCGTTCCACCGTAGCTAACACATCGTGCGCGCCAAACACCCCGCGCCCCCCGGGCACTAGAGCTTTGCGCGCGCCATCAAGGTCTCGCGCGGGTTCTCGGACTTGGTCGCCTCGGCGAATGCCTCGATGGCGGCCTTGGCCTCCTTGGAGAGGTTCTGCGGGACAACCACCTCGAGGGTGACCAGCAGGTCGCCGGTGACCTTGGAGGTCTTGACCCCGCGTCCCTTCAGCCGCAGTGTCCGCCCGTTCGCCGAACCGGCGGGAACCTTCATCTTCACGGATTCCCCGGTGAGCGTCGGCACCTGGATTTCTCCGCCCAGGGTTGCCTCGTCAAAGGTGACCGGGACGTGGATCCGGATGTTGTTGTCCTCGCGAGCGAAGACCGGGTGCGCTTTGACGGCCACCTTGACGATCAAGTCCCCGGTCCCGGCGCCACCTGGCGAACCCTTGCCGCGGACCCGAACCGACTGCCCGTCCTTGATTCCGGCGGGGATCCGGACATCGATGACTTCGCCGTTGGCCTCTCTCAGGCCGATGGTGGTTCCCTTCATGGAACCGCCAAACGAAATCGTGGTGCTGGCCGTGCGGTCCGCGCCCTTGCGCGGGGCCTGCTGGCCGAAGCCCCCGAAGCCTCCCCCTCCTCCGCCGAAGAGGTCGGCGAATTCCGGTGGCACCTGCCCGCCGCCGTGCCGGGATCCGCCCCCGCCTCCACCTTGACCAAAGAGGTTGGAGAACACGTCCTCGAAACCGCCGCCACCGCCCTGCGGTCCGCCCTGGCCGCCGGCGCTGAAACGCGCGCCGCCGCCCATTGCACGGATCGCGTCGTATTGTTGGCGGTCCTCGGGATCCGAGAGTACGGAATTGGCCTCGGTGATGTCCTTGAACTTGCTTTCGGCCTTGGGGTCACCTGAGTTGGTGTCCGGGTGGTACTTGCGTGCCATCTTCCGGTACGCCTTCTTGATGTCCGCATCGCTGGCATCCTTGGAGACGCCAAGGGTGGCGTAGAAATCCTTTTCGACCCAGTCCTGACTTGCCATCAGGCGCCTCCTTCTTGTTGTAAAAATCGTGGAGCCTCACCGGCCGGATCTTCGCGGCGGGGAGAAAACTGTGGGGGTGTTCCACCAAGTGTGCGGCGGTCCGCCTCGATTCCCTTCGAGGAACCGGCGATCCGCCGCACATTGGTGGTGCAATACATGCATTTCTGCAGTTCTTGCCCTTGGTGCTTATTCCCCGAGGGAAACAATCACCTGGGCGGCGCGAAGGATGCGATCACCCTTCTTGAACCCGGTGCGCAGCACTTGGGCCACGTGGTCCGCCGGGATCTCGGCGTGCGGCTGTTGCAGCAACGCCTCGTGGATGTTCGGATCGAACTCCACACCGGCGTCGGCGATGCGCTCCAGGCCAAGGCCTTCAAGCACGCTGTCGAGCTTGTTGGCGATCGCAGCGAAGGGACCATCGGTCAAATCCCCGTGGGCCCGGGCCGCGTCGATGTCATCGAGCACCGGCAGCAGGTTGTTGAAGACCGACTGCACTGCGACTTCGCGGGCAACATCGCGGTCGCGCTCGACGCGCCTGCGGTAGTTGACGTACTCGGCCTGCAGACGCAACAGGTCGTTGCGCAGCTCGGTTTCCTTCTCGTTTGCCGGGGCTTCCTCGTCGACCTCGGTACCAACCTCGTTGAGAATGGCCTCGGCCTGGCTCAACGCGTCGCCCGAGTCATGTGCTTCATCCACGGGGGTTACCTCTTCGTTGGAGGAACCCTCCTCGGGTGTTTGCTCTGACATGGTTGATGCGCCTCCCTACTTCTTTTCGTCTTCGTCAATGACCTCGGCGTCGACAATGTCTTCTTCGGCTTCCGGAGCCGGCTCGCCTTCGGCGGCCTCGGACTCGGACTGTGCCTGCGAGTAGATGGCTTCGCCGAGCTTGGTCTGCGAGGTCTGCAGCTTATCGAACGCCGCCTTGACCTCGTCGTCGTTGTCCTGCTGCTCGAGGGCGGCCTTCAGTGCATCGACGTCGGCCTGGACCTCGGTCTTGACCTCCTCGGGCAGCTTGTCATCGTTGTCCTTGATGAGCTTGTCGACCGAGTAGGCCGCCTGCTCGGCGGCGTTGCGGGTCTCAGCTGCCTCGCGGCGGGCCTTGTCCTCTTCGGCGTGCTCTTCTGCTTCCTGGACCATGCGGTCGATGTCTTCCTTGGACAGCGAGGAACCACCGGTGATGGTCATCGACTGCTCGACTCCCGTGCCCTTGTCCTTGGCCGAAACATGGACGATGCCGTTGGCATCGATGTCAAAGGTGACCTCGACCTGCGGGATGCCGCGAGGCGCCGGGGCAATGCCGGTCAACTCGAAGGTGCCCAGGTTCTTGTTGTCTCGGGTGAACTCGCGTTCGCCCTGGAAGACCTGGATGGATACCGAAGGCTGGTTGTCATCGGCGGTGGTGAAGGTCTCAGAGCGCTTGGTCGGGATCGCGGTGTTGCGCTCGATCAGCTTGGTCATCACTCCGCCCTTGGTCTCGATGCCCAGGGACAGCGGGGTGACGTCGATGAGCAGGACGTCCTTGCGCTCGCCCTTGAGCACGCCGGCCTGCAATGCGGCGCCAACGGCGACGACCTCATCCGGGTTCACGCCCTTGTTGGCTTCCTTGCCGGCCAATTCCTTGACCAGCTCGGCAACGGCTGGCATACGGGTGGATCCGCCGACGAGGATCACGTGTGCGATCTCCGAGACGTTCACCCCGGCTTCCTTGACGACGTCCTTGAACGGCTTGCGGGTGCGCTCAAGCAGGTCCGCAGTCAGTTCCTGGAACTTGGCACGCGAGAGGTGCTCGTCCAGGTGGACCGGGCCGTCAGCGGTGACCGAGAGGTACTGCAGGGAGATGTTGGTCGAGGTGGCGCTGGAGAGTTCCTTCTTGGCCTGCTCGGCTGCTTCCTTCAGGCGCTGCAACGCGATCTTGTCCTTGGACAGGTCCGCACCCTTCTGCTTGGCCTGGGCCAACAGCCAGTCAACGACGCGCTGGTCCCAGTCGTCGCCGCCGAGGCGGTTGTCGCCCGAGGTGGAGCGCACCTGGATGGTGGAGAAGTCGTCTTCGTCCTTGCCGACTTCGAGCAGGGAGACGTCAAAGGTACCGCCGCCGAGGTCGAAGACCAGGATGAGCTCGTCTTCCTTGCCCTTGTCCAGGCCGTAGGCCAGGGCCGCTGCGGTCGGCTCGTTGACGATACGCAGGACCTTCAGGCCAGCGATCTCGCCGGCTTCCTTGGTGGCCTGGCGTTCAGCGTCGTTGAAGTAGGCCGGGACGGTGATGACGGCGTCGGTGACCTTTTCGCCCAGGTAGGACTCCGCGTCGGTCTTGAGTTTCATCAGCGTACGGGCGGAGATTTCCTGCGCGGTGTAGTTCTTGTCGTCGATGGCCACCGACCAGTCGGTGCCCATGTGGCGCTTGACAGAGGCGATGGTGCGATCGATGTTGTTCACGGCCTGGCGCTTGGCGATGTCGCCAACCAGGACCTCGCCGCTCTTGGCGAAGGCGACGACCGACGGGGTGGTGCGGTTGCCTTCTGCGTTGGCGATGACGGTGGGCTCGCCACCTTCGAGGACGGATACTACGGAGTTGGTGGTTCCGAGGTCAATACCTACGGCACGTGACATGGGGATGCTCCTTCTTACCTTGGGAAAATAAACCAACGCCAACCCAATTCCAATCGGTTGAGCGTTCTGGACTCAAGTTTACCAACAGGCAAAACGATGTCAATTCAAAGTTGAGTGCGAGTGGCTCAAGTTTGCTCTTTGCCGAGTCAACGAGACCCGAATACGCAGAAAAAACCTCGTAATTACAAGGAACTTAGAGTTTGCTGGGAGTGTTGTTCGCCGTGAGAGATCGGAACAAAAACACCAGTTCCACGGACCGAAACCCCCACGCAGCGGGCCAGCCAGTGCCCTTGGGCACGGTACTGCGCTCCTTGGAGGGCCGACGGACTAGGTCCCGAGAACAAGGTCCACTCCCAGGTAGGCCAGCAGGCCGAAGGTCGAACCCCAGAGAACGATGGAAATGACCTGCCAGAAAATGACCTTCTCCTTTGCCGCCCCGAAAGACACCAGTGCCAGGGAGGTGATTTGGCTCGGAAGGATGGTTTGGCCCAACAGGCTGACCCCGGCAATGCCGTATTTATCAAACGCTCCACGCAGCCTGGCGTACTTCTGCGAGGGCACCTTGTCCTTGGCGACCTTGCGACGAACGAAGTGGGCTCCGTTGACCAACAGAACCATTGAGGCGACGTTGCCCACGACAGCTGCAAGTACGGCGAACACCGGGTTCATGCCGATGACCACCCCGACAACGGCCCCGAAGTAGGACTCGATAAAGGGGACCGCGGCGAGAAGTGCCACGCCGATCCACTGCAACGCCGAAGGGAAAGAGGACGTGAACTCCTGCAGTGACTCGATCAAGGCGATTCTCCAACGTGGTGTTTATTGCTCCCGGCTGCGTAGGGGCAGCAGGGACACAGACACCCGGCCCAAGACCCTGGGCGCGGGCTTCCCCCAACGCTAGTGGGCCGGGTCTGCTCGACAGCTGTCCCAAAGGATGACTTTGCCAGGATCGCCGCGGAGGCGATTCCTTCAAAGGGATGAGCCCGAGGGATCACGCGAAACTTCATTAAAGACCACGTGGGCCTTGGAATGCAACAATTGTGGCATTCCAAGGCCCACGTGTAGAACCGGGAACGGCCGCCATCGGCGACCGGAGGGTTTTAGCGGCTGCGGTTGCTCGAGGCAGGAGCCGAGGCGCGACGCGGACCGCGTCCACGGCCTGCACCGGCTGCAGCTTCGACCTTGGACGCGCCCAAGGCCTCACCAATGGTGTTGCCGCCGCGCGGACGCGAACCGGCGCCCGAACCCTGGCGGTGGCCCGAGTTGTTACGCGAGGCAGCCGAACCGCGGTTCGGGACCGTGCTACGACGAGCTACGTCGCGGTCGTCCTGGCGCATGTCTGCACGACGGTCCGAACGGTTATCGGTGCGGTTCTCGGTGCGACGCTCGCCGCCACGGCCACCGGACGCGCCTGCGCCACGGCGCTCTGCTCCACGGCCGCCCGAAGCAGCATAGCCACGACCTTCGCCACGGTTCTCGGAGCGGCGTTCGTTGCCGCGTCCTGCCGAGGCATTGGCACCACGGCTTTCGCTGCGGCGCTCTCCACTGCTCTCGTCGCGGCTGCGAGGAGCCTCGCCGGTGTTGGCCTTGGCGGTTCCGCGGCCACCTCGACGACGGCCACGGCCTCCTGCGGCGTCCGAGTCCGTCAATGCCTGGGTGCGGACCGAGGCGGTGCTGCGCAGCTGCGGGGCAACATAGGCCACGGGCTCGGCGCGATTTCCCACGACGTCGGAAACGACCTGCGAATTGGGTGTCACCTTGACCATCGGGACCTTGAGGCCGGCTGCCTTGAGCAGTGACTTCACATCGGACTGCTGGTCCGGTGTCGCAATGGTGACGACGGTCCCGGAGGAGCCGGCACGTGCGGTGCGGCCCGAGCGGTGCAGGTAGGCCTTGTGCTCCGCCGGCGGATCGACGTGGACAACGAGCTCGACGTCATCGACGTGCACGCCGCGGGCGGCGACGTCGGTGGCCACCAGCACGCGGGCGTCCCCGGCCGAGAAAGCGGCAAGGTTGCGGTCGCGGGCGTTCTGGCTGAGGTTGCCGTGCAGGTCAACGGTGGGGATGCCGCACTTGGAGAGCCATACGGCCATCTTCTTGGCGTGGTGCTTGGTGCGCATGAACATGATGCGGCGGCCTGAGCCGGAGGCCAGGGTGCGGATCAGTTCCTTCTTGTCGTCGTTGGACACCATGAACACGTGGTGTTCCATGGTGTTCACCGCTGCGGTGGGTGCATCGACCTCGTGGACCGTGGGGTTGGAGAGGTAGCGCTGAACCAACTTGTCCACGCCGTTGTCCAGGGTCGCGGAGAAAAGCATGTGCTGGATACCGCGCGGAGCCTGGTCCAGGATGCGCTTGACCACCGGCAGGAAGCCGAGGTCGGCCATGTGGTCGGCCTCGTCAAGCACGGAGATTTCCACGCGGGACAGATCGGCGACGCGCTGCTTGAGCAGGTCCTCGAGACGGCCGGGGCACGCGATGAGGATATCAACGCCGGCGTTGAGGTCCTTTTCCTGGCGCAGCTGCGAAACGCCGCCGAAGACAACGGCGGTGCGAAGGTCAACGGCCTTGGCCAGCGGTTCGACGACCTTGGCGATCTGGGTGGCCAGTTCGCGGGTCGGTGCCATGATCAACGCACGTGGGAAACGGGCCTTGCGTGGTTTGGGGTTCGCTGCCAAGCGGGCAACCACCGGAAGGGAGAACGCCAGGGTCTTGCCCGAGCCGGTTTGGCCGCGGCCCAGGACGTCTCCACCGTTGAGGGTGGAAGGAAGGGTGGCTTCCTGGATGGGGAATGCGGTTTCGATGCCTTGCGATGCCAGGACATCAGCGAAGATTGCGGGCACGCCAAGGGAAGTGAATGAAGGACTCACGTGGTACTTTCTCTCAAAGCTTCGCACGACGGTTTCGGCGCGCGTGGTCGCCGAAGAAAGAGAGAGCCAGGCTGGTGCACGAGTTGTGCACCGCATGAACACCGAATTCGACTCGAGGTCGAGTCAAGTAAGACGGCGGATCGGGAAATCTAATCTGTCGACGCATAGACCAACAAGTGGTGAAGTGAAAATTCAACCTTGGTCGATCTACAAGTCTCTAGCCTAGCAGTTCCCGGCCCTTGGTCGAACGAGAGCTTCGTTACTTTGTCCGTGCCAGCTTGCTGGGCCACCATACTTTTTGACCGATGTCATGCACCAGGGCCGGCACCAGCAATGAGCGCACAACCAAGGTGTCCAGCAGCACCCCGAAGGCCACGATGAAGCCCAATTGGACCAAGAACATGATCGGAATGATGCCCAACGCGGCAAACGTGGCGGCCAGGACCACCCCGGCGCTGGTGATCACCCCTCCGGTGACCGACAACCCGCGCAACACCCCAGAACGGGTTCCATGGCCCAGGGATTCCTCCCTCACCCTGGTCATCAGGAAGATGTTGTAGTCCACGCCCAACGCGACCAAGAACACAAAACCGAAGAGCGGGACCGATGGGTCCGCCCCGGGGAAATTGAAGATCCCGTTGAAAACCCATGCCGAGACCCCCATGGCCGTCCCGTAGGAAAGCAACGTCGTGGCGACCAAAAGCACCGGGGCCAGGATCGAGCGCAGCAGCAACATCAGGATGACCAAGATGGCGCCAAGGATCAGCGGGATGATCTTGACCAGGTCGGCCTGCGCGGTCGCGGCGGTGTCGCTCAGGGTTGCGGTGGTTCCCCCAACGAGTCCTTCGGGATCCGCTGCGTGGACGATATCCCTCAACTCAACAAGCGTTGACTTTGCGGCTTCCGAATCCGCGGCATCGCTGAGGGTGATTGAGAGCAGGACCCGGTTTTCGACGACTTGGGGGTCGCGTCCGGCCTGGGCCATGGCAGGTCCGCCGTCGGCGGCCTGGATGTAGGCCGAGGCCACTCCTCCTGCGCCTTCGACCTTTGGCAGGAGGTTGCCGGCTTGACTTTGTTCGACAACTGCAAACACCGGGCTCCCGGTTCCGCCGGGGAAATGCTCGCCCAAAATCCCTTGCCCGTCGCGGGAGTCGGTTTGGCCCAGCACCAGGTCGCTCTGTGGCACACCGGAGGCCTTGAGCTGTGTCATGCCCAAGGCACCTGCGGCCAGCACGAGCGCGGTTAGCACCCAAATCGGGCGCGGGTGGCGTCCGACGAACCCCGCGACACGTCCCCACAGTCCCGGGGGAAGCTCCTCGGGGCCAAGCGGCGCGGCTTGCTTGGGCATGAATGGCCAATAGGCCGCGCGCCCCAGCAGAGCCAGCGCCGCGGGAAGGAACGAGAGTGCTGCGATGATCGAAAAAATGATGCCGCTGGCGCCGATGGGACCAAGGGCCTTGTTTGAGTTCAAGTCTGAGAAGAGCAGGCACAGCAGGCCCACCGTCACGGTGCCGCCGGAAGCCAGGATCGGTTCGACCGAACGCTTCCATGCCGTCATTGCCGCTTCCCAACGGTCCTGTCCGTGGGAAAGGGCTTCCTTGTGCCTAGCGACAAGCAGGAGCGAGTAGTCCGTCGCCGCACCGATCACCAGGATGGACAGGATGCCCTGGCTCTGGCCATCAAGCCGAATCCAGCCTTCCTTCGCCATGAAATACACCGCGAGGATGGCCGCACACAGTGCCGCCACCGCGGTGAACAGGACGACCACCGGCAGGAGCAAGGAGCGATAGACCAGAAGCAGGATCAAGAAGACGGCACTCAGGGCCACCCCGAGCAGCACGCCGTCGATGCCGGAAAACGCCTCGGACAAATCAGCACTGAATCCGGCAGGACCGGTCACGTAGGCTCGGGTTCCTTCGGGCGCCCGCTCGGCTAGTTCCGCGCGGAGCTTGTCGACGGACTCCTTGACTTCGCCGTTACCGTCAAGGGGAACAAGCAGCTGGGCGGCCAGTCCGTCCTGGGAGGCAAACGGGCCAACGATCTTCCCGTCCAGGCCCCCGAGGTCATCCAGCGATGCCGCCAGCTTCTTGATTTCGGTTTGGTCCAGCTTCGAGTCCCCCACCACCACGACGACAGCCGGGATCGCATCGGAGGTGCGGAACTTTGCCTGCCACTCCAGTGCCCGCGTTGCCTCTGCCGAGGCCGGCAGGAACGACGCCTGGTCGTTGGTCTGCACGTCGCTGAGCTTTCCGAAGGTCGGACCGCCGATTCCAGCGACACCAAGCCAGATCACCACCAGCACCACGGCCAACAGTGCACGCAGGACGGCTTTTCCGGTCCCGCGGCCCGAACCCTTGGCCGGGCCGCGGGTGTCCGCCTCGGTGTCCTTCAGGTGTTTTCCCACGGTGTTCTCCCTCGTTGCGCGGGCAGAGCCCCGCTTCATGCAAAATGTGCCTGCCCCAAAGAGTATTTCCATTATGGAACTAATTCAAGCTGCGGCATACAATGGTTCCCATGGACCCAGCCGCCGCCTTTGAACTCGTGATGCTCCTGCAGCAATTCGGGCAGGCCTCGGACCGGTACGTGGAATCCACCGGAACGCGCTACCGCACGCACCGCACCGACATGAATGCACTCTCGGTGATCATCGGCTTTGAGCGCGAGGGAACCTGCCCCACTCCCGGTGACCTCTCACGCATCCTGCAACTAAGCTCGCCGGCCACCAGTGCGATGCTCGACCGGCTCGAACGCATGGGCCACATCCAACGCTTGCGCATCGACAAGGACCGCCGCGTGGTGCGCATCAAGGCCACACCCAAGGCCCATGCCGATGGCAAGGCCATGTTCGCACCCCTGGCAACCAGCATGATGGGTGTTATCTCCGCATACACCCAGGAGGAGGTGAAGCTGATCTCGCGCTTCATGTCCGATGCAGCCGCCGGGGTGGACAAGGCCCGCCAAGACGGTGAAAATACGTAGGGCACACTACCCTCAGAGCGCAGGGACCAGCCCCGCTGCGGGCACCGGTTCCCAGTGGCGACCCACGATGGGGAATTGCACGTTCGCCTTCGCTTTTCGGCAGCTTCCCATGGCCGGAGGGCGCGAATCCCACTAGGCTCTGGTTCATGCTCCCCGGCCGCGTGCCCCCGCGCCGCAGACCCCAAAGAAGCCCAACATGTCGATCAATGCCAGCAGCCCGCACGCTTCCAATCCCCTTGCCGCAGGGTTCAACTCGGCCACGGCCCTTGATTTTCCTTCCGCGTTCCGTTTTGGCTCGGCCACGGCTGCCTTCCAGGTTGAGGGTGCCAGCGGAGAAGACGGACGCCAGGAATCCATCTGGGACGCCTTCTGCAAGGTTCCCGGCGCGGTGTTCGGCGGCCATGACGGCTCCGTTGCCGCCGACCACTATCACCGGATGCCCCAGGACGTCGCGCTGATGGCAGATCTGGGTCTGGACACCTACCGCTTCTCCACCTCTTGGCCGCGCATCAAGCCCGGGGACGGGAAACTGAATCCGACGGGCCTGGACTTCTATTCCCGGCTCGTCGATGAATTGCTGGAACACGAGATCTCTCCCTGGCTCACCCTCTACCACTGGGACCTTCCCCAGGCGTTGGGCGAGCGCGGCGGCTGGGCGAACAGGGACACCGCCTACCGCTTCGCCGACTACGCCCTGGAGGTGTTCGAACACCTCGGGGACCGGGTTTCCGACTGGACCACACTGAACGAACCTTGGTGCTCATCCTTCCTTTCCCACGCCGGCGGCGAACACGCCCCGGGGCACACCGCCCCTTCCGAGGCAGTGGCAGCGGCGCACCACCTGCTCCTGGGCCACGGCCTGGCCACATCGGCCATGCGGGAGGCCGCCGGTCCCGGGCACCGCCTGGGAATCACACTGAACTTCACGCTCGCCGATCCAGCGGATCCGGACTCCCCCGCGGACACCGATGCCGCTCGACGCATCGACGGGTCCTTCAACAGGGTCTTCCTGGACCCCGTCTTTCGCGGCAGCTACCCCTCCGACGTACTTGAGGACATGGCGCAGGCCGGACTGGGCCGCCACATCCGGGACAACGACATGGAGATCATTGCCGCACCGATCAACGTGTTGGGCGTGAACTACTACAACGGGGTCATGGTGGCCGGCCCCGTCGACCCACCCATCGCGGATTCGGAACTGGCGTTCGCCTCCGAACGGGGGCTGGCACGCAGGTCCCCGATGGTGGGCAGCGAACGGGTGCAGGAGATCTCCCGCGGACTGCCGCGCACCGCCATGGGCTGGGAGGTGCAGCCCGAGGGCCTTGAACGACTGCTGCTTCGCCTGCAGGACCAGTACACCGGGCCAGCCGGCATCCCCATGGTGATCACCGAGAACGGTGCCGCCTACCAGGATGTGCCCGATGCAGACGGGTTTGTCGATGACAGCCGGGACCGCCTGGCTTTCATCGATGCACACCTGCGGGCGGTGCACCGCGCCATGGAACGCGGCGCCGATGTCCGGGGGTATCTGGTGTGGTCCCTGTTGGATAACTTCGAATGGGCTTTTGGCTATTCCAAGCGCTTTGGGATCGTGCGCGTCGACTACGAATCCCAGCGGCGCATCCCCAAGGCCTCGGCGCTGTGGTACGCCCGCGTTGCCGCATCGCACCAAGTCCCGGCATGGACCTAGCCGGCCTCCGCGTGAGCCGGTCCTCGCGGGCGCGGCGCCGGGGCCACTGACGGTACGGTTTGCAGCGGCGCTACCCTAAGCTTGTGCGGTGACTCTTTCCCTTTGGCTTTCGCTGCTTGGCGCCTCCACGCTAATCAGCTTCACCCCCGGAGCCGGGGCCATCAACACCATGACCAACTCCCTGAACTCCGGCTTCCGCCGGTCCATGTGGGGCATCCTGGGCCAGCAGGCCGCCCTACTGGTCCACGTGGTCATCGTTGCCGCCGGGGTGGGGCTGCTGGTCTCGCGTTCCCCGGTGTTCTTTACCGCCATCCGATACGCCGGTGCCGCCTACCTGGTGTATCTGGGGGTCCGACTGATCCTGGCCAAGGCGCAGGAGAGCGGGGACATCGATGTGCGCGGGCGCGAATCGGCTGCCTCGATGTTCCGTCGCGGGTTGTGGGTCAACCTGCTCAACCCCAAGGCGATCGTTTTCTTCCTGGCGTTCACCCCGCAATTCATCAGGCTTGATGCCCCGGTGCTCTCGCAATACCTGATCTTCATCGGCACCATCGTGGCGGTGGACATCGTGGTGATGTGGCTGTTCTTCGCCGCCTCCGCCAAGAGCTTCAGCCGCTTCACGGCGACCGAACGCGGACAACGGATCCTCAATCTTCTCTTCGGCACCCTCTTCATCTTCGTCGCCGCACTGCTGGTGTTCATCCACTGAGCCCGCCCCCGCGTCTTCACGACCAGGGTGCGGTTGTGAAGGGCACAATCCGATAACCATCGACCCTAACCGTGTTTAGCACTGTCACTAGGGGCGTAAGAGTCCTAGACTAAAAACATGTTTCGGATAATGACAGTGTGTACGGGCAATATCTGCCGTTCCCCCATGGCCGAGTACATGATCCGCACCGCGCTTGAGGATGCGGGGATCACGGATGTCGCCATCGAGTCCGCCGGTACCAGTGACGGGGAGGTCGGCCACGGGATCGACCCACGCGCCGCCGCCATCTTGCAGTCCCATGGAATCAACGCCGAGGAACACGTCGCGCGCACCCTGGACCCGGATTCGCTGCCCGGGGTAGATCTGCTGCTTGCCATGGACCAGGACCACCACGCGGTGCTCTCAAAGTTGATTCCCACCGATCCAGCAACACCTCGCCCTGAACTTCGCATGATGCGGTCCTTCGACACCTCGCTGGCTTCGGCGCCGATCGGGGAACAAGACATATACGATCCCTGGTTCGGCGATTCAGCCGACTTCCGCCTGTGCTGGCAAATGGTCAACGCCGCCATACCGGGAGTACTGGACTACGTGCGCGCCCACACCATGCCCTCACGTGGCAACTAACCCCGTCCTGGTCCTTGGCATCGATGGCCGCTCCGGAGCAGGGAAAAGCACGCTTGCCGCCGAGCTCGCCACGGCGCTGCGTCGCCACCGCGAGGTAGCACTCTTCCACCTGGAGGACATATATCCCGGCTGGGACGGGCTGGCTGCGGGCACCGCAGCCTATGTAGAAACGGTCCTGGGTCCCTTGGTGAACAACCAGGCGGCAACGTGGAAGACCTGGGACTGGGCCCAGGGCACAACCGGCGAGCCCTCCACCTTGTCCCCCGCCCCTGTCATCATCATCGAAGGCGTCGGCGCCGGCTGCGAGGCCGCCCGTCCGCTGCTCGACGCACTAATCTGGGTGCAGGTCCCCGAAGAAACCCGCAAGGCACGGGCCCTGGCCCGGGACGGGGAAACCTTCGCATCCCACTGGGATTCCTGGGCGGCCCAGGAAGACACCTACCTCTCCACGGATGCGGTGCCCGCCCACGCCGATATCACTATTCAGAACCGTGCCGATGGCAGTGCCACCGAGCACCTGCTGCGTGCACTGCAGGCCCTGCCTGCCTGCAACCGGGTATTGGCACCCGAACGCTCCCAGAGTGCGGCGCTTGAACCGCTGCACCGGATTGTGGATGCCGCCCCCGACGCCTCTGCGCTCTTCGAATCGCTCTTTGGCCAGGCACGCCACGCGGTGCTGCTGGAATCGAGCAACCTCGGCTTCACGGACCCGCGCCAGCGCAACCGATATTCCATCATGGGCGCAGCCACCACCGATGCGTGCGCGATCTACGAACAACGCCACTCCGCAGGAATCCTGCGCGAGGGCACCGCCACCGCGCGGATCACCGGAGGGTTCTTTGATTGGCTTGCCGACACGTGGGATTCGGGGCCCGCCCGGGCAAACCCCGCGGACCTGCCGTTCCTTCCAGGGTGGCTTGGCTACCTCGGATATGAGCTCAAGCGCGAAACAGGCGGCACCGACAACCACGTTTCCTCCACGGAACCCGGCGCCCCCGCCGACGCCATTTTGATCAGGCCTTCCAGGGTCGTGGTCATTGACCACCTTTGCTCCACCGTGCACCTGATCGCCTCCCCGGGCGCCGACGCCGACGGCTTCCTTGACGGGGCCGCAGCGCTGCTGGAGGCGGGCCCGGGCAACGCAGCCGTGCCGCCGCCCCTTGGTCCGGCCCCGCTTTTCACCCTGCGCGATGGGCGCACCGGCTATCTGGCCAAGGTCCGTGCCGCGAAGGAACAGATCCGCCAAGGCAACAGCTACGAAGTCTGTTTGACCACGTCCCTGGCCGCAGCCGCGATCGACTGCGACCCCTGGGAAAACTACCTGCGCCTGCGTGCCGGGAACCCCGCACCCTTCGCGCACTACCTGCGCTTCGGGGACTTCGCCAGCGCCAGCACGTCCCCCGAGCGCTTCCTATGCCTGGATGCCGATGGATGGATGCGTGCAGAGCCCATCAAGGGCACCCGGCCACGCGGATCAACGCAGGCAGCCGATGAAGCGCTTCTTGCGGACTTGGCCTCCTCCCCCAAGGACCGCGCCGAGAACATCATGATCGTTGACTTGCTGCGCAACGACCTCTCACGCTTTGCCGTGCCCGGCACGCTGTCGGTACAGCGCCTGTGCGCCATTGAGAGCTACGCGAGCGTGCACCAGATGGTCTCAACCATCGCGGCGAAACTGCTGCCCGGTGCGCCGCGTGCCGAGGCGATTGCCGCTGCGTTCCCCGCTGGATCCATGACAGGGGCCCCAAAGGTCTCCACCATGGCGATCCTCGACTCCTTGGAGGAAGGGGTTGCCCGCGGCATGTATTCCGGCGTCGTCGGGTACTTCTCCGCCACCGGTGCAAGCGATCTTTCCGTAGTGATCCGCACCCTGGTGATGAGCCGTAAACCAGGGGCCGGAACCTGGGACCTTTCCCTGGGGGTGGGCGGGGCGATCACCGCGGACTCCTCCCCTGCAGAGGAATGGGACGAGGTACGCACCAAGGCCTTCGGCGTGCTCTGCGCACTGGGCTCGGCCTTCCCCGACAGCTAGGTTCCGTGCACCACGTGGTGCCTATTGCAAGGTGGCCGAGAGCCTCGCCACGTTGTCGATCCACCGGCTGATCGGGGTGCGGGTGTCCCATTGCTCAAGGGTCAGTTCCGTGGCAACCGCCCGGTATGCGTCCTGCACCCTCATCAGTTCCTTGACCGGGGCTGCGCCCAGAAGCATCAAGGTGATTTCGAGGTTCAGCGAAAAGGACCGCATGTCCATGTTCGAGGAGCCCATCACCACGACGTCGTTGTCCACTGCCATGCATTTGGAATGCAGCACGGTGGGAGCGGGGTAGCGGTAGATGCGCACCCCTGCCCGCAACAGCATCTCGTAGTAGGACTGCTGGGCGTGCTGCACCAGAGCCTGGTCGCCCTTCTCGCAGACGAAAAGCTCCACAGCAACACCGCGCTGGGCGGCGGTGGTGATCGCGTAAAGCAGCGAGTCGTCGGGAACAAAATACGGGCTGGTGATCGAGAGCCGTTCGGTGGCCGAATAGATCAGCGTGTTGAACAAGCGAAGGTTGTTTTCCGATTCGAACCCCGGCCCGCTGGGCACCAGTTGGCCGATGCTTTCACCAGCGTCGGGCATCTCATGCATTGTTTCGGCCACGATCGCCAGGTCGTGGAGCAGGTCCTCGTCGCCTTCCTGGGACCAGTCCGTCGCGAAGACCACGTCGAAGCTGCCCACCAGCGGTCCACGGACCTTGACCATCAGCTCGACCCATTCACGTCCGATGGCGTGCGCGCTGGCCCGCTTGTACCCGGGCTCGATGAGGTTCTGGCTGCCGGTGAAGGCCACTTCCCCGTCCACCACCACGATCTTGCGGTGGTTGCGCAAATCCGGGCGCCGCCATCGGCGCTGGAAGGGCGCCAGCGGCAGCATCCGTCGCCATTTGATGCCCGCCGCGCTCATCCGCCTCACCAGCCCGAAGTACCCGCTGACGCGCAGCGAGCCCAGGTGGTCAAAGAGCACCCTGACCTTCACCCCGCGGGCCACCGCGCGTTCCATGGCCTCAAGAATGGGCCCGACGTATTGATCGTCCTCGCCGATGATGTAGAACTGCACATGCACGTAGCGACGGGCCCCGTCGATTTCCATGCGCATCTCATCGAGGAATTCCCGGTACCCGGTGATGAACTTGATTGAGTTTCCTGCCTGCAGGGGCAACGCCCCCAGCGTCCTGTTCAGCTCGACGGCCGAGAGCACCCATTCAGGGGCCTGCGGTGCCCACCGATCATCACTCATGTGCTGGGTGGATTCAAGGATCGAGTCGTTGACGCTGCGCTGGCGTTCGATCCGGCGCCGGGAAAGCTTGTTGTTTCCAAAGAGCAGGTAGATCACCAGACCCACCACGGGAATGAAGAAGATCGCCAGCAGCCATGCCATGGCCGTTGTCGGGCGGCGGTTGCCCGGCACGATCCCTACCATGACGATTCGGATGGTCAGCTCGATGCCCACGGCGACCGACCACAAGGCGGCGCCCATTGTCAGCGCATCGTTGCCCAAAGCCATGGAACCCTCCTTGCCAGTGACCGATTCGATGATTCATCCCAGACTACCGCCGAGTCGCGAAACACCGGAGATCCACGGGTGCGGCTGTAATCTTGTAGCCATGACTGCACTTGTGTTCCTTGACCCCGATTTTTCCGCCGGTCGCATCGCGGATGACACCGCGGCCCAGCTCTCGGTCCTTGACCAGGGGGTGACTCGAGGTGACGGGATCTTCGAGTCCGCGCTCTACACCCGCCAGGTGGTCCGCAAGCTGGACGCGCACCTGGCCCGCCTGCGTGTTTCGGCCCAAGTCTGCGACCTGCGGATCCCCGACGAAGGTGCTTGGCGTGCCGCCATCGAGACGGCCGTGGCCGAGTTCGATGCCGCCACGCCGTGTGCGGAGGCCGTCGTGAAGCTGGTGGCTACCCGCGGCTCCGATGAAACTGGGGTTGGAACCAGCTGGGTCATGGTCTCCCCCGCCCCTGAGCTGGGCCGGAAGCAGCGCGAGGCTGGGGTGTCGGTGCTCCTGTTGGACCGTGGCTACGACTCGACGGTCGCCGAGCGCGCACCGTGGCTGTTGATGGGCGCCAAAACCCTGTCCTACGCCGTGAACATGGCGGCCCTGCGCCATGCCCGGAAGCAGGGTGCCGAGGACGTCATCTTCATTTCCAGCGACGGAATCGTCTTGGAGGGCCCGACCTCCACCGTCTTGCTAGCGCACCGTGACGGGGACACCAAGCGGCTGATCACCCCCACGCTGGAAACCGGCATCCTCCCTGGTACCACCCAGGGAGCGATTTTTGCCGCCGCGAAGGAAGCAGGCTGGGAACTGGGCTACGGGCCGCTGGTGCCCGAACATCTCATGGATGCTGAGGGCGTCTGGCTGGTGTCCAGTGTCCGGCTGCTGACTCCGGTGAACTCCCTTGACGGGACCCCGATTGCCCGCGACGCGGAGCTGCATGAGGAACTGACAGCGATGGTCAACGCCATCGAGTAATCGTTCTCCCCCTGCGGGGAGAACCTGCCGAAAGGGGTTTCTTCGGTGCAAGAACTTTTCCAGCTGGTACCCGCCGCCTACGTGGTGTTTCGCCGCGGAAGCCAGGTGCTGCTGCAGTTGCGCCAAAACACCGGCTTCATGGACGGGCACTGGGCCTGCGCCGCGGCCGGGCACGTCGAGGCCGGGGAATCAGCGCTCGCCGCAGCGCTCCGCGAGGCATCCGAGGAAACCGGTCTCCAGGTGGACCCTCTGGACCTGTTGCCGCTGAGTACGCTGCACCGGAGCAGCGGCGGGCAGGGTGCCTTGGCCCAGCGCGTCGATTTCTTTTTCTCCGCCACCCGCTGGAAAGGAACGGCAAGGATCATGGAGCCGGGCAAGTGCGCGGCCATGGAATGGTTCGACCTGGCGGGACTGCCCGAACCCATACCGGAGCACGAACGCTACGTGCTGGAGAACCTTGCCGCGGGAACCCTGCCGGCGATTGCCTCTCTGGGCTTCGAGGACCGACCACTCCCTGGGCCTTAAACAACGAGGGTCCGGCCTTTCGGGATCCGTGGGATGCCAAGAGGTCGAACCCCGCCTAGGCCCGGGGCTTAGCCCCAGACCAGGTTCCAGGTGCCACACGCGATGGCCGCCCATGACGCGCCCAGCCCCAGAAGCAACCCGGTGGCCACGACCGCGGCATCCTTGATCCCGAAGACGGACTTGCGCAGCCAGGTCCGTTCGGTGGTCCCGAAGCCTTTGGCCTCCATGGTCACCGCAAGTCGCGACCCACGCCGGATGGCCTGGACCAACAAGGCAAAGACCTGCCCAAGGTTTGCCCGCAAGCGAGCTGGCGCGGAACCCCGGCTGCCCACGCCCCTGGCACGCCGGGCCATGCCCAGTGTCGTCCATTCCTCTATCAACAGGCCCAGCAGGCGCATTCCCGCCAAGGCACCCAGGACAAAGCGGTGCGGAAGCTTCGCCTTTTGGGCCAGGGAGTTAGCCAGGTCGGTGGGGTCGGTGGTGAACAGCAACAGCACCGCCGGTATCGCCACCGCGAAGGCCCGAAGGCCCGTTGCGGCGCCGGCGGCCAAGGACCCCTCAGTGATATCAAAAATCCCCAGGTCCACCAGCACCGCACCGGAGTCCCGGCCCACCAGCGTGGTTCCCCAGGCGGCGAAGAGCGCTGCCAACATCAGCGGCCACCCCCGGGCCAGGAAGCGCGGTATCGACATTCCCGCCAGCGGCAGGGCAAACAAGGTCGCCAGAACCACCAACCCACTGCTAAGCCAGTCCATTGAGGCGATCAACGGAAGGGTTGCCAGAACCACCGCGGCCAGTTTGGCCAGGGGATTCACGGAGCCCAGGAAGCTGGCAGCACCGTTGGCGTCCTCTTCCAGCAGCCCGGCACGTTTCTCGGGCCCCTTCTCGCTGTGTGCCGCAGCTTCCACCGTGAATTCGCGCGAGCCCAGAGCGCTGGCGAAATCGGCGTCGTGGGTCACCGCGATGATGGCGGTGCCTCGCTGGAGTTCCTCGCGCAGCAACAATGCCAGTTCGCGCCATGTATTGGCATCCTGGCCGAACGTCGGTTCATCAAGGATCAACACCTGTGGGCCCGAAGCCAGCACCGTGGCCACCGAGAGCCGCCGCTTTTCCCCTCCGGAAAGCGTGAAGGGGTTCGCGTCGGCCAAGTGGCCCAGCCGCAACCGAACCAGCAGCTCCTGGACCCGCTCCCGGATCTGTCCGTGGGTGAAAAGCGGTTCCCTGGTTCCGGGCTTGACCGCGTGGGTGGGCCCGAAGGCCAGTTCCTCGGCCACCGTGTTGGTGACGAATTGGTGCTCGGGTTCCTGGAACACCGAACCAATGCGAGCCACCAATTCGGTGGCGCGCCACCGGTAGGGGTCCGCTTCGGGCCCGGAGGCCAGCTCATCGGTGGCCAGCACGGTTCCGGCGGCCTTGGGCAGCAGCCCACCCAGGGTCAAGGCGAAGGTTGATTTCCCGGCGCCGTTGGCGCCGCGGATGCACCATGCCTCGCCCCCGCGCACCGCTATCTCCAGCCCGTTGGCCGCGACCCGGCCCCCACGCTTGCGGGCAACCTCCAGCTCGCGTGCTTCCAGAAGCACGGACCCCGCTGGGGCCCACTCGATCCGTGGCTCGAATTCCGGGGTGTAGCCCGGGACCCAGACCCCGGCCGCTATCAGGTCCTCACGGATCGGGCCCGGAGCAAAAAGCTGTCCGGGTGTTCCCTGGTGGGCAACCCCTCCACCGGGTTCAAGCACGATGACCCGGTCCATGTGATGGGACCAGGCCTCAAGCCGGTGCTCGACGATCAACAACGTGGCACCGGTGGCATCAAGCGCCCGGATCACCGCATCCCTGACCTCCAGGACGCCTTCGGGGTCAAGGTTCGCGGTCGGTTCATCCAGAAGCACCAACCCCGGGCCCATGGCCAGGATCCCTGCAAGCGCCAGCCGTTGCTTTTGTCCCCCCGAGAGAGCCGCGGTGGGATGGTCCAACGGGATATCGAGGCCTACGGACTGAAGTGCCGCGATGATCCGTTTCTGGATTTCTTCGGGCGGCACCGAAAGGTTTTCGGCGCCGAAGGCCACGTCGTCACCGACCCGTGCCTGGATAACCTGGGTTTCGGGGTCTTGTTGCATAAGCCCGACCAAGCCCCGGCAGTGACCCGCCGGGGTTCCGTTGAGCAGCAGTTCCCCTGATGAATAGGACTCGTCGTCCTCGGCCAAGACACCGGCCAGGGCGTAAAGCAGAGAGGATTTCCCGGCGCCCGAGGGACCGGCCAGCAGCACCCTCTCCCCGGCACGGATTTCCAGGTCCAGGCCCCACAGCGCGGGGTCGGCGCGTCCCGCGTGCCGCCACCCCCAGTCGCGGGCACTGACGCCGACGCCGATGGTCGTTGCTTCCTGCTCGTCGGTCCGGGCGAGCGGATCGTGCTCCTCGTGCAGCATTGATGCTGTAGACATATGTTTCCGCCCCTGCTTAACCGAAGACGGATTCGCTGGCGGCCTTGCGGCTGCCCAAGGCACTCAACGCCCCGGTATTTGCCAGTGCGCGGGTGGCCAGGAACGAGAGCAGCCCGGCAATAACGATGCCCGAGATGCTCATGCACACGACATAGACCACCAGCATGCTGTCGGTGTATTCGGGGAAGTACCGGAAGATGTAGGCGTCGTTGATGCCGCCGAAGAGCCCGGTGCCGGCACCGGCCAGCAGCGCGACGGGCAGGTTGAACTTGCGGTAGCGGAACGCTGCGAAGACGATTTCCGCCCCGGCGCCCTGTACCAGGCCCGCGGCCAGCACGGTCCAGCCGAATTCCGAGCCCATGAGCATCGACACCGCGGCGGCGACCATCTCGCAGAAGATCGCGGCACCGGGCTTGCGGATGATCAGTGCTCCGAGCACCGCGGGGAAGAGCCACATCCCGGAGACCAGGGACGTGGCCGGCGGGAAGGCCAGGAAGAGTCCGTCGAAGATGTGGTGGGTGCTGTTCCAGGCCCAGAAAATCACCCCCGAGCACACGGCGATGACCGCCGCAATGACAATGTCCACGACGCGCCAGCTGGTGGTTGCCGTTTGGTGCCCGAGGGGCTGTTTGATGATGTTCATGGTGTGGATCCTCCTTGGATTCAAGGAGGGGAGGGAATGCCCGTCATGCATTGCACCCCTGAGAACTCGACTTCCTTCGCCGGTACTAGCCGGAGCAGGTTCGAGGGTCTGCGGCTGTGCGCACTCTCAGCGTCTAGGTGCGGTTTTCACCGCACGACGCTCCCCTGTCGTGATTGTTTCAGTTCTTCGATGCTACCTCACGCTATGCTGGATCGAGTACCTTTGCCGCAACATTCGGGAGTCCCCATGAACAGCTTGATGAAACTACTCGGTCCGGTCATCTCCATCGCCGCGGGCTTCGTGGGTGGAAAGATCGTCGACAAGGCGTGGGTCGGTTTCACCGGCCAGCAGCCTCCCAAGCACGGCGACAAAGAAGCCCAAGCCGAAGCCTCGATGCGCCAAGCCATCGCCTTCGCGGTGATTTCGGCCGTTGTCGCAGCGCTGATCCAGGTGCTTGCCGACCGCGGCACGCAGAAGGCGGTCGCGAAGCTCCGCAAGTAGGGCTCGGTCCCGCTTTTTCCAAGAACGCCTCGGGTAACCAAAGCAACCGCTTTGGTTACCCGAGGCGTTTGTGACTAGTCCAGGAAATCGGAGCGGTCCCGCTCCCCGTCCTGCCCGTGTTCGCGTTCCTCGCGCTGCGCCGCTGCCTGGACGACGGCTGCAAGCTCATCAACGATGAGCGTCTCGCGCTTGAGGTGCCTTGTGCGGTATCCAGCACGCCCGACCATGTGCGCCGACACCGGCGCGGTGAGCAGCTGCAGCAACCACGCCAGGAGCAGCACCGGCAACACCACCCAGGACCGCAGTTCCAGGCCAAGGGCGGCCAACAGCAGGAACAGCCCCAGCACCTGCGGCTTGGTAGCCGCGTGCAGGCGCGAAAGCAGGTCGGGAAAGCGCAGCATCCCGATGCCGGCGGCAAGGGACATCAGGCACCCCACGACCATGAATGTCCCGGCCACGACGTCAATCACGGTATCGAGCATCAGGCGTTTCTCCGATCGGTGACGAAGCGCGAGACCGTCACCGACCCGACGAACCCGACAAGGCAGGCCAGCAGCACGAAGATGAGGTTGTCGGTGTGTTTGTTAACGGTCATCTCGATGCACAACGCCGCGGAGAGGATCAGCAGCAGCACATCGGTGGCGATCACCCGTTCAAGGATGGACGGGCCCTTGGCAAGCCTGATGATGGTCAGGGCCCCTGCGATCGACAGGGTGATGCCACAGACCCACAAGACGATGTTCATGATGCGCTTGCCCCTTCGTTGCTCTCACCGTTCTTCAGCGCGGCGAGGCCGGCGAGTTCCTTGGTGGTTCCCATCATGCGGATCAGCCTTTCCTCGATCTTCATCACTGCGGCCCTGGCCGCGTCGACGCCGGCCTGGTCGTTGACGTTGAGCACATGCAGGTACAAGGTTGAGGACCGCCGGTCCACCTCCACGACGTAGGAACCGGGCACCAACGTCAAGACGTGTCCCACGAAGGTGACCAGCAGGTCCGAATCAGTGCGCAGCGTCACGGCGATGATCGCGCTCTTGGTGCGCGGTCCACGGAACACCGCAAGGTACATGACCTCGAAGCTTGCCCACGTCACATCACGCAGGAACGCCCCGACGAACACCGCTGCGTGCCAGAAGTTGAAACGCCCGGAGAGGATCACCGGGGGCAGGCGGAAGACCCTGATTAGACCCAGCGAGAGCAGCAACCCGAAGATGAGGTTGCCGATTGCGAAGTCCTGCCACAGAGCTCCCCAGATGAGCATCATCCACACCAGCAGCGGGAGTTCCTGGCCCAAGGTGGTCCGCGGGCGCTTGGTCCCCTCATCGGAGACGTCGTGCAGGCGTTGGTCCCGGCTCATCGTCCCGGCCCCCCCGAGGTGCCCAGCACAGCTTCGATGTAGTTGTTCCGATCCAGCAATTGCCCGGCGACCTGGTCGCTGAACTCGAACAGCGGACCGGCGAACACCGTCAGAGCCACCCCCACCAGGACCAATGCTGCGGTCATCGCCAGCATGCCCGTCGGCAACAGTGCGGTATCCCCGCGGTCGCTGTAGCGGCTTGCCGGTTCTTGGGCAACGATGTCGTAGGTCGCCCCGCGGATTTCCCCGGCGCCCACCAGCAACAACGGATCGGGATCGGTGGCGTCCTCGGCCTTGCGCCAGAACGCCCTGTTCCAGACACGCGCCACCGCCAGCAGGGTCAGCAGCGAGGTCAGCAGCGAGACGCCAACCAGTACCCAGGCCAGCGGCGTACCTAGCTGGGCACCGCCTTGGATAAGCCCGAGCTTGCCCAGGAACCCGGAGAACGGCGGGATCCCGCCCAGGTTCATGGCCGGGATGAAGTAGAGCACCGAGAGCAGCGGGGAGAGCTTGGCCAGCGAGCCGAGCCGTTCGATGCTCGAGGTCCCCGCCCGGCGCTCAATGAGCCCGGCAACCAGGAACAGCGAGGTCTGCACCACGATGTGGTGGGCCACGTAGAACACGGTGGCCCCGAGGCCCAGCTGGTTGCCCACCGCCACCCCGAAGATCAGGAAGCCGATGTGGCTGGTCAGGGTGAAGGAAAGCATCCGCTTGAAGTCGGTCTGCGCCACCGCACCGAGTATCCCGATCAGCATGGTCAGCCCGGCCACCACCATCAGCGCGTTGGAGAGCTGGTTTCCGGGGAACAGCAGGGTTTCGGTGCGGATGATCGCATAGACACCGACCTTGGTCAGCAAGCCGGCGAACACCGCGGTCACCGGTGCCGGTGCGGTCGGGTAGGAATCCGGAAGCCAGAAGGNGGTCTGCCATGTTCACGGTGCCAGTCGCGGCGTAGATCATGCCGATGGCGATCAAGAACAGCATCGAGGATGCCACCGAGACCACCACGTAGGTGGTTCCGGCGCGGATCCGCGCCGTGGTCCCGCCCAGGGTCATCAGCACATAGGAGGCGGTCAGCAGGATCTCGAAGCCCACGTAGAGGTTGAACAGGTCCCCGGCCAAAAACGCGTTGGACACCCCGGCCACCAGGATCAGGTAGGCCGGGTGGAAGATCGAGACGGGTCCGCTTTCGTCCCCGTCGGCCATGCCCTGCCCGGTGGCATAGAGCAGCACCGCCAACGAGACGATGGAGGAAACCACCAACATGAAGGCGGAGAACCCGTCAACGACCATGGAAATGCCAAAGGGCGGGGCCCAACCGCCCAGGGTCACCGAGTAGGTCTCACCGCCCCAGACCTGGGCCAACATCCAGGTTTCCAGCGACAGGGTGATGACCAGGATCCCGATGGTCACCACGCGCTGGGAACGTCGGCGTCGGCGCAGGACGAAGGCCAGGGCCGCACCGAAGATCGGCAACGCCACGGCCAGGGGCGCAAACGAGACTGCGGTCAGGGGAGCATCGATCATGGCCGTTGTCCCTTCTGCCGGATCTCCCGCGGCGGTTTCGGATTCCACGCGTCCTTTTCCGCGTCGAACTCCGTGGTGTCCTCGGGAACTGGGGAATCTTCCTCGAAGTCGAACGGCGACTGCATCGAGACGCGGAGGTCCTCGTCGTCATCGGCCACCACGTCGGCCCGGGAGATCACCCAGGAGCGGTAGATCAGCGCCAGCATGAAGGCGGTCACCGCGAAGGTGATCACGATGGCCGTGAGGATCAAGGCCTGCGGCAGAGGGTCTGAGTAGGCCTTCGCCGCGAGCCCCTCCTGGTAGAGCGGCGCTTGGCCGCGGCGCCCCCCGGCGGTAAGGATCAGCAGGTTCACCCCGTTGCCCAGCAGCACGATACCCAGCAGCACCCGGGTCAGCGAGCGCTCGAGCAAAAGGTAGATGCCCACGGCGAAAAGCACGCCCATCACAATGAGCAAGGTGATATTAGTGCTCAACGTCCCACTCCCGTCTCGGCGTCCGAGGCCACGTCATGGGCATCGGTGGGGCTGCGGCCCTCGGATCGGTCATCGATCTCCGAGCCCAGGGAGCGCAGCACGTCGATGACCAGGCCCACCACCACCAGATAGACCCCGATGTCAAAGATCGTGGAGGTGACAAACTTTTGTTCCCCGAAGAGCGGCCAATTGAATTCGATCACCGCGGAGGTGAACATCTGGGCCCCAAAGGCCAGGGGTGCCGCTGCACTGAGTGCCGCGAGCCCCAACCCGGTTCCCAGCAGGGTTCCCGGGCTCACCGGGGTCGCCTCGGCCAATTCCACGCGTCCGCCTGCAAGGTAGCGGATGGTCAGTGCCAATCCTGCCAGAAGCCCGCCGGCGAAACCGCCTCCGGGGGTGTTGTGCCCGGTCAGCAGCAGGTAAAGGGAGGCCAGCAGGATGCTGTGGAACAGCAGCCGGGTGACCACTTCGAAGGTGATGGAGCGCCGTTCCGGGGCCAGGGTGTTTCCCGCGACGAGCCAGGACTCGCGCTTGGAGATCGCGAAGCTCCGGGCCACGGCCAAACCGACGCGGCTTTGCCCGGAGGTGCCGATGGCCTCGGAGCCGTGGTCGACCGATCCGGCCGGCACGCTCGAGGCGCGCAGGCGCTTGTCCCCGCGCCCCAACACGAAGATCAGCGACGCGACGCCGGTGGCGGCGGCCGCCAGCACGGTGATCTCGCCAAAGGTGTCCCAGGCGCGCATGTCCACCAGAGTCACGTTGACGATGTTCTTTCCTGCGCCGCCGGTGTACGCAAGTTCGGGGTAGGCCAGCGAGACCGGTTCGGCGACCCGCGAGGCCATCGAGGTCGCGGCGATGTAGACCATCGAGGCCCCGAACCCGATGCCGATGATCGCGCGGCCGATCCGGTGGCCGGTGGGGTTCTTGGCCCACAGTTCCACCGGCAGGGCACGCAGGGCAAGCACGAAGGCGACAAGCACGATGGTTTCGACAAGGAGCTGGGTCACGGCAAGGTCCGGGGCGCCTTGCAGGGCGAAGATCCCGGCCATGCCGTACCCGCTGACAGAAACCATCAGCACGGCCAGGAACCGCCTGTTGGCCTGGAGGGCCCCGAGTGCGCCGAGGATCATGATCAGCCCGATCACCACCTGGGCGGGGGTGTCAAAGACGATGAAGTTTCCCGGGTCCGGGGTGTCCAGCCAGATCGCCGCCGTGGCGGGCAGGACCAACGCCACGGAGAGGATCACCACGAGATAGAACGAGAGGGAACCGCGCTGGGTGCTGCCGGTGAGCCAAATCGCCAGGTTGTCCAAGCCCGTGACCACGCGCTTGTACTCGCGTTCGGAATCCAGCACGGCGGGGATCCTGGACTGCGCGGCAAAGACCTTCTTGCGGCCCAGGAACACCGCTGAGCCCAGTGCCATGGTCAACACGCTCAGCCCCAATGCCGGGGTCAGCCCGTGCCACAGCCCCAGGTGGATGGGTTCTCCGGCGGCAACGAACAAGTCGAGGTAGGGGGCGATGGCTCCCTCCAGCACCTGCGGGATCCAGGCGAACACCACCGTGGCCCCGGTGAGAACCACCAGCGGGGCCAGGAACAGGACCGGGACGCGGGGGAACGCGGTGGGTTCCATGCCCTTCTTGGAAGCGAAGCCGCCCCAAAGGAAGCGCGCCGAATAGGCGAAGGTCATCACCGCTCCCAGGAGCACGCCGACAAGGAGCAGCACCCCGATGGCGCCATTACCGTTGGCGTGTTCCAGCAGCGCCTCATAGACCGCTTCCTTGGCAACGAACCCGTACAGCGGCGGCAGTCCCGCCATGGAAGCGGCCGCAATGGCGGCGACGATGAACAGGTACGGCGAGGACTTGTAGAGTCCCGAGAGCTGGCGCAGGTCGCGGGTTCCGGATTTGTGGTCGATGATGCCCACCACCAGGAAGAGCGTTGCCTTGAAGAACCCGTGGGCCAGCATCATGGCCAGGCCAGCAAGGGCGGCATTGGGGCTGCCCATGCCCAGGATCAGGATCAGGAAACCCAATTGGGAGACGGTGCCGTAGGCAAGGAGAAGCTTCAGGTCGTGTTGCTTCAGCGCATGCCAGCCGCCAACGAGCAAGGTGGTCAGGCCGAGTACCAGCAGCATGGGTTGCCAGAAGCTTGTCCCGTTGAATCCCGGGGCCAGGCGTGCCACCAGGTAGATGCCGGCCTTGACCATGGCCGCGGCATGCAGGTATGCCGAGACGGGAGTCGGTGCGGCCATGGCGCCGGGAAGCCAGAAGTGGAAGGGAACCAGTGCCGATTTGGAAATGGCCCCGATGAGCATCAGGGCGATTGCCACATCGGTGAAGGTTCCAAGCGCACTCAGCTCCGGGGCCTTGGCAAGGATCTCGGAGATCCGGTAGGTTCCGGCGGCGGTGCCAAGCATCACCAATCCGGCCAGCATCGTCAATCCGCCGAAGGTGGTGACTATCAAGGCGGTCAGGGCGGCACGCCGGGCGCTCATCCTGGTGCGGTTGTACCCGATCAGCAGGTACGAAAGGATCGTTGTCAGCTCCCAGAAGATGAAGAGCATGATCATGTCGTCGGCCGTCACCAGTCCGAACATCGACGCGGCGAAGGCCAGCAGCTGGGCTCCGAAGGCACCGGTGTGCGGGTCATCGTTCTTGAAGTAGCGCGCACAGTAAAACAGTACGAGTGCCCCGACGCCCAACACCAACAGGCACAGCACCGCGGAGAGGGCGTCCATCCTGAAATCCAGATGCGCGTCCAGCGGGCCGATCCAGGTGTAGAGCTCCGAAGGCGGAGCGTTGGGCTGGCCACTGGCCGCCGACTGGCCTGCATGGGTGAACCTGGGGAAATTGGCCAGCAACCAGACGAAGGCAGCTGCGGGAACCGCACCCAGGACGTAGAACGTCGAACGGCCCAGAACCCTAAAAATGAGTGGTGCAATCCCCGCGACGGCAAAGAGCGCAATCAGGACAAACAGCACTCATTTCTCCAATGATCGGCAGGGGGCGTCGAGGTATCAAAACAGTCAAAACGCAGCCCCCAGTCTAACATCCAAGGCTTGCCAGCTCGCGTTTTGACGCGGAATCCAGGAAGGGAAACTTCACGGAACGAAAAGTGTTTCTGCATCGTTAAAGAGACACTTCGCAAAGTACATTTATTCGGCTCGAAAAAAGAAAATCTTCGGCTGACCCCCGTTGCCCGGTGCGGGGCGCTACGCTACTTGCCATGAGCGAGTTACCTGCGGCACCCTCGGCGCCGGTGAAGCGGCAGAGAATTATCACCAAAACCGTCTTGGCTTGGGCTTCCTGGGATTGGGGAGCTGCCGCCATCAACGCGGTGATGACCACTTTCGTCTTCACCGTCTATTTGACCAGCGACCTGTTTGGAGACAAGGACGCCAACTCGGTCGTGCTGGGCAACGGCCTGGCAATTGCAGGCCTGGCCATCGCCTTGCTGGCACCGGTCACTGGCCTGCGCTCTGATGCCGGCGGAAGGCGCCGTTTCTGGCTCGGGGTCAACACCGTGATCGTGGCGCTTCTCACCGGCGCCTGTTTCTTCGTCTTCCCCGAACCGCGTTTCCTCATCCTCGGGGTGACGTTGATTGCCGCTGCTTCGGTCTTCTCGGAGTTCGCCACGGTGAACTACAACGCCATGCTCCCGCAGATCTCCACTCCCAAGACCATCGGCAAGGTTTCCGGATTTGGCTGGGGCATGGGCTATATCGGTGGAATCGCGGCCCTAGCGATCGTGCTCTTCACCTTGGTCACCCCGATCTTCCCCTGGGCCGGCGCCTCCGAAACCGACTCGCTGAACCTGCGCCTGGTCGCGTTGTTCTCCGCGGTGTGGTTCATGGGGTTCGGGCTGCCGTGCTCTTCGCGGTCCCCGAGATCCCCGGGACCGAAGGTGGCCCCCGCTTCACGATCCTTCAGTCCTATAAGGAACTGTGGCGTCGGGTCGTGGCCCTGGCACGCGCGGACCGGCACACCGTCTACTTCCTTTTTGCCAGCGCTGTCTTCCGTGACGGCTTGGCCGCGGTGTTCACCTTCGGCGGGATCATTGCTGCCGGGACCTTCGGCTTCCCGCTGACCCAGGTCATCATCTTCGCCATCGCGGGCAACGTCGTTGCGGCCGCCGGTGCAATGCTCGGGGGATGGCTCGATGACCGGATCGGCCCCAAGCGAGTCATCGTCGGTTCGCTTCTGGGATTGCTCATTGCCGGTTCCGGGGTGTTCCTGTCCCCGGACGCCTCCGGCTTCTGGGTGTTCGGATTGATGTTGTGCCTCTTCGTGGGTCCCGCCCAGTCCTCCAGCCGCGCTTTCCTTGCACGGTTGGCCCCCGCCGGGCAGGAAGGCGAACTGTTCGGGCTCTACGCCACCACGGGCCGTGCAGTCAGCTTCCTGGCTCCCGCGCTCTTTGCCGCGTCCATTGCGCTGGCGGCCCCGCACGTGGCCCAGGCACAGCGCTACGGGATCCTGGGCATCCTGGTGGTCCTGCTCCTGGGACTACTGCTGCTGCTGCCCGTCCGGTCCCCGCACCCGGCCAAGTAACCGTTTGGTGAGTCGCTTCGTGACTTTGCCCCCGCCGGGATGGTTGCATGAGAGCATGAGCGCACAAAAACCTGTAACAGTGACCGTGACCGGTGCCGGCGGACAGATCGGCTATGCACTGCTGTTCCGCATCGCCTCCGGAGCCATGCTGGGCCCGCAGACTCCCGTACGGCTCAGGCTGCTGGAAATCCCCGCCGGGTTGAAATCCGCCGAGGGCAGCGCCCTGGAACTGCAGGACTGCGCATTTCCCGCGCTCGAGTCCGTGGAAGTGACCGATGATCCGGCACGTGGATTCGACGGGGCCAATGTCGCCTTGCTGGTCGGTGCCCGGCCACGGGGACCGGGCATGGAGCGCTCCGACCTGCTCAAAGCCAACGGCGCGATCTTCGGACCACAGGGCGCCGCCATCAACGCCCATGCCGCCGAGGACGTGAAGGTCTTGGTGGTGGGCAACCCCGCGAACACCAACGCGTTGATCGCCTCGGCCCATGCGCCGGATGTCCCTCCGGAGCGCTTCAACGCCATGACGCGCCTGGACCACAACCGCGCCCTGGCCCAGCTGGCCCAGGTGCTCGATGTCCCGGTGGCCTCGATCAGCAATGTCACCATCTGGGGAAACCACTCGGCCACCCAGGTTCCGGATATCTCCCACGGCATCCTCACCGGGCCAGACGGAACCCAGGGCTCGCTTGTCGGAGCCCTGGCCAAGGCGATTGGCAGTGCCCAGGACATGGCGCAATGGTTCGCCACGACCTTCATCCCCCGGGTGGCCCAACGCGGGGCGGAGATCATCGAGGTCCGGGGCTCCTCATCGGCCGCCTCTGCCGCGGCCGCGGCCATCGACCACGTCCACGACTGGGTGTTGGGAACCGGTAGTTCATGGACCTCGGCCGCCGTGGTCTCCGATGGATCCTACGGTGTTCCGCGGGGACTGGTCAGCTCCTTCCCCGTCACCTCCCAGCAGGGATCCTGGCATATCGAGCAGCAGCTGGAAATGGGCGCCGATGTCCGGGAACGCCTGGAGGTCTCGGTCAACGAACTTGTTGAGGAACGCGAGATGGTCAGGTCCCTCGGACTCATCTAGTCAGGGATCCCCCAAGACAAGGAAGTGTTCGTGAAGCAAACCGAACTGTTGGCAATCCCCGGGATCGATGTGGTGGTCCGTGAGGCCAAGGCCCCGGACCTGCCGGTGCTCTTGGCACTGCTGGCCGCTGACCCCTTGGGCGCCGTGCGTGAGTCGCCCTCCGACACGGATATGGGCCATTATCGCATGGCGTTCGAAGCGATCGAACGGGACCCCGCGCACCGCCTGCTGGTGTGCGAACATGCGGGAAGGGTCATTGCCATGCTGCAGCTCTCCTTCATCCCGGGGCTTTCGCGCCGCGGCTCCCTGCGGGCCCAGATCGAGGCGGTACGGATCAAAACGGGCTACAGGGGACAAGGGGTAGGCAGCGGTTTCGTTTCCTGGGCCATCGAAAATGCGCGAGCCAACGGTTGCTCGTTGGTCCAGCTGACCACGACAAAACGCGCGCCGAGGCCCACCGCTTCTACGCGGCGTTGGGTTTCGAGGCCAGCCACGAGGGCATGAAATTGCTTCTTTAGTCCAATGCGGAAAACCGCACGGGCGGCTTGGCCGGTTGCCTAGTTTTCCAGGACGGTCCTGTGGAAATTCAAGTGGCTGCGCGAAGCGGTGGGGCCGCGTTGGCCCTGGTATCGGTTTCCATAGGGTCCGGACCCGTACGGGTGCTCGGCCGGGGAGGTGAGCCTGAAGAAGCACAGCTGCCCGATCTTCGATCCCGGCCACAGCTTGATGGGCAAGGTCGCCATGTTGGACAGTTCCAAGGTCACGTGTCCGGAGAATCCCGGGTCGATGAACCCGGCGGTGGAGTGGGTCAGCAGGCCAAGGCGCCCCAGCGAGCTCTTTCCCTCGAGCCGGGCGGCAACGTCGGTGGGCAAGGTGACCGCCTCATAGGTCGAACCAAGCACGAACTCACCGGGATGCAAGATGAAAGGCTCGTCCGGATCGACTTCCACCAGGCGGGTCAGCTCGGGCTGGTCCGCGGCCGGGTCGATGTGGGCGTACTTGTGGTTGTCGAAAAGCCGGAAAAACCGGTCCAACCTCACGTCCACACTCGCCGGCTGGATCATCCCCGGGTCGTAGGGGTCCACCTTAATACGGTTGGAGGCCAGCTCGCGTCGAATATCACCATCAGAAATCAGCACAACACCAAAATATCCCATTCCCCCCGGGAGCACGGCATCGGTGACCTTGGAGTCTGACCGATGCGCCCCGTCCCCGAATGCGGCCAGGCACAGGATCCAGGCCCGCGAGAGCGGAACCACCGCCCCAGCGGCTATCCTGAAGGGGATCCATCCTTGGCTTCCATCCCGAAGGGACATCGTGTCTTTGTTTCGTGCCGGCATTCCCGCACTGCTCCTGTGCGCCAGCTTGGCCTTCGCTGCGCCGCTGGCAGCCCAGGCCACCCCGGTAGCGCCGGCAACGGCCAAGGTGCATGCCGAGAAGGCTCCGAAACCTCCGACCAAGGATGAACTGACCGAAGACCAGGCCTCCTTCCTGGCCCTTGTCAGCCGAGAACACCCGTTGGACCCGGCGAACTACAAGCCCAAGGACCTACGCGATGTGGCCAATAGCGGGCACGAGCTGCGCAAGGACGCCTCCGCCGCGCTGGAATCCTTGCTCAGTGCAGCACGCAAGGATTCGAAATCGCTGGTCTTGCTCAGTGCCTACCGCTCCTACGAACGCCAAGTTTCCCTGTTCAACGGATACAAGGCACGTTACGGAACCGACTACGCCACGCGGATCTCGGCAGCCCCGGGAACCAGCGAGCACCAGCTCGGGCTGGCAGCGGACATCGGCCTTTCCACCGGACAATGCAACCTCAAGGAATGCTTCGGCGATACCGCCGGCGGCATGTGGCTCGCGTCGAACGCAGCCGATTTCGGCTTCATCATCCGTTACCCCTCCGACGGCGAAAAGATCACCGGCTACAAGTACGAACCGTGGCACCTGCGTTACATCGGGACGGACCATGCCAAGGCCATGGCCAAGTCAAAGGCCGGCACCTTCGAGGCCTACCAGGCAACCCTGCTCAAGGCGGCCAAGACCCCGAAAGCCCCAAAGGCCAAGCCCAAGCCGCCCACCGACGCCCAGGTCAAGGAGCAGCGCGAGTCGCTGCTGGTCCTGCGGTTCCTGCCGCCCTACCGCGACTGGTCGACCGGCTACGACTTCGGTCGCTAGGCTCCACCCCCCGGGACCGGGCGGCCCGCACGTAACCGCCCCCCCCGGAAGCAAAGCTTCGCGGGCACGCTTCCCAGCTGCCCCCATGCAGGGAAGAACGCCGCACTTCCTGTATCCGGGTGCCGCTTTTACTCGGTGGATCCGGCCAACGGCGTTAGTGTTTAGGCATGCCTAAAAACGTTCCCGACCGTCCACCGACGGCTGGGGAAACCGCGAACCAGAGCACCAATCTGCCTCCGGCCCGCCGCCTGCTCTGGTTCCTGGGCCCCGCACTGGTCGCCGGGGTCGCCTACCTGGACCCGGGCAACGTCGCTGCCAACATGAGCGCCGGGGCCCAATATGGCTACTTGCTCGTATGGGTGGTGGTCAGCGGCAACGTCATGGCGTGGCTCGTGCAATACCTCTCGGCCAAGCTGGGTGTTGTCACCGGCCGGTCGCTGCCCGAGTTGATGCGTGAGCGCTTTGGCACCCGGGGCGGACGGATCGCCTACTGGATCCAGGCCGAAGCGGTCGCCATGGCCACAGATATCGCCGAGGTCATCGGCGGAGCGGTGGCCCTCTATCTGCTCTTCGGCCTGCCGCTGCTCGTCGGCGGGCTGATCACCGGGGTCATCTCCATGGGCCTGCTGCTCGTGCAGTCACGCCACGGGCCCTGGGTCTTTGAGCGCATCGTCATCGGGTTGTTGCTGGTCATCGCCGTCGGGTTCTGCGCCGGCGTGGTCATTGCCCCGCCCGAAGTCTCCGGGGTGGCCGGCGGCCTTGTCCCGAGGTTCGCCGACACCAACTCGGTGTTGCTCGCCGTCTCGATCCTGGGCGCCACCATCATGCCGCACGCCATCTACGCGCACTCGTCCCTGGCACGTGACCGCTTTGGCACGACCCCGAAGCTGCAGTCGATCCCCCGGCTCTTGAAGGCCACCCGATGGGACGTGTCCCTGGCCATGTTGATCGCCGGGTCGGTCAACGTGGCAATGCTGCTGCTGGCCGCGGTGAACCTGGCCGGGGTGCAGGGCACCGAATCACTCGAGGGTGCCCATGCGGCGCTCGAGGCGGCGCTGGGTCCGGTCATCGCCACGCTATTCGCCGTCGGCCTGCTGGCTTCCGGCCTGGCCTCCACCGCCGTGGGCGCCTACGCAGGCGCCGAGATCATGGCGGGGTTGCTGCACCGTCGCATCTCGTTGCTGGCCCGGCGAGTGATCACCCTGGCCCCGGCACTGGCCCTGCTGGCCACGGGCGTGGATCCAACCTTCGCGCTGATCCTGAGCCAGGTTGCCCTCTCGTTCGGGATCCCGTTTGCGCTGGTTCCGCTGGTGAATCTGACGGCAAGGAAATCGGTGATGGGCAACCACGCCAACCGCTGGTTCACCACCGGTGCCGGAATCCTGGTCTCGGTGCTGTTGATCGCACTGAACGTGCTGCTGGTTGTCCTGACCCTGAACGGCTGAATCTCCCGGGGACTGCGTTAACGCACCAGGGGGGCGGGTTGAATACCCGTCCCCCTGGTGCGTTGGACCCGGAAGGGTCCCGCCGTGCCGTGCTATTTGGCGCGGACCGGAATGCCGGTGAAGGTCGGCTTGGATGTCTCGGCAAAGAAGTCGTTGCCCTTGTTGTCCACGACGATGAACGCCGGAAAGTCCTCGACCTCGATCTTCCAGATCGCTTCCATGCCCAGCTCCTCGTACTCCAGGACCTCGACTTTCTTGATGCATTCCAGTGCCAAACGTGCCGCGGGACCGCCGATTGAGCCAAGGTAGAACCCGCCGTGGGAGCTGCAGGCGTCGGTGACGGACCTGGACCGGTTGCCCTTGGCCAGCATCACCATGGATCCGCCGGCGGCCTGGAACTGGTCGACGTATGAGTCCATGCGCCCAGCCGTCGTGGGGCCGAAGGAGCCCGAGGCCATGCCCGCCGGCGTCTTGGCCGGTCCGGCGTAGTACACCGGGTGGTCCTTGAGGTACTGGGGCATCTCTTCGCCGGCGTCCAAGCGGTCCTTGATCTTGGCATGTGCGATGTCGCGGGCCACCACCAGCGGACCGGTCAGCGACAGGCGGCTCTTCACCGGGTGCTTGTCCAGCTCCGCCAGGATCTCGCTCATCGGTTTGTTCAAATCGATCTTCACCACCGAGGAACCCCCGGTGCCGGTGACTCCCTCGGTCTCGTCGTCGTGCGCGGCGATCGCCGGGTGCGATGCCTCGGGCATGAAACGTGCCGGGTCGGTTTCCAGCTGCTCCACGAACACGCCCTCGGCGGTGATCTTGGCCAGCATCTGGCGGTCGGCCGAGCAGGAAACGGCGATGGCAACCGGCAGCGAGGCACCGTGGCGCGGCAGACGCACCACGCGCACATCGTGGCAGAAGTACTTGCCTCCGAACTGGGCGCCAATGCCGAAGTTACGGGTCAGCTCAAGGACCTTCTCCTCCAGGTCCATGTCGCGGAACCCCCGGCCGGTCATCGCACCGGTGGTGGGCAGGTTGTCGAGGTACTTAGCCGAACCGTACTTGGCGGTCTTCAGCGCGAACTCCGCGCTGGTGCCGCCCACGACGATGGAGAGGTGGTAAGGAGGGCAGGCCGCTGTGCCCAACGAGCGCAGCTTCTCGTCAAGGAAGCGCAGCATCGAGTTTTCGTTCAGGATGGCCTTGGTCTCTTGGTACAGGAAGGACTTGTTGGCCGAGCCGCCGCCCTTGGCCATGAACAGGAACTTGTACTGGTTCTCATGTCCCGGCTCGGTGTCGGCATACAGTTCGATCTGGGCCGGCAGGTTGTTGCCCGTGGACTTTTCTTCCCACGTGGTCAGCGGTGCCAGCTGCGAGTAACGCAGGTTAAGCGTCGTATAAGCGTCGTAGATCCCCTTGGAGAGGTCCTTTTCGTCGGGTCCCTGGGTCAGCACCTGCGATCCGCGCTTGCCCATCACGATTGCCGTCCCCGTGTCTTGGCACATGGGCAGGACGCCGCCGGCGGCGATGTTGGCGTTCTTCAAAAGGTCAAGTGCCACGAACTTGTCGTTCGCGCTGGCTTCGGCGTCATCGAGGATGTTGCGCAGCTGCTGCAGGTGCGCCGGGCGCAGGTAGTGGGAGATGTCGTGCAGCGCCGTGCTGGCCAGCATCCGAAGCGCCTCGGGGTCCACTTCGAGGTATGTCCGCCCGCCCGGGCCTTCCACCGTCCGTACGCCTTGCGTGGAAATCTGGCGGTAGGTGGTCTCGTCCGCCCCGATGGGCAGAAGGTCTTCATACTGGAATTCGGGCATCAGGCTTCCTTGCAACAGAAACAATTTTGTCCCCCCACTCTAGAACGCTTGGTTGTTCAACCAGACATCGGGTTGCGCACCCGGGTGCATTGTCGACATGCTTGGTGGCATGAGTGAAGACAACGAGCAGGCCAAGCCCAGCACCGGCGCCGAAGACATCGAGTCGGCACGGCGCGCCGAATCGACGACCACCTCCAACGACCCGGCCACCCATTTCGAGACGATGATCCGCGCCGCGCAGAACGATCCGGCCCTCAACGGCCAAGTCATCGGCACGTTCATGAACTCCGAGGTGTTTTTCCTGAGCCGCGAGAAAGTCACCGGCGAAACCAGTAACGCCCAGCCAATGCTGCTGCAGAACGCAGCCGGCGAACCGGTCATCGCCTTGTTCACGCACGTGGCACGCATCCCGGGCGCCTACATCGATGTCGCCCCGTACGGCGTGCAGGTCCTTGGCGGCACCGTGGTCCGTTCGCTTCTCGACACCGGACTGGTGATCAACCCCGGCCACGAGCTGTGCTTCGAGATCGACGCCGCCGGGGTCAAGACCATCCGCGAAGAATTCAACCTCGACGGAACCCTGAAGCGCCCGTCAAACTAGGCCGCCGCGGCTTCCGCCGGCCCCCGTGTTTGACGCGCTGCGTTTTTACCGGCGGCTCAGTCTAGAGTGGGAGCATGAATTTTGAAGATACGTCGCTGCCCGGCCTCGGCGTCCGACGCGAAATAACCCTCGCTTCAGGTCGTCGGGTGGGCGTGGTGATCCTGCGTGACGGAACCATGCAGCTGATCATTTCCCAGCGCGAAGACCCTGATGCCTGTGCCGCCGCCATTCCGTTGAGCGTCGAGGAAGCCGGTGCCATTGGCGCCATGCTCGGAGCACCCCAGTTGGTCACGCAGCTCTCCGATGAACACCGGGACCTGCCCGGTGTCAACACGCAGCAATTCGTACTGAGCCACGAAAGCCCCTATGTGGGCCAAACCCTGGGCGACACCCGGCTGCGCACACGCACCGGCGTCTCGGTTGTCGCGGTCTCGCGCAGCGGCAACGTCTTTCCGTCCCCCATCCCGGGCTTCGAGCTCAATGCCGGGGACGTACTGATCATCGTCGGAACTTCTGCAGGCTTGGACAACGCAGCGCACCTGATCAACGACGGATAAAGGCAGGTGCACGGGAAATGGACGGCAACGCGCTGATTCTTGTTGAGCTTGGCGCCGTCTTCTTGGGGCTTGGATTGTTGGGGCGCCTAGCTGCCAAGGTCGGTATGTCCCCGGTCCCGCTGTACCTGCTGGGTGGCCTTCTCTTTGGTGCCGGCGGGGTGGTCAACCTGGCCGGCATCACGGAGTTCGGGGAGATCGCCAGCGAAATCGGCGTCATCTTGCTGCTGCTGATGCTGGGCCTTGAATACACCGCACGCGAACTTGTCACGGGCCTGAAGGGCTCTTGGTTCGCCGGGGTGGTGGACCTTGTGCTGAATTTCACCCCGGGCGCGGGCCTAGCATTGATCATGGGTTGGGGGTTTTCCGGGGCGCTCGTCCTGGGCGGGGTCACCTATGTCTCCTCTTCCGGCATCATTGCCAAGGTGCTCTCGGACCTGGGCCGGCTTGGCAACAGGGAAACCCCCGTGGTGCTCTCGATCCTGGTGCTCGAGGACCTGGCCATGGCGATCTACCTTCCGGTGCTCACCGCGACCCTCTCCGGGCTGAGCTTCATGGGCGGACTGCGGACCGTGGGGATCGCCATGGCAGCCATCACGCTGGTGCTGTTGGCAGCGCTGCGCTTCGGGCCACAGATCTCCCGGCTGATCCACTCCTCGGACCGGGAGAACTTCCTGCTCAAGCTCATTGGCGCTGCCTTGCTGGTCGCGGGCCTTGCCTCGGCCCTGCAGGTTTCCGCCGCTGTGGGGGCCTTCATGCTTGGCATCGCGATATCCGGGTCCACCGCCCACTCGGCGACCAAGGTCCTGGAACCCCTGAGGGACCTCTTCGCCGCCATGTTCTTTGTGGTTTTCGGGCTAAACACCGACCCCACCACGATTCCGGCCGTGCTGCCGATGGCCATCTTGCTGGCCGTGGTCACCTCCCTAACCAAGGTCGCCACCGGAGTGTGGGCCGCCAAGCGGGTCGGCATCGGGATCCGCGGACGCGTCAGGGCCGGGGTGGCGTTGATTGCCCGCGGTGAATTCTCCATTGTCATTGCGGGGCTTGCCGTCGCTTCCGGGGCGATCACCGGTGAGCTTGCCGCCCTGTCAACCGCCTATGTGCTGCTGCTTGCGGTCCTGGGACCCGTCGCGGCCCGCCTGGCCGAACCCATCGCCAAGCCCTTCCTCCCCAAGCCCTCACAGAGCCCCGACACCGCTTTTTGACGTCCACTGAATCGCCGATTAGGTTATGGCACCCCACTTTGGGATATGCTGTTTTTGCCCGGACGGCCAATAGGCTTTCCGGAGCACTGCGGGCGTAGCTCAATGGTAGAGCGCCAGCTTCCCAAGCTGGACACGCGGGTTCGATTCCCGTCGCCCGCTCGAAAACGATGTGGGACCCGGCCGGTGGCCGGGTCCCACATCGTTAAGCCGGTATTCAGCCCAACGCCCCGGAGGGCGGGAAGAGATCCCAGGAAACTCATGAGCGGTGTACTCTCAGGTTTTGCGGTGGTCTGGACGGTCATCGCCGTGGGCTACCTCGTCGGTAAAACCGGTGTCCTGGGAGACCAGGCACGCTACGTGCTCAACCGTCTCACCTTCTTTGTCGCCAGCCCCGCACTGCTCTTCACCACCCTGGCCGATTCGGATCCGACCGCGGTGCTTGGACCGTTTTTGGGTATCGCGGCCTTCTCCTCCTTGGCCACCGCAATCGTCTTTGTGTTGCTGACCCGCTGGTGGCTGCGCCGGGACCTGACCGAAACCACCATCGGGGCCATGAGCGCCTCCACGGTGAACTCGGCGAACCTGGGACTGCCCATTGCCCTGTACGTGCTGGGGGATATCGGCCACGCGGCCCCGGTGATCCTGTGGCAGCTGGCCCTCTACTCCCCCGTGTGCCTGGCGATCCTTGATTCGAGCACCTCAAGGAACCGCACCACCGCCTTTTCCATGCTGGTGCAGACGATGAAAAACCCCATGATCGTCGGCTCGTTGGCCGGGCTGGTGTGCGCGCTGTTCAACGTCACGCTTCCCCAACCACTGGCCGACCCGATCGAGCTGATCGCCGGGGCATCGATCCCTGCCATGCTCATCGCCTTCGGCATTTCCCTGGTGGGTTCCAAGCCGCTGGAGGCTTCTTCGGGGCGCAGTGCCGACACCCTGGTGGCGACGGGGATGAAACTGGTGTTCCAGCCGGTGGTCGCCTGGGTGTTGGCGGTATGGGTGTTTGGGCTCGACAGCGATGCGGTGTTCGCCTCGGTGATCATGGCAGCACTGCCTACGGCACAGAACATCTTCGTCACCGCGTCCCGCTACGAGCGCGGCATCGTCCTGGCCAAGGACACCGTCTTGCTCACCACCGTCGTCGCCGTACCTGCGATGATGGCGATTCCCCTGTTGCTCGCCTGAGATGCACCAACATCCAGGGTTTCTTGGACCGGCATGACCACGAAGCATCGACGCAGTTCGGAACACAGGGAATATGCGCTCCGTGCTGCCTGTTAGTGTCACAGATAGCTTCCTCCGTGCCGATCGTTATGCCTTGCCCACTTTCCCCAGGAAATGGCCGCCCGGCAAACAGTGCACGACCATGAACGAAAGGACCGTTTCGATGAAACGCCAAATCACTGCCTTGGCGACCATTGCGCTTCTGGCACTGGCACTGGCCGGCTGTGGCAGCCCGACCGAATCTTCCGGTTCCTCGATGGCCGAGGGCACGGCCACGGGCGTTACGCTCGCCCAGGTCAAGGAATCGGGTGTGTTGAAGGTCGGCACCGAAGGGACGTACAAGCCGTTTTCCTTCCATGAGGGTGGTACCGGCGCGCTGACCGGCTTCGACGTCGAGGTCGTCACCGCCGCGGCCGGGAAGCTGGGTGTGGAACCACAATTCGAGGAAACCCAGTGGGATGCAATATTTGCCGGGCTCGAATCCGGTCGCTTTGATGTGGTAGCCAACCAGGTTTCAACCACCCCGGAACGCAAGGCCAAGTATGAATTCTCCACGCCCTACACCGTGAGCACCGGGGTCATCGTGACCAAGTCGGACAATAATGAGATCTCTTCCTTTGCCGACCTCAAGGGCAAGACCACCGCCCAGTCGCTGACCAGCAACTGGTACCGGCTTGCCAAGGACTCCGGAGCTGAGGTGGAAGCCATCGAGGGCTGGGCCCAGGCTATTACACTGCTGAAGCAAGGCCGCGTGGACGCCACCGTGAACGACAAGCTGACCTACCTGGATTCACAAAAGACCAAGCAGGACGACGGCATCAAGATCGCCGCCGAGACCACCGAGCAATCGTTCAGCGCCTTGGCCTTTCGTGAGGGAAGCGAGGACCTGGTCACCGCGGTGGACGGGGCCTTGGATGAGCTCTCAGCCGATGGAAGCCTGGCCAGGATCTCCGATAAGTATTTCGGGGCCGACGTCACCAAGTAGTATCGGGCAGCATCGCGGGCAGCGCTTCAGCGGCCCGCGCTTCCACCTTGCGAAGGAGTCCGGTTGATGGATATCGATTGGCAATTATTCGGTGACTCGCTCTGGCCCCTTGTGTTAGGTGGACTCAAGGGCACCATTCCGCTCTCGCTGGCGAGCTTCGCCATCGGATTGGTGATCGCTCTGCTGATGGCACTGATGCGGCTGAGCACCAACCCGCTAGTGTCCTTCATCGCCCGCGCCTACATTTCGGTGGTCCGCGGAACCCCTCTGTTGGTCCAGCTTTTCGTGATCTTCTACGGTTTGCCTTCCATCGGGGTGACGCTGAGCCCGTGGCCCAGCGCCATCATTGCGTTCTCGCTGAATGTGGGCGGCTACGCCGCCGAAGTAATCAGGGCGGCGATCCTCTCTGTTCCCAAGGGCCAATGGGAAGCCGGGTATACGATCGGAATGTCACGTACCACCGCACTGCGCCGGTTGATCCTGCCGCAAGCCGCACGCGTTTCGCTGCCGCCACTGTCCAACACGTTTATCTCTCTGGTCAAGGACACCTCGCTGGCCTCGCTGATCCTCTTCTCCGAACTATTTCGCAAGGCGCAAGAGATTGCCGCTTTCAGCCAGGAATTCATGTTGGTCTATATCGAGGCAGCACTGGTCTATTGGGTTTTCTGCCTGGTGCTCTCTGCCGGCCAGACCCGTTTGGAAAGAAGGTTCGACCGCTATGTCGCCCACTGATCCCGGCACCACCGCACCGACGCTGCTGAAGGTTGCGAACCTGCAGAAGCGCTTCGGCGACCACGAGGTACTCAAATCCATAAACCTTGAAGTCCGCAAGGGCCAGGTGCTCGCATTGATCGGCCCCTCGGGATCCGGCAAGACCACGGTGTTGCGCTGCCTCAATGGCCTGGAAATCCCCGACGGCGGCGAGGTTTCCTTCAGTGAGGGCCCGACGGTGGCGTTCGTCCCTGGAACCACCCAGAAGCAGGCCCAGGTCCTGCGAACCCGCAGCGCCATGGTGTTCCAGAACTACAATCTCTTTCCCCACATGACAGTCCTGGAGAATGTCATCGAGGGCCCCGTTCAGGTGCAGCGCCGCAAACGCAAGGAAGCCGTCTCCGCGGCCCAGTCGTTGCTGGGGCGAGTGGGCCTGGCAGAGAAACAGGACCAGTATCCACACGAGCTCTCCGGTGGACAGCAACAACGCGTGGGCATCGTGCGGGCCCTGGCGCTGAAGCCCTCGTTGTTGCTCTTCGACGAGCCGACCTCAGCGTTGGACCCTGAGTTGGTGGGCGATGTACTGAAGGTCATCAAGGAGCTGGCAGACGAAGGCTGGACCATGGTGTTGGTGACCCATGAACTCGCTTTTGCGCGCGAGGTTGCCGACGAGGTTGTCTTCATGGACCAGGGTGTCGTCGTTGAGCATGGACACCCGGACGTGGTGTTGCGTAACCCCCGCAATGAGCGGACCCAACAATTCGTCCATCGCCTGCTTAACCCGTTCTAGCTGCCGGGACAGCGAACAGGGATGCGCGCGGGATACCCGGAAGCACTTGCATCCCCTCATCCGCTCGTGCTTGGTCAGGCGCCCATGCGAAAACACAGATTCGTCCTCTGCCCGCCATCGGTGGCCTATGGACTCCGGACAGATCGGATCCCAGGCTCGCCGATTGAGGGTGGCGAACCCGGGGTTGGTCGGAACAGGGAGCCCCTCGAACCTGCCCGTGGGCTTGGCCTGCTTTGTCGCCTCCGTCGCGATGGATGCATCTCCGCCATGGGGACGCAAGGCTCACCGTCCGCTGGCCAGTGCTGGCAGTGGCGGGGAAGCCCGCACCGCTGTCCAAAGGCGGCTCGGTGACAGCCCGCTTGCCCGGACCTGGGCAATCCCAGGCGGACATCGATGCCGAGGCATGCCGGATCGAGGAGTCAATACTCGCCCTGCCTTCCTCAATCCCGCCCTCGTCCCCGAAAACCGGGGCAACGGACTGAACCATGCCCGATCCGCCGGTTGCCACAAACGAAGCCCTCAAACGCAAATCCGGCCCCCGTCCGACAAGGTCGAATCCCGATAAACCGTTGCTTGACATGTCCATGCAGGCGCCAACATGTTCGGTGCGGAAATGCTGCGGGGCATGTTCGGAACGATGCGCCGACGACGCCGCTAGGGAAGGTCGGCGCAGGCGAAGCAATTTTCCCGGTAACCTTGGATTCAATGAGCGAACGTTTATCACCCACAAGGGTCGCCGCCATCTGGGCGGCGGCCATTGTTGTGCTGGCAGTAATTGCATTTGTCGTCATCACCCTGACGAACCACCGGGTCTTCGGGCCTGCCCAAAAAGTCGAGCAGCTCCAATCGCACCTCATCAAGGGCGAGGGTGCGGCAGCCCTTGGACTTCTCAACGCCAAAGTGCCCAAGGGCAACGCCCTGCTCCTGGACGGAGAAGGCTTGAAGGCCGCCAGCGCGGATATCAAGGACTTCACGATCGGCAAGCCGGAAAAGGTCACTGGTTCCGAGGACTTCGTTACCCTCATGGCCTCGTATTCGATCCACGGGGTCGAGCAGCAGACCAGCTACAAGCTACAGCGAACCGGTCGCCACTGGGTGTTCTTTGATGACTGGTCGTTCGTCCCCGTCACCTTGCCCACCGTGGCCATCTCGGCGAACACCACCAATGAAGTGGTGGTGAATTCACAGCCGGCACCGCTCTCCAAGGGAAAGACGACAGTTCCGGTATTTGTCCCGGCGGTGATCGACACCGGTTTCACAACCCCGCATTTCAGTGCAGATTCCCGGGGACTGGCTGTCACCGGTTACTCCACGAAGCCCACCGCGGTGAAACTGCGAACGCAGCCGACGAAGAAACTGAAAAACGAAGTCAACAAACAGATCGCAGCCTACCTCGACGACTGCGCCAAGCAGCACGTCCTGATGCCCGCAGGTTGCCCGATGAGCTATTCCACGACAGCACGGGTGCGCTCGGATTCTATCCACTGGAGCATCGCCGACTACCCCTCGGCCGAGATCGTTGCCTTCGACGGGTCCTGGGCCTTGCGTCCCTTGACGGTCAAGGCCCACCTCGAGGTCACCGAACAAGACCTGCGCACCGGACGTTACACCGAGCAGACGGTGGATTCAGACTTCGGCTTCACTGCCGGGCTCAAGGTCAGCACCACCAAGGTCCGGGTCACCCCGGCCTCCGGCGAATAGACGCGCCGGAGGCCTTTTACACCGCGGGAACCTACCTGCTGGAAGCCGGAATCAAGATACGTGGCTTGTGCCTGGCAAAGAAACCGTTGCCCGGTTCCCGGGGCCCACGGTTCTTGCGCAACACCACGATCACCGCAATGAGCCCGGCGATCAGGGAAATCAGGGCGCCGCTGCCGACCGACCACCGAGCACCGAACTCGGTGCCCAGCCATCCCACCAACGGGGCGCCAAACGGAGTGCCTCCCTGGACGATCACAACGTAGAGCGCCATCACGCGGCCGCGGTAGGCCGGATCGACGGAAAGCTGGATCATGGTGTTCGCACTGTTCAAGAACGTCAACGAGGCCAATCCCACGGGCACCATCATCACCGCATACCAGAAGAATGTCGGCATGAAACTGGCGATCAAAGCCGTCGCGCCAAACCCGACCGCACCACCGAGCAGGTAGCGCATCCTTGGGACTCCGCGCCGGGCCGCCAGCAACGCACCGCCGAGGGTACCGACGGCCATGATGGTTCCGAGCAGGCCGAATTCCCCGGCGCCCACATGGAAGACGTCCGTGGACATCATGGCGTTGGTCAGCTGGAAGTTCAGCCCGAAGGTTGCAACGACGAAGGCCAGGGCAAAGATCAGCAAAAGGTCCGGACGTTTGCGCACGTAGGCAATACCCTCGCGGATCTGTCCCTTCTCGCGGGCCACCAACGTGGTCGGCTGGAACTGCTCTTCGCGCATCTTGGCCAGTGAGAAGAGCACCGCCCCGAAGCTGACTGCGTTGATCAGGAAAGCAGGTCCGGTGCCTAACCACGCGATCAGCAACCCGGCGACGCCGGGACCGGCCAGGCGTGCCAGGTTGAACGAGGCGCTGTTCAGCGCGACGGCGTTGGGCAGTTCAGTGGCCGGGACCAGTTCGGCGACGAACGCCTGGCGTGCAGGGGCATCGAATGCGCTTGCCACGCCCAGGCCCAAGGCCAGCAGGTACACGTGCCAGAGTTCGGCGGTGCCCGTGACCACCAGCACCCCAAGGATCGTGGCAAAGATTCCCATGGCCGATTGGGTGATCAAGAGCAACTTGCGCTTGTTCATGCGGTCCGCGAGCACACCGGCAAACGGGCCAAGGAACAGGATGGGAACGAATTGCAGGCCGGTGGTGATGCCGGTGGCCGTTCCGTCGTGGTTGGTCAGGATCGTGAGCACCAGCCAGTCCTGGGCAACACGCTGCATCCAGGTCCCGATGTTGGAGACCAAGGCTCCGGCCGTCCAGAGCCTGTAGTTCGGGACCTTTAGCGCACTAAACATCTTGCTCATTTGGCGCTCATTTCCTGCAGCAGCGCTGCTGCCCGAGCCAGGGTTGCGCGGTCCTTGGGATCGAGCGCTTCGAGGCCGACGGCCAGCCAAGCGGTCCGTTGGTTCCTGGCACCTTGGAAGGCATCCATCCCTTCGGGGGTCAGCGCGATCAACACCTGACGGGCATCGGACTCGCTGACGGTGCGCGTGATGAACCCAGCTTCCAGCAAGGATTTCACGATTCGGGTCATGGACGGGGCGGTGACCTGTTCGCGGGTGGCCAGTTCGCCCAAGGTTCGTTGCTCATGGCGCAAACCAGCTAGGACGGAGTACTGGGCGGGAGTCAGTGTCTCGGAGCTGGACTCCAGGCGCAGGCGACGCGAAGTCTTCATCACGGCCACGCGTAGTTCGGCGGCCAGGTCCCCGGTGTTCGTCGCATTGCAGACGCGGGTGGTGGCTATTCGTATGGGATTCGGGGCATTCTCGGTTACGTTCATTTGATCCGGGCGAAGCCCGGATTCTCCTTCATTGCGCCGGCCATCCGGCGACCTCGTTTTCGACCTCTTTAGTTTCTTAGCATTGCTAACGATACTCGTATCGTAAGATTCCCGCCATGATGCGCCTCACCCTGCCTCGTAAAACCGACCTCGGTCGCTGAACACGCAATGGCCGGTACGCTCCGCCTTCGTGCGGAACGTACCGGCCATTGGATACGGCGTCGCTAGTTGTCCAGGCCGCGCAGGTCCAGGACCAATTCACTCTCACCGGCAGGATCCAGCAGCACCGGAATACCCCAGTCCTGCTGGTAGAGGTGGCAGGCGGCGTGCATCGGGATCTCGCCTCCGGGCTCGCCGTCACAGGCCGCTGCCCGGGCGGTGATGTGCAGGACACCCTCGGGGATTTCCGGGTTCAGCTCCAGGGTCCGGGACAACCCTGTCGAGGTCCCCGCGCCGGAGAGCAGCAATTCCTCCGGGGAGGAAGATATCTTCAGTTGGGTCGGATCCCCCCAACGGTCATCGAGCTTCTGGCCCTTGGGTGCACTGAAGCGCACCGTCAGTGCGTGTTCCCCGGCCGTGACCTTGGTCTTGGGGCGCTGGGTTTGGGACGCGCCCTCGTCAACGACCAACGCCTCTGCCGGAAGCGGCAGTCGCACGAGGTGGTGGTTGTTGGTTTCCACCACCAACAGCACCGGCTCCCCATCCACCGAGGCATCGAGCTGGACGTCGGAGGGCTCGTTCAATCCACGCGCCAGGGTGGAAACGGTGGCGGTGGCCGGATCGTAGCGGCGGACCGCACCGTTGTAGGTGTCGGCAACGGCAATCGAACCGTCCGGCAGCGCCGCAACTCCCAGCGGGTGTTGCAGACGGGCCTGGTCGGCGTCTCCGTCACGGAAGCCGAAGTCAAAGAGCCCGGCACCGATCGCGGACTCCACCTGCTCCACGGCCCCGTCTTCGCCAAGCACCAGCCGGCGCAGCGCGGAGGTCTCCGAGTCGGCGACCCAGATGTTCTTCGTCGAATCCAGCGCCAGCCCGGAGGGCTGGGCGAACCAGCTCTCCGAGGCGACTCCGTCGGTCAGGCCCTCCAGACCGGTGCCGGCAAACACCGCAAGGGCTAAGGAAACCGGATCGTAGGAGAAGATCTGGTGGGTGCCGGCCATGGCGATGATGATCGCCTGGGACTTGGGGCTCCACAAGACGTCCCAGGGCGAGGACAGCGAGGTGTTCAGCGGCTCGTTGCCCAGTGCGCTGATCCAGGTTTCCTCATCGTTCTCGTCAACCGCAGCGCGTGCCTGCTCGGAATCGAGCAGTCGCTGGACGCCGTTGCCGGCCAGCGTGCCGACCACACCGGTGTCCAGGTTCAGCGAGCGCAAGCGGTGGTTCACGGTATCGGCGATGACCACGTGGTAGCCCAGGCTCTGTGCCAGCTCGGCGGGCACCAGGGCAAGGCCCTGTGGTTCGTTGAACGCCGCGGTGTCCGCTTCTCCATCGGCAAAGCCCTTGGTCCCGGAGCCAAAGGTGCGCACCACGGATGCCAGGTCGTTGCCCAGCTCCACGATGCGGTGGTGACCGGAATCGCCGACGAGGAAGTTGCCGTTTTCCAGCGCCACGGCCTTGCCCGGGAAGCGCAGGTCCCCTTCGCGTGCCGGCGGCGCCACATAGGGACCCGTGCCGCGGTGCAAGGTGCCCTTGGCATCATGCTCGGCGATGAGTTCCTCGATGAGCGATTCAAGTCCTGCGGCGTGGCCCTCTCCGGAGAGGTGTGCCACGATGTAACCCAACGGGTCGACAACCACCAGGGTGGGCCAAGCGCGAGCCGCATAGGCTTGCCAGGTGACAAGTTCGGGGTCATCGAGTACCGGGTGTGCGATTTCGTAGCGTTCCACTGCTGCGGCCAGTGCGGCGGGGTCTGCCTCGTATTCGAACTTCGGGGAGTGCACTCCAACGGTGACCAATACCTCGGAGTACTTGGCCTCGAGCGGGCGCAGCTCATCGATCACGTGCAGACAGTTGATGCAGCAGAACGTCCAAAAATCGAGGATCGTGATTTTGCCGCGGAAGTCCTCAAGGCTTAGCTGCTTCCCGCCGGTGTTGAGCCAGTTGCGGCCAACCAGTTCGGAGGCACGGACCTTGTATGAGGTGCGTACGGATTCGGTTCCGGTGTTTGGGGTTGCTGTCATGGGAGTACTCCTTGAGCTTGTCGGCTGACGCGGTGCTTGATTCGATTATCCCGCCTTTGTCTCCCGCAGCGGACATCGTGACCGGATGCGACGAACAGGACCTCTGGGCTGCCTGCCGGTTTCGCCCCCTGGGATGCCGTTGAGGTTCCGCTGTAGGCCAATCCTCGCCGCGGTCCGGGCACGAAGGCAGGGACCGCGCACACATCCCCCAAGAATGTGTGCGCGGTCCCTTCCTTGGTGTTGCCGCCTCAGCGCACGAGGATCGTGATCGTCTTGCTCTCCCTCTCGACAAAGACGGTGTCCCCCGCCGTGGTATCCGGTGCCTGCGCCGGCATGGCCACTGGTGCGGATTCGTATCCCGAGTCCGAGCCTTCGACCGTCTGCACCGTCTCGTTGATTCCCTGTGCCTCTTCCATCGTCTCGCCGACCGGCTCCATGGCTCCGAGCGGATGCAGCGGTGCCCCCGGACGCCAGTAGGTGTATCCCCAGCTGGCGGACCATTTGGTGGACCAGCGGGACCTGTTCCCGTTGGCCCGCAGCAAGACGTTGGTAAACCGGACATCGTTCCCGCTGCGTGCGGTCATCACCGGGCCGGGGTTCCCGGCGAAGGTGAACTCCTCGAGCACCGCGCCGTTGGGTGCGTGTGAGCGGAACGTCAGCGAATTCAGCCGCACCGTGTTGATCCCCGGGTTGTAGATCCGGATATTGGCGCGGATGTAGGTGTCCCGCCCGGAACCCAGGAAGACCGGGGCGACCTGGATCGAGGAGAAGATCCTCGAGGCGGCCTCGAGGGCGGCACGGGCATCGATCCGCCCGAACCCGAAGTGCTCATCGCGGCCAGCGGAGCCAAGTTCCCGCGCGGTGAGCTTGATGATGTCTTCAACCTCCCAGGAACGCAGCGCGGGATCAACTGCCAGGATCAGTGCCATCAGGCCCGCTACGTGCGGGGTCGCCGAGGAGGTTCCATTGAAGTTGTTCACGTAGTTGCCACTGCTATAGCCGCCGGAGCCCATGATGTCGGTGGTCGGGATCTTGACCCCCGGGGCCACGACGTCGACCTGCGGGCCGTAGTTCGATCCCCACCAGTTTTCACCGTCGAGACTTGTCTTGCTCTTGCGCTGGTCCCACTGGTTGGACGCCCCCACGGCGAGAAACCCCGGAATCGAGGACGAAAGCCGGGCGGGGTAGCCGACGCCGCGCCAGTCGTCGTTGCCCGTGGCTGCGGCGATCGGGGTTCCGAGTCCGCCGCGCCCGTGGCTTTGGGCGTAGCGGAAAGCGGTGGACACCACGGTACTGGCCCCGGTGCCCCAGGAATTGGACAGGACATCGGCGCCGAGGTCCACCGCCTTGCGCACTCCGGCTGCAATGACGGCATCGGTGGTTGACCAGTAGCCCCCACCGATACCGTAGGCGATGCGGATGTGCCGGATCTTGCTCAACGGTGCGACCCCGGCAACACCCCGGCCGTTGTTTGCGGTCGCCGCAACGATCCCGGCGCAGGCCACCCCGTGGCCGTCGGCCGGCTTAGGGGTCGGGTTCGAGTCGTTGAATCGGGCGTCGAAGCCCGGCGCAAGGACGTAGTCCTCATGCGCGTTGCCTCCCTCGTCAATGACTGCCACCGAGATCGCCGAGCTGCCGCGGGAGATGTCCCATGCCTCGGGGCAGCGGATCCTTGCGATTCCCCATTGCGCCACGAGCAGCGGGTCGTTGGGGGTGTACGTGGGACCTACGGCCTCGGAGGAATCGGGTGCGACCAGTTCCTCAAGCTCGTCGAGCTCCTCAGCGGGGGCGGAGAGCCGCGGTTCCAGCCGCACGAAGTTCGGGACCGCGTACTCGACGCCGGCCGCCTCGTGCAGTTCGTTGGCGATGGCCACCGCTGGGTCCTTCCCGCCCGCTGTGCGCACCACGCTCGCGCCCGGTTCCGGGTAGTCCTCCTGGAGAACCTCCAGGCGGTGCTTCTTGAGCAAACGCGCGGCGACATCGGTTCCGGGTTTGAACTTGATGATGATTTCGCCCTGGTCGATCAGTGCCGTCGGCGCATTCGCGCCGTCCTGGGCCGGTTCATAGATATCCGGACCGGCGGCTTCCCCTGCCACAGCGCGCATCCCGGCAGCCGACGCAGAGGCGGCCGCGGCGTCCTCGACGCGGAAGACCACGAGATCCTTGTCTTCGATCCTGAGCACCTGCAAAGGTCGCTGCGGGTCCGCGGATGCCGCGGCGGAGCGGGAAACCATGGATTCGGCTTCCTCGGGAGTCGCTCTCACGGCAATGAAATGCCTCGATGCTGCAAGCGGGACCCGCTCGCCGTCGGCGTAGTAGTAGGCCGGGGCCTGGATGTTCTCGGACATGGGACTGCTCCTCTAAGGATATTTCGTGCAACGCCCCTTTGCGTCACACACCCTAGGAGCATCCGGTGCCGCCGGTGATACATGGCGGGCCGAAACCATCGGATCAGTCCTTCGTCCCTGCCCGCCAGCTGGAACCGAACCAGGCGAAGCTTCGCTCCAGCAGCCCGTCGGATGCCGCGGCAAGGGCTTCGGCGCCGTCTTGGCCCTCGGCGAGCCTACTGTGCAGCCGGCCCATGGTCCTTGCAGCCAAGGCATCGGGAACGTCCGTCAGCGGTGCCACGACGGCGCGCACCCCCATCGCAAGCAGGCTTGAGGTCAGGCCCAGCGCCTCATCCCCGGGACGCAACCGGCCTCGGCCGGCACCACATGCGGAGAGCACCACCAGCGAGGCGCGGATCCCCACATGTTCCAGCTCGTGGGCGAATAGCTTTCCGCCGTGCAGCCACAGCGAGGAGAACAACGGGCTGTCCTCCCGGTGCTGCCCGTGGGCCGCGATGTGTACGACATCACAGGAAGCCAGTGCCGCCTTGACGGCAACGGGTTCAGCTTCGATCGTGTGGGCATCGACCCAGCTGCCGGCCACCGCGGCGCACTCCGCCGCGGCCTGGGCGAGTCCGGGACCGGCGACCACTGCCACCCGCGGCGCCCCAGCCAGACGGACGGCTCCGGTGGTGAAGGTGCCTACTGAACGGCTGAGGGTCACGGCGCGTTCCTGCAACCTCGGCAGCATGCCCCAAGGCAGCCGGGCCAGTTCGCCGCTCGGGACGATGACCAGTGCTCCTGCACCGAGCTCGCGGGGCAGGAGCAACCCATCGAGAGATTCCAGCGATGCATGAAGGGAGGAGAGCACCGCCGCCACGAGGGCACCGGGAGGTGCATGGCCGGCCGCGGAGGCATCGGCGATGGTTTGCTCCACCGCTAAGGAGATCTCCGCACGTTTCCCGAGCCGCAGCAATCTTGCCGGTGAGCCCGGTTCCACGTGCACCAAGTGCAGCGTGTCCTTGGACCAGAAGTAGCTCAGCACGCTTGCCGTTCCAAGTGACGCGCGGGTCAGCCGCCCTGGCTTACCCACCTCCTGGCGTGCCCGGTGCCCCCAGTGGAGTTCGCGCAGCGCCCTTTCGACACCGCCGAGGATCGTGCGCAGCTCCACGGCGCGGACGGGGTCCGCGGTGCGCAGCTCCTCGTGGTGGCGTCGAAGGTCGGAGAACAACGCGGCGACCGACGCGTCGGTCGCCGGGACGACCGAGGGCACCGCGCCCAGCGCCGCCCTCCAGCGTTCGGTCGCCAGCAAGGCTTCCCAGCCACCACCTTGCGCTGCTCGTTCCAGGTCGACCCGCACGACGGGGGCCAGATGGATGGCGACGGCGGTACGCAGATCCAGGCTGGCCATGCCTGCCCTCACTGCGGCAGTGTCAGCGGCCGCCGCACGAAGCAGCCGGCCTCGGCTTGACGGGTCGGTAGCCGTTGAAAGCTGGGCCAAGATGGCCAATACCCTGGTGGCCAGGTACGGAGAGGATCGCATCCGCCGCAGGCAGCTGGCAACCTGCGGGTCCGGGACTGCATTTGGACTGCGGGCAGCGGCGATGAGTTCCAGGGCGGAGGCCCGGTCAGCAAGCCATGGCCGCTCAGCTGCACGGGCGTCGGCGGCGAGGTCCGCGGCTTGGGCGGCGAGCCCTGCTGCGGGATCGCCGGGGCCCAGGAGCAGTGCCTCGAGCCTGACGGTACGGGCTTCTTGGGCTCGGGTGTCTTCCCCGCGCACCGCGGCATCGTGAATGACCTCCTCGGCGAGGCGGACAGCGTCTTGGATACGCCCGGCCAGTGCGGCGCATCGGGCTTGGTCAAGCCGGGCCTCGGCCCATTCCTCGGCCAGGCCGGCCAGGCGCAGGCCGTGAGCTGCCATCTCGAAGAGCTCGGCGGCCTCCTCGATGAGGCCTGCCTCCAACAGCACGCGGGCCCTGTCATGCCGGGCGACCGAGCGGTCCACATCAATCTCCAGCGCGTCCGCCTCCGCCATGGCACCCAAGGCGCCGGGCAGATCTCCGCGCAGGTATTGGACAAAGCCGAGGTTGTGCAGCGCCATGAACCTGTACGCGGGGGTCTCGCGCCCCAGCTCGGCCGCTGAGCCCAGGTCCTCGGCGGCTTCCGCCAGCGCACCGGTCCGCGACCCGATCGTTCCCTTGTTCAGCAGCAACCGGACCCGGTCTTCGCGCGTCAGCGCCGAGGAGAATCGGGCGGCGGACCGCAGCTGCCCCAGCGCGTCCTCGAAGTTTCCCGCACGAGCCTCAAGCACTCCGGCCTGGAGATGGGCGAGCGCCCGGATATCTTCGCGTCCCGCCGCGACCGCTTTGGAGAGCACCGTCTCGATCTCTTCATGCGCCGCCGAAAGCCCTCGATCATCAAAGGTCAGCCAGGACCCGGTGAGGCTGATACGCAGGCCAAGTTCGAACCCGTCCGCCTCCGGCGCCCGTCCCAGCTGCCACCGGGCTTCGTCGAGCCGTTGGCGTGCCTCGGTGAGCCGGTAAGCCGCGATGGCCATCCGTGCCTGGCGGTATGCATTGGCTGCGGCGTCGAGGTGGTCAGCTGATGGCATCTCAGAACTCGATCACCGGCGTCAGGACAGCTTTGGCCTGCGGGTCGGCAGGTTGGAGCAGGAACCGTATCCGGCCATGCGGGATCGCTCGCCAGAGCAGGCGGCCGTGCGCATCCGAGGTGGCCCAATGCGCGATGCTGCCCGCGTAGAGGGCGACTTGGAGTCCGCCGCCGGTGACCCATCCGTCCACGCGCAGCCCGCCGTCCTCGTCCGGGGCAGTGCGGACCATCAGTTGCAGAGCCGAGCTGGTGAAGGTGATCGAATCGGTGGGACTGGCGTCGGTGGAACGCAGTGCCGGCATCTGAGCTTCCAACAGGGTCGCCAGCTCCGCGTCGAGTGCGGCGTGGGACAGCGCGAAAAGAACTTCCCCGTCCAATGAGGATGGCGGCGGATCGATGGCATCGTAGATTTCGGCGATACCCTCCAGCAGATCGGCGTCGAGCTCGTCCGGAGGCTGCTCGTGCGAGTTGTTCATGGTGTGCTCCAAGTGGGGTCGGCGGCGAGTGAGATCCGCAGCGCAGCCAGGCAACGGCCTCGGGTGGGGCCGATTGAACCAACCGGGATGCCCAGCGCTGCCGATAGCGAAGCGTAGTCCGGCGGCCCCCCGCGGCTGATGACGCGCAAGATCGCCTGGCATCGCGGGGTCAGGCTTGAAACGTGGCTCCAGAGCGCGCGCTGGGATTCGTTGCGAAGCAGGGCATCGGCCGGACCGGGGCGCGGATCCTGCGGCATGTTTTCAAGTGCCGGTGGTTCCCAGGGCGTGCTGCGCCCACGCTCGCGAGCCACGCGCCATGCCTCACGGCGCACCGTGGTGCCCAACCAGGCGAGCACCGTCTGCGGGTCCCGGATCCCGTCGGCCGCATCGACCAGGCGCAGCCACGCTGTCTGGACAACGTCTTCGGCATCGGTGCGCTCGAGCCTGCAGGCCCGGGCCAGATGCCACAGGGTGGGGTTCAACAGCCTCACCAGTGGTTCGATCTTCCCGCGCCGGCCCTCACGGAACTCCTGGAACAATGCCGCGGCCTCGTCGACAAGACCAGTGCCCTGTGTCATGGCCGTTCCCATCCCAGCGTGTTCTCCAGCGCCTTCCAGCCGGTCTCAAGGCGTTCGGCAAGCCCCGCGGCGGTGGATCCGGCCACCGAACGTGCCAGCTCCGCGGCAAGGACCGGCCCGGCAAAGGAGGTGCCGCTCCAGATGCCGAAGCCCCCGGAGTAGTCATCGGGGTCCAGCGTGGCGCGTGCCATCCCGGAGTCCTGCAGGGCAGCGATCATCTGTCGATCCCCGCGCAGGTGCGTGGGCATCGTGGAGACTAGTGCGGCACCGGGGCGGTGGCAACTCACCCACGGTCCGGCATTGGAGAAGTACGCGACGGTTCCGTCCGGGTTCAGCGCACCCACCCCGGCCAGGGGCAGCAACGCGGGATCGGCCGGTCCATCGGCAAACCCTGCCGGGTACATTGGAGCGGTGGTGGAGTGGTTGCCTGCCGAGGCGACGACCATGACCCCGAGTCGCCCGAAACCTTCGAGCATCAGGCGCAGCGGGGCATCGGCAAGGTGGTCGCCCGGTGCCTCGTGGTAGTAGCCAAGGGACAGGCTGAGCACGTCGATCAGGTTGGTGGCATCCCCGGTGGCAACCGCTTCGTGTTGGAGGGTGAGCAGTGACTGGAGCGTCGCGATCAGGCACGATTCGGAGACCACACCGTCATCGGCCATCACCGGAATGCCCAGGATGCGGGCCTCGGGGCAGCGTTGGCGGATGATTCCGGCGATGAAGGTTCCGTGTCCGGCGAAGGGCAGCAGCGTGCCGTCCAGCGGGTTGCGCACCGGCTCCGGGGTTGCCGAACCACCCACCGTCCCATAACGGCCGAGCAGTTGTCCCTCGAGGTAGACCTCGGATGTTGCGGTGGCGGGGTCCTGGAACCATGGGTGCTCTTGAAGCCCGGTGTCCGGAACCACGACGACCGGCGTGCGCCCGGCGTCCCTGATGCCCGCGGCGGGGTCAGGCAGCACCACGGATACCGGCGAGCGCCCTCCCATGCCGGGTGAACCGTAGCTGGTTGCCGGGACTCCCCCGACGCCCGCATAGTAGGGAACTCCCGCGTAGTACGGGGTGGCAACCATCGCGTGGTCCAAAGCGACCCCGGCGTCGGCTCCGGTCTTGGCCAGCCGACCGAGCAACCGCCACGCGTCGACTTCTTCCACGTCGCCGTGCAGGACGAGCCTGCTGGCCGGCGGCGGGAGTTTGACCTTGGACCTTTCCCACTCAAGTACGATGCCCAGCGGTTGGGCCTCAACTTTCATTCCCAGCTCCCCAGCCACCTTGTTGATTGATTCGAGGCGGCCGGGGATCTCGCCCGGCCAAGCAGAGAGCAGGAGGGAATCAGCCACGTAGGAGGTCGCCCCGCCGCCCGGCGGAACCACGGCCCTCAGGTTCCAGGCCGCTGCGACCTGCAGGTCGATCTACGGGAACGGATTGCTGGCGACGTTCCTTTGCTCCATCATGGCGGTCCTCTCAGAAGTTGTACCTGAGTCTTAGGAGGGGCGTGGCTCGACGGTGATACATCCGCGGTCAAAAAGAGCGCCCGGCCCCGTTCCACTTGGCTAGGAGCCTACCCGTGATCCGTGCCCTTGGCTCCAGTGAAGGCCGATCCCTTGGGCGAGGGCGCATCATAGGAGCCTGCGGTCACTGAACCAGGCACCGCTTCGGCACCACTTCACGGGCGCTGGCGAGCAACCGTTTCGGGACCGGGCACCAGCGCTTGCGGCGGTTGAAATGTCCCATGCAGGTTGGTCCGAATTTGTCCGCTGCCTAGTCCAAGCAGAGAAATGGTGCGAACGGCTGGACGGGACTGCCCTTCAGTTGTGCGCGGAACTCGTCGCTGAGCTCCCCGAGGAGTTCGCCGTGGACCGAGGCTGTGGCCATGATGGCGGCCGAGAGCTCATCGCCGATGTGCGTGGAGTGATCCATCAAGGCCTGGGCATCGACGTACTCCTCGACGACGATGGCCTCGGATTGCTCCGCGTTGATAAAGATGTCGTATCGCAGGGTGCCGGTATCATGTTTCTGCACGATCTGCCTGCACTTGCCTGACAAGCGCTTGAACTCCTCAATCTTGCCCTCATGAAATTTGAAGTGCGCAATGCCGAGAAGTCCACTCATAGATTTCATCCCTCCATCGATGTTGGCCGGCGTCCGAGGACCCCGGATAGTTCCGCTGGTGGTATCAACATACCGGAACCACCCACAGCACGGCAGCTACCTGCCCGGCGATAAGCCGTCGGCCAAACCACAGGAAACCCGGCATCGCAGCCGGCGCCCGGACACGCGGGCTCCCCGCATGCCCACGTCATCGGGTGGAAGCACGTAGTCCGCTCCGGAAGGATCTTCGGGGATGGCGAATCGTCGTTCCGTGCCTCTGGGCATTCTTCTCACGCCCCAAGGATGCCGATGCGAAGGACATTGTGCCATCCTTTGCACTGGCACTGCGGCAGTCTTTCGAGAGCGGGAGGCACGAGCTACGCTTGCCCCTTGTTGGAACACATCCTCGGTATACGGATGGAGGAGCACCTTCCTGCGGGTGCGCTCGGGCCCTTCCCCGTGGCGTTGGACATCCGTGCTTACCTCGTTGCCTACGGCGCGGGGCTCGTCCTGGTCGATACCGGCATGGACCCAAGCGGAAGTTCGATTGACGCGGCGCTCAAGGGCGGCGGTGCCGATTGGTCCGACGTACGCCAGATTGTCCTCACCCACGGACACCTAGACCATATCGGGGGACTTCACCACGCCCGGTCATCGGCTCCGAGCGCTGTTGTGCGCGCGAGTCCCCTTGAAATGATCGACGGCGCGCAGCCGCTCACCGATGGCGCGATCATCGGAAGCCTCAGGGCGTTTGCCACTCCGGGGCACACCCCCGGACACATGAGCCTGTACGACGAGGATCGTTCGATACTGCTCGTCGGGGATTACCTCGGCGTCATTGACGGAAAACTGGTCAGGGCTCCGGCACGGTTCACCTCGGACCGTGCGCAAACCGAGAGATCGCTTCGTCTGCTACTTGAACTGCGTGGCGCGAGGATGCTCTTCGCGCACGGTCCTGAGATCGACCGGCCTTGGGATGCACTCGACGAGCTGCTCATGCGGGGCTGAGCGGAACCGACCGGTTTGCGAACCGGCGGATTCCCTGCCGATGTTCAATTGCCGCAGCGATGTTCCTCTTGCCCCGGCCCCGACCGGTTGGTACGTTCGCGGCATGGAAGAGACCGAAAGAGACGTCGAAATGAACTGGACCCTTGAGGTGGTGGTGGTCCCGGTATCCGATCTCGATCGGTCAAAGGCGTTCTACAGGGACAGGCTTGGGTTCCGCGTTGACAACGACTACGACCTGGGCGAGGGCCGGCGAGTCATCCAACTCACTCCCCCGGGGTCGTGGTGTTCAAACGTTTTCGGAACCGGCGGCGTGGTCGTCGAAATGCCACCCGGCTCGGTGAAAGGCCTGCAACTGGTGGTGCCCGACATTGAACGGGCGCACCGGTTGCTCACCGAACGCGGCATCGAAACCAGCGGGGTGCAGGTCCTTGGCGAAAACCCGGACCCGGACGCACATCCCCTCGACAACGTCGGAATGATCTTCCTTTCGGACCCCGACGGAAACGGATGGGCGATCCAACAGATGGCTGGTCGGGGCCGATGAAATCCCCGATCGTCCCACCCGGCGGCTCCCAACCCGGCCAGGCGCCCCGCAGGGCCGCGATGGTCATCCCATCGCAGGTTTAGCCTGTCTGGGCCAAGGCCGCGTTGAGGATCTGCGCCGCCATTTCGGCGAATTCCGGGGAGTCAAGGCCATCTCCGGCGATAAATGAAACCATTGCCACGTGGTCGCCCTTGGCCTTGATCAACACAAGTGCCTGTTGGCGCATCTGCTGGCCCTTGGCGCCCCTGGTCCACATGATTGCAGAGTCGGCTTCATCGGACTTGAGCTTGGGCTTTGCCGTGGTGAAGGGAACCGTATCGGCTTCTTGGTGCATGGTGACCTTCTTGCATTCGGTGAGCATGGCCAGCACCGTTGCATAGTGGGCATCCAGGGAGGAGTTGTCGGTGATCTTGGCCACCTCTACCGAGCCGGTGGCAGCGACCTTGTCCGCCAGGAAATCGGTCCGGGCCCCCTCACCGCCCATCTGTACCGGTGACCAATTTAGCGATTCAATGGTCTCGGCGCATTGGGTGGGCAGCACGGTGATCCCGCCCAAGGTGTCTTCGGGCGCCTTCTTCAGGTCGCTGAGCTCCGCCCCGGAGATCACCCGGGCCTTCTCGAAGCCCAACCGTGCGGCCATGGAGATCCCCGAGGCCACTGAAAGCTCGGAGACATTCAGCTCTGCCGCTTCCGCCGAAGCCGGTGCCGGTGCGGTCTCGGTGGCATTGGTGCTCAGCGGTGCGTGTCCTTCGGGAAGTTCGACCCCTTGCGGGTCGCTGGAGCAACCTGCGAGCAACAGCCCCATGGCCATGGCGAGGGCGAAGGTTCGAAGCCCGCCCTTTGTGGTCTTAGCGGCCATGGCGCGAAATCTCCTCGTCCTGCTTTTTCATTTGGGCGAACATATCGTTGTAGGCGTGTAGTTCGGCGTCGTTGTCGCGATCCGCCTGACGATCCTTGCGCTTGGATTCCTTGGTGTCGTCCCGATTCCAGGAGACCATTACCCCGAGGGCAATCAGCAGCGTCGGTATCTCCCCGATGCCCCACATAGCCCCTGCGCCCAGGCGTTGGTCCTCCAACGCGGTCTCGCCCCAGGTACGGCCCATGTTGCCGAACCAGTCGGCCTGGATCAGCGAGGTGGAGCTCATGATCGATACGCCGTAGAAGGCGTGGAAGCTCATGGTGGCCAGCAGGATCACCAGGCGGAACGGGTACGGGGCGCGCTTCGGGACCGGGTCCGTTCCGATCATGCTCAAGGCAAAGAGGTAGCCGGTGATCAGGAAGTGCACGTTCATCAATTCGTGGCCCATGTGCTGGCGCAAGGCGAAGCCGAAGGCGTCGGTGCCATAGAAAATGATGATGGACCCGGCGAAGTTGGCAGCGGCGAACAACGGGTGGGTGATCACGGCCGAGTACTTCGAGTGGACAAGCACCAGGATCCATTCACGCGGCCCGCGGGTTCCGTCTGCGCGCGAGGTCAGCGCCTTCAGCGCCAGGGTGACAGGCGAACCGATGACCAGGAACAAGGGAGCCACCATTGTCAGGGCCATGTGGTCGACCATGTGTACGGAAAACAGGATCTTTCCGTAGACGGCCATGGCACCGGAGGTGAAGTAGAACAGTGCTGCCAGGCCCACCATCCAGGAGATGGTCAGCAGGATTGGCCATTTGTCCCCGCGCTTGCGGACCTTGATGACGGCCCAGAGGTAGGCGATGGCCAGGAAAACAACGATCGCAATCCACAACCAGTCAAAACGCCAGACCTCTGCCCAGCTGGCGCTGGTGAGCGGGGGCGGCAGTTCATACCCGGTGAGCAATCGCGCCGGGGTGGGCTCGACGGGTGGGGCATCGGGGGTCGGTGGGGCAGTGCGGGCCAGCACCGTGGCAAGGGCCATCACCGCTGCCATGATGATCACCTCGGCGCCGACAACCTTCCAGGCGGCACGCGTGGCCGCGATCTTGCCGGCCTCCAGCGCGGGGATCACCCGTTGGCGGTGGATCAGGCCCAGCGCACCCAGCGCCAGGGTGGCCGCGATCTTGGCCATCACCAAAAACCCGTAACGGGTGAACCACTGGTCAAGGTCGGTGATGCGGATCGTGGCGTTCACGATGCCCGAGCCTGCGACCAGCACGATGGAGATCGTCGCCAGCGCGGAGAAGCGGCGCAGCACGGTGCCGGCCAGGATCGGCCGGGTACCCGGGTAGCGCCCCGGGGCCTTGGATGCCAGCAGCGGGGCAAGTGCGGCAAGGACCACGATTCCGCCGAACCAAAGGCTCACTCCGGCCAGGTGCAGCATGATCGAGTTGACTGCGCCCCAGTGGTCGTCCCCGCCGGCCGCGTGGCCGATCAGGGAAAGCGGCAGGATCCCGACGAAGGAAAATAGCGTGGTGGCACCCACCCATGTGGAGGAGCGCACCCCGAGCGCCAGCGAGGAGACGATCGCGGCAATCACGATCATCCATGCCCAGGCCCGTCCCACGGAAATGTTCAGCACGTAGTCGAGCATGGCGGAGGTGTAGCTGGGATCGGAGCTTATGGGGATGCCCGCCAGATCCCAGAAGTTGAAGATCAGAACAGCGGCCGCCGATACCGTCCAGACCATGCCCGAGGCAGCAGCGAGGTTCATCACGCGGGCGAAGGCCGGGTGCACGGCCCCGCCGTCGGTGTTGTGCTCCCCCGGGCCCGGGCGCTTGGGCTTGGTGGACCGCGGCAGGATCGTTGAGGCGAAAACCAGTGCTGCGATGGTGATCGCCATGGAGGAGTGGTGCAGCGCCTTGGACAAGGGCAGGGCCCAACGGACCAGTGCTCCGGAGTCCCCCAGCTCGCTGGCCTGCGCGGTTCCGGCGAAGTAGCTGGCGGCAACCAAGACCAGCACCCCAACCACCAACGCGGGAAGTGTCAACAGGGGCCACAGCCGCCGTGTGGGTGTCGTGGCTCGGTCCCGTGGGGCCTGCTCCAGCGTAGTGCGTGACTTGTTCACAATGTCCTTTCAGCTTCCTCGCCCATTCATTCTCCCACCAATACCCCGGCCGCGGGGTGCCGGGGTGGCACACGCCACCTCGACACCACGCTTGCCATCGACCGCGGCTAGGCGGCGAACAACTCCTGGCCCAGGAAGGAGCCGCGCGCACACCCCGGCAGGATCGCATAAACGGCCGAACCCACCGGTGTTGTCCACTCATTGAGCATGTCCCGTTCGGCCATTCGTTCCTGGATCGGCAGGAACTGGCGTTGCACGTCGCATTGGTAGGAAGCGAAGAGCAATCCGGCTTTCTCCCCCTCCAGGTAGTTGTAACCTCGGCGCAGGATGTGCTCATCGGCCTCGCGCGCCTGCCCACGGGCCACGTGTGAATCCGCTGAGATCATCGGGAACCCCGAATCATCACGCACCCGCAGGTCGGGGGTATCGAACTCGTGGTGGCCGGTCAACGGGGCCCCGTTGTCCTGGCGCCGGCCCATGGAAAAGTCCCGGGCCGGTCGATCCACAGAATCCCACGTATCAAGGTCCATCTCGATACGCCGCAACACCAGCGAGGTACCTCCCTCTACCCAGGGCTCGAGGTTTTCACCGCCCCAGACTGCACGCTCGGCCATCGCATCGCGCGGGTTCCCGCTGCCGTCGAGCTGGCCGAAGAGATTGCGCATAGTCGCGCCCTCGGCCATGGAGCCGCGGGAGTGGCGAAACCCGTCCTGTATCCAAACGGTTTTGGCCAGGGTCCGCAGGTCCTTCTGGATCGACCGGCGCGCATGCAGAAGCGAGATCTTGTCATCCCCGCAGAATTGCACCACCACGTCGCTTTGCCCCCAGGCCTCCTCAAGTTTGTCGATGGGAAAGGCCGGCAGTTCCTTGAGCCAAGCTGGCACCAAGGACTTGTTGATGATGCGCACGGCTCCGGGGCCCAGCCCCACCGTCAGGGTCAGGCGCGCAGGGTTTTCTGCCATCTCAGGATCCGTATCGGCAAGGATGCCGCGCCCTGCCATCAGCCGGGCCGCATCCTTGCTGATGATGCCCAGGATCCGTCGCATGAGATCGCGTTGGGCCGCTTTCCCGTCGGCGGAATCCATCTCCAAGTCCAGGCCAAGGAAGGAGACAAAAGCCGGCGCATCGGTGATGATGCCGGGTTGGCGTCGACCATGGAACGCCACGGTGTGCCCCCCGTACAGAAGGCCTTGCGGCTCAACGGCCTTAGCATTGCCCGGAATGCTGGCCGCGGCAAAGCCCGCTGCCGCACCCACGGCAGCGCCAGCCCCTCCAAACAGCAAGCCCCGCCGGCTCGGCCCCGAATCCGGTGTATTTTCCTGCGGGGTTCCTGGGTTGGTTTCCGTCATGGCCCTAGTCATCCGAGCGCTCAGAGTGGCCCATTTCTTCAGGGTCCCCCACCCCGGGATCGTAGGATTCCTTGGCCCCGGTGTAGCTCTTGATCTCAAAAGGGACCTGGCTGGTGCTCTCATCGCCGAAGGTGAGGACAAGCTTCGGGCTCTCGCCGACCTTCAGTTCTTGCTTCAGGCCCATCAGCATCACGTGGTTGCCGCCGGGAGCAAGTTCTACGGTCGCATGCGCCGGGATGTTCAACGGGCCATCGAGTTCCTTCATGGACATCGCGGTACCGCTTCCCGCCATTTCATGAAGCTCAACGCTTCTGGCAAGACCGGTATCGACCTTGACCAGGTCGATGTCCTTGTCGCTGGTGTTTTCGAGGATTGCAAAACCACCGGTCATCCCGTCATGGGCTGCCTTGATCCAGGCTTCGGAGATCTGTACCGACGATGCCTGCGTGGCCGCGTCTTGACCGGTGGAGGCCGGTTCCGCGGTGTTCGCGGCTGCGCAGCCGCTGAGCAGCGCCGTGGCAAAGCCTGCGGAGATGAGAGGGGTGGCGAATCGGAAGGAACGAATTTTCATGCTCATGGAAAATACTCCAAAATCTTGTCTGGGAGCGGGCGCACCGGGGTAGGCCCGATGGCGCCGCGTGCGGCGTCCGCTGGGCATCGTTGCCTCGTGGGAGGAAAGCAGTGCCGATACGTGGTGTTGGGAACGCGCACCTTGGGTGTCGGTTCAGGGCGGAACACAGGGTGCTGGATCTTGCTGCACCAAACGAGCCAAGGAGGGCGCTGTAGCCAGCTACTTGGTTTGGCGGCGGACCTTGAGCAGGACAAGCACGATGATGCCAATCCCGGCAACGCCGATGATCGTCCACACCAAGCCGGCAGGCATTCCGGCCACGGTCTTGCTGCTGTCGTCGGCCTCTGCACTCGGTTCCGTGCTCGGTGCGGCCATCATTGCCGGTGCTGTGGCTGCTGCACTGGTTTCTGGTGCGCCGGATGCAGCCGGGGTCGAACTGGCCTCGGTGGCGGGCGCCTTGATCTCGAAGTCGATCTTCTTGTCGATCGGGTGGCCGTCGGAGGAGACGACCCGAGACACTAGCGTGTACTTGCCGTTGCCCAAGGTCTCATCGGGGGTGACAACCACTTCGCGGCGATTGATCTCGAATGAAGTGCCGATCTCCGATCCCTCGGAGTTCTTGAGTTGGAGGATCGTGCCGATCTTCTTGATGTCGCCGCTGAAGGTGAGTACTAAGGTTTTCGGTGCGCTGTCGAGCACTTCGCCTGTGGCGGGAATGGATGAGATCAGCTCGTCATGGGCCTGTGCGCTGGATGCTCCGAAGAAGCTCATCAGGCACAGCAAGACTGCTGCGAAGAGGACGCCGATGCGGGTGGTGGCGCTTGGGGCTTTGATTGAATCAGTCATGGGTGTCTTTGGTCCTTGTTCTCCGCAGTGCTGGTGCATCACGGATCGTGGTGTGCTTTTACAGGATCGCGAAAGCGGGACCTGCCGGTGGACCACGTCTGCGGAGCGCGGGACGCAAGACATCCCGAAGCACCAACGATTCGTAAGCGATATCAAGCAGCGGCTGTTTTCCCCAAGCAGCTTGGAAACCGCAGATGAAGAGGATGGACCGGGGAAGGTAAAGGAAGATCGCATCGGCAATGGCCCGAACGGAGATTTCACCCTTGCGCAGGGCGATGACAGTCAGCAGGGCGGCACCAAGGTGCGCTGTTGCCATCAGTCCGGAGCTGTGCAGGTCGACAGCTGCCACCGCGGTCACCGGAACCTCAAGGCCCAGCGAAACGCCGTGGGCCGCGTGTCCGGCATGGATGCCACCTTCACTGGCCAGTGCGGAGGCTTGGTGGTTGCGTCCGAACAATGCGAATGCCCCATGGTAGATTCCTTGGCTCACCCCGACGGCCAAGGCGGTGCGCAACCACGAGATCTTGTTCGCCGCCAGGGCCGTGCACACCACTGCGCTCACGCACAGCAGCAAACCAAGAATCGGCAACGGCGGTAGCTGGCCGTCTGCCAGCGCGTGCGAGGCAGCAGCAAGGCCGGTGCAGATCAATGCACCTATCCAGCCGCGCACAATGCGCAAGCCATGATCCTTCATGCTGTTTTCCTCCACTGGGAGAATTTCGAAATATCGCCGACTGGTTCAACGAGCCAGTCTACGTGATTCTACGATCGGTAGAACCCATCTTGCGAGGGGCTCTTGGCGTTAACGCCAAAGCCGCCCGGTGCGCGGGTCCGTGGACCCGCGCACCGGGCGGCTTGAAAGCAGTTTTCTGCAGTGCAGGCTACTTGCCGGTGACGGCAGCCTTCAGCTTGGAACCAGCGGTCAGCTTGACCGAGTGGCCTGCCGGGATCTGGATGGCTTCGCCGGTCTGCGGGTTGCGGCCGGTGCGAGCTGCACGGTCGGTGCGCTCAACTGCGAGCCAGCCCGGGATCGAGACCTTTTCGCCCTGGGAGATCTGGGAAACGAATACGTCGAACACTGCATCCAAAACACCGTTGACGGCTACCTGGGAGTTGCCAGTCTTCTCTGCGACAGCTGCAACAAGTTCACTACGGTTCATAGCCAAAGTATGTCCTCCTGGACTTCATCTTCCCGACCGGTTTCGGATCGGGTCGCCTCGCGTTCGCGGGGACTTCTGTGTGAGAACTTACCAAATGTTCCTGCGCGAAACGCCCGAAATGGGCCGAAATCCCGGGAAATTTTTGAAGTTTCCCCTGATTTTCGCGCTCAGCGGTATATTTCACGCCCAAAGAGAGACCAATCGCACGCCGGGCGTCTCTTGGGCGGTCGACCGTCCATGGACGGTTTTCATCGTTCCCGACGGTCCTCCCAGGCATGCGGCGCCCGTGGTCACCGCTGCTCCCCGCGATGCTTCCCTAGCTCAGCAGGCTGATCCCGGTGGCCGATTCCGCCGCCTTCCAGATCGTTCGGGCGGCATCGGTTTCAGTGGTGATCGCTGCCGGAACCAACTTGGTCGCGGCACCCTTCACCCAGGCACGTGGCCCGTAAAAGACCGGCCCGGCAGTGGCGAAGGCCGCCGGGTCCAGTGCCGCCCGAACCACCGGCCAGGCCCCTTGGTTCTTGCCTTGGGTGAACGGGGCCTGGAGCGTGTCGACGACCCGTTTGAACGTGTTTGGCTCGTTGACCCCAAAGACCGCAGGCGTGCGACCCGAAATCGAGTAGCCCGGGTGTGCACACAGGGCTCGAGTCGTGCTCCTGGTTCGCTGCAAGCGCCGGTCGAGCTCAAAAGCGAAGGACTGAACCATGATCTTCGAGCGGGCATAGGCCCGCCAAGAGGTGTAATGCTCCAGTAATTGCGGATCCCCTAGGTGCGGGCGAACCAGAAGGGTGGACAGCGAACCCAAGGTGAGGACCCGGGCCCCCGGTGTCCGGTCCAGCAGTGGCAGGAGTCCGGCGACAAGGGCGAAGTGTCCAAAGTAGTTCGTGGCCGCCACCAGCTCAAGTCCGTCCACGCTCTGCTGCCGGCTTCGTGGGGTGTGCACCATGCCGGCGTTGGCGATGAGCACGTCGAGGCGGTTCAACGCGTCAAGCTCGTTCACCGCCTCAGCGACGGATCCAAGATCGGAAACATCCATGGAAACGATTCGAAGCCGTGCTTCGGGCACCCTGGCCCTGATAGCCGCCATCGCGGCGCCAGCCTTCGCGGCATCGCGGCAGCCCATGATGATTTCCGCACCGCGCTGGGCCAACTGAAGGCTGGTCCAGAAACCGATCCCGGCGTTCGCCCCGGTCACCAGCACGCGCTTGCCCGAGGCGTCTCCCGCTGCGGGGCTGTCTCCTGCCGCCGCTGTCCTGACGTCGGGGATTTCTTCTGCGTTGCCTGATCCATTGGTGCTCATGACAGTCAAAGCTACCTGCAACTCCCCTTTGTCCTGCGCCAGAAGCACCGCAGGGCGTGAAGGAAATGCTGTGGCCATTGCCGCTGCAGGGCCCGGCTCCTTAGGCCTGTGACAGGACGGATCGAAAGGCGGCAGGGCCAAAATGCCACGACGCAACGCAGAAAAAGACCGGGATGCCTCGTGGCAAGCCGCTCTGCCGCTTGGCGCGGGATTCAGCGCGTGAAGACCTCCCAGTTGACGAATATCTCCAGACCACGAGTCCGAAATTCATTGACGACAGCGATGAGCCTCCCGCCACACCGCACATACATGCCCATCACGAGGCCTTCGAAGTGGCCAATAGCGCCGTGGCTGCTGCCTTTGCCCGGGAAGACTTCGAGAATCTCGCCGACGCGGGCAAACCCATCTCGGGGTTGGGATCCGAAGCGGACCCGGACCGGTGGGTCGAGGGCATGATGCAACCAGGGAACATCATAGGCGTGGGTCAGCCGGCATTGATGCCGCGCACGGAAGAGGCCGAACTCGCGCCAACCATGGACGGTCTGCGTTCCACCGCCCAGGAACATGACCTGATTGAGGACTTCAATGCCTGAATCATCGAGGCCCGGCGACAGCTCAACGGCCGTCACCCGGTGATCACAAAGTTGCGTGGCATCGAAGCCGAGCTTGGGTGCTGGGTGCAGCGCCGCCTCCAACGAATATCCGACACGGGCGCCGCGACAACAGAGCCTGTGCCGGACCGCTCCCCGTGGTGGAAACGGCGGTTTGGCGCGGGCTGATCCGTCCTCGGCTCCCCCTACCGGTCGCCGCGCCCGGGAGAGCCGCAACGTCGCACCGAAAGCGTTCAACCAACGAGCCTAAACCATCGTTAAATGGCCGAAGGCCCCAACCGGATCGGTTGGGGCCTTCGACAGCTTCTGGAATTTACCAGGAAGACTTGGTGATGCCCGGAAGCTCGCCACGGTGTGCCATGTCGCGGAAGCGAACACGGGAGATACCGAACTTCTGGAGGGTGCCGCGGGGGCGGCCGTCAATGGAATCGCGGTTACGTACACGTACCGGCGAAGCATTGCGGGGCAGCTTCTGCAGGCCCAGACGAGCCTCTTCGCGTGCCTCGTCGGTTGCCTTCGGGTCAACGAGGGTCTTCTTCAGCTCGGCACGCTTTGCGGCGTAACGCTCAACGATGACCTTGCGCTGCTCGTTCTTAGCAATCATGGACTTCTTGGCCATCTTTAGCGCTCCTCTCGGAATTCGACGTGCTTGCGGACTACCGGGTCGTACTTCTTCAGAACCATGCGGTCTGGGTTGTTACGACGGTTCTTGCGGGTCACGTAGGTGAACCCGGTACCGGCGGTCGACTTGAGCTTGATGATCGGACGTACGTCCTTATCCTTAGCCACTAGAGCTTCACACCCTTCGCAAGCAGGCCGGCTACAACGGCATCGATGCCGCGAACGTCAATGAGCTTGATGCCCTTGGTTGACAGGGTCAACGTGACGTTGCGACGCAGGGTCGGAACCCAGTAGCGCTTCTTTTGGATATTCGGGTCGAACCGACGCTTGTTGCGACGGTGCGAGTGGGAGATGCTGTGTCCGAAGCCCGGAACTGCACCTGTCACCTGGCATACAGCTGCCATGATCACTCCTCAGTTGTAGTAAATATTGGCGGTACTCGTTGGCTGATACAGCGGAAACTGCTGCCTCTGAATCTGCGTATAAGAGTCCCGCCACCAGTTGTGACACCGTTATTACTGCACACCTTGAAGGTAACCAGGCTGGGTGAGAACCAACCGAAGCGCCTTTATTAGCGTGAAAGACGGTGAACCTCGTGGTCAGTGAGTATTTTTCCCTACTCGGTTGACCACGATATTCGGTATTACGGGTTACCGCACAAACCCAAATGGGTATGTACGACTTAACGCCTAACCATTCTAGGCGATTAACACATCGGCCACCAAATCGATAACCGTCCTTTGCGCCTCCTGCCAGGCGATCTACCTCACATCCGCGAGGTCCGCGATCACCCGCGTTTATTGAAGCATCCAATCTGTCCCTGAATTATTGCCCGATGAGTGCGAGTTCACTGGGCATGACGCCCATCCGGCGCGCGCAAGATCAACCTCCGCATCAAGACGACCTGTTCCAAGACTCTCGGTGACAAGTTGCGGCTAAACGGTGCGGTCCTTTCAGTAATGGACCCAGCCGCTCCGGTTCACTCATGGCTCCCAGCGGCGCATAGCCATTGCTGGCCTCAACCACATCAGCGGCCGTGCACTTTCAGGCGGTGTTGCCTGAAAGCGTAGCGTTCGCGCGCCGCACTAACGCGACGCGAGTGTCTTTCGCCGACGGTAGGCAATGATCTGCCAGGTGACCGCGACGGCAAGCGCAAGGATGAACATCGCCGAGCCAATCACGTTGGCCTGGGCAGGTATGCCGCGGGTTGCGGAGACGTAGATGAATTTAGGGAAGGTTGAGAAGTTCCCGGAGTTGAAGTTCGTGATGATGAAGTCATCGAAGCTCATGGCGAACGACAGCAGGGCAGCCGCCACGATCCCGGGTAGCAAGAGTGGAAAAGTGACTTTCCAGAACGTCACGAAGGGGCTGGCATACAGATCCGATGCGGCCTCTTCCAACCTAGAATCGAGCGAGGAGACGCGCGCCCTAACGGTAACCACCACGAAAGACATACAGAAGATCATGTGGGAAATCACGATGGTGCTAAAGCCAAGTTCCCACCCTAGGTTCAGGAACTGTGCCAGCAGCGAGGCGCCAAGCACGACCTCCGGGGTAGCAAGGGGCAGGATGATCAGAAGGTCCGCGGTATTGCGGAACTTGAACTTGTACCTCACCAATCCCAATGCCACACAGGTGCCAAGCACCGTTGCGAATATCGTGGCAACGACGCCGATTTGAAGCGAGTTGACCAACGACTCGCACACATTTGGGGCGCCACACGGGTTTTTCCAGTTGTCTAGTGTGAATCCACGCCATTCAAGGTTGGTGCGCCCAGCGTTGTTGAAGGAAAAAACGAAGATGTAAGCAATCGGTACCAAGAGATAGATGAAGGCCAGGCCTCCGGCGACCGGAATGAACCAGCGCCCAAATTTTTGTCGCATTCCAAGCCTTCCCTAGATCAGTTCCTTGGTACCAAAACGCTTGATATAGATCATGACCAGCGCGAGGATCAGGATCATCAGGATGAAGCTCAGTGCCGAGGCTCCGGGATAGTCGACCACCTTGAAGAAGCGGGAATCGATGATCTGGCCGATCATGGCGGTATCCCTGTTATTGCCCAGCAGGGCGGCGTTAACGTAGTCGCCCGCCGCCGGAATGAACGTGAGCAGGGTTCCGGCAAAGACGCCAGGCATCGACATCGGCAGGGTCACCTTGAAGAAGGTGGTGATCGGGGAGGCATACAGGTCCCCCGCGGCCTCCAACAGGTTGGTATCCAACCGATCGAGGTTGGCGTAGATGGGCAGCATCATGAACGGCAAGAAGTTATAGGTCAGGCCACAGACCACGGCAAAGGCAGTGGCAGTCAAGTGGCCATCGGCAGGAAGGATCGCAATGGCACGCAGAACCGTGACCACAGGGCCCTCATCGGAAAGGATCTGTTTCCAGGCCTGGGTGCGCAGGATGAAGCTTGAGAAGAACGGGGCAATCAGCAGCACGAGCAAGATCCCCTGCAAGAGCTGGCGCCCGCGCAACCGGACGGCAACCAGGTAGGCCATGGGATAGCCGATGAGCAGAGCCGCGACCGTGGCGATCAACGCGAACCAGAAGGACCGCAGGAAAACCTCCCAGTAAGCGCTGATGACCGTAACGTAGTTGCCAAATTCCAGGGCGGGAACGAACTCGCCGATTTCCGCGCCCGGCGGTTTGGCATACAGAGACATGCCCAGCAGCATCAGGACCGGGGCGGCGAAGAACAGAGCGAGGACTGCAATGCCTGGGATGATCAGGTATAGCCCAACCCTGCCCTTGCGGCGTTCCGCGGCCAGCTCCTCCTCGCTGCGCAGGTCCGGGGATGCGTTGGGCTTCTTCCGGAAGCTCCCGACGGTGGAGGTCATGCCCCTTCCTGCTCTTCGGCCGCTTCTTCCGTACCGTCAAGACCGAAGGAGAATTCCGGCTCCCAGATCATGCGCACGGTGTTTCCGCGTTGGGCCGGGGACTGGCCAAGGTTCTGCGAAAAAGTGCTGATGGTCCCGATTCCCGGCACCTCGACCAGGTATTCGGTGCTGACCCCGGTGAACGAGGCGTCCAAGACGGTACCGGTTAACATGTTGGCGCTGGGGGAGTATTCGTCGGACAGCTCCAACACCCGCATTTTTTCCGGACGAACCCCCACCACGGCCGCACCTTTGTGTGCCACGGACCTGTCCTTGGGCATGAGAAGGCGGTGTCCGGCCACATCAACGGTGACCGCGTCCCCCAGATCCTCCGAGACCGAGCCGTACATCAAGTTGGATTTACCCAGGAAGTTGGCGACAAAGATCGTTTTGGGAAGTTCGTACAGATCGCGTGGAGCACCCATTTGCTCGATCCTGCCCTTGCTCATCACCGCGACGGTGTCTGCCATGGTCATGGCTTCTTCCTGGTCGTGGGTCACGTGAATGAAGGTCAGCCCGACATCGGTCTGGATGGACTTGAGCTCCACCTGTATCTGCCGGCGCAGCTTCATGTCCAAGGCGCCAAGCGGTTCATCGAGCAGCAGCACTGCCGGGCGGTTGACCAAGGCCCGGGCCAGCGCCACGCGTTGCTGCTGTCCCCCGGAGAGCTGGGACGGCTTGCGCGAGGCGAGATGTCCAAGTTCCACCATCTCCAAGGCCTCCTTGGCCCGGGCCAGTGCGTCCCTCACCTTCTTGCGCTTGAGCCCGAAGGCCACATTGTCCAGCACGCTCATGTGCGGGAACAAGGCATAGGACTGGAACACGGTGTTGACTTCACGTTGGAACGAAGGCAGCTTGGTGACGTCCTTGCCGCCAATGCTGATGGCGCCGCTGGTGGGCTGTTCAAGACCGGCAACCATGCGCAGAGTGGTGGTCTTGCCGCAGCCGGAGGGCCCGAGCAGGGCGAAGAAAGTTCCGCTGGGCACGGTGAGGGTCAGATCGTCGACAGCAGTGAATTCAGCAAACCTCTTGGTGACGTTGCTCAGGTGCAGGTCGGCCCCCGAGGTGACGAGGGAGGTTTCCTTGCCCTGTTGGATGGTTGTGGTGGTCATTGCCTAGGCCCCAATCACTTGCTGGAACATGTCTTGGAATTGGGTTTCTTCCTCCACACCCATCACGCGTTCGATGGAGGAACGAGCAAGGAATTCCTCGGTCGGGAAGATCAGTGGATTGTCCGCATTGGTCTTCTGCGTTGCACCGATCGGGACCATGAAGTTATCACTCCAGACCGGCCCCTTGGCCTCGGACATCACGAAATCCCATTTATCGCCCTCTTCGAAGTTCAGCTGGGCGATGTCGCCGGTGTAGACCAGTCCTGCAATCGCATTCCCGGAGATGAAACCCTGCTTGTACGAGTTGCCCTTGACCTGGCGGATCTGCCCGATCTTGATGTTTTGCTCCAGGACCTCCAGCAAGTTCCCATATTCGGCCTCGCCCCAGTTGCCCTGGATGTCGATGCCCTCATCCGGCAGCATCATCGCCGTGGTGTCGCGCGTTTCGTCGAGCACCGCCACCCGGCCCTCCAGCGCGGGGCCCCATAGGTCCGACACGTTCTTCAGGTCCTCAGAAAGTGCTTCCTTGTTCCAGGCGATCCCGGTGAACCCCGATTGCCCGGCCAGGAACTTGGAGCTTCCAGGATCGAATCGAACATCGCGCAGCTCGGGCAAAAGGTTCGGGACATTCGCGTGGTCGAGTACCTGGACGTACCCCTGGCGTATCAACCACTCTGACATCCAGTCACTCGGGGTGCTGATGTCCTGGCCAATGACCTTGCCGACGGCCAGCTGTGCCTGGTTCTTGCCGTAGTAGGTGTCGATGACTTCGGGGTACTCGGTGGTGATGCCGCTTTCATTGACGACCCGTTGGAGGGTCGGGCATTTCTTCGTCTGGTCGTCGTAGTCGCGGTACAGTGTCCAATTGGCCCAGCTCACGATCTTCGGTTCGCAGGACAGATCAGCGGCAGCACTGAGCCCGGCAGCACTCTTGCCTCCCTCGGTTCCACACGCCGCCGGCACCACTGCCAGTGCCAGGCCACCGGCTCCGGCGAGTACTCCCCTGCGAGTGATACGTGCTTGGGCGATTCCCCTGGCCAGCCGCTGACGGGACGAGAATTGGCAGTCAAGGCGAGTCATTACGCTCCGATCGCGGTTTGGAACTGGCTATTGAAATTGGTTTCTTCCTCGGCGCTGAGCGACCTGAAGGCATAGGCCTTGGCAAGGTCCTCATCGGAGGGGAAAATCAACGGATTGTCCATCAGGGCCGGATCGATTTTTTCCATCGCTTCCTTGGCGCCCTGAACCGGGGAAATGAAGTTTACGTAGGCAGCGACCTGTGCAGCGATCTCCGGTTCGTAATAGAAATCCATGAGTTTTTCCGCGTTGCTCTTGCGCGTGGAGGCAACCGGGACCATCAGGTTGTCACTCCAGAGAGTGCATCCCGCTTCCGGGATGACGAACTCCCATTGGTCGTCATTTTCGAAGTTCATCTGCGTGATATCGCCACTCCACACGATCCCGGCGATGGCATCCCCGGAAATGAAATCCTCCTTGTAGGAGTTGCCCTTGACCTGGCGGATCTGGCCATTGGAGATCTGCTTGGAGAGCACATCGGTGGCTGCGGCGAACTCGGTGTCGGACCACTGTCCATCGATGTCCACCCCGTTGTCGAGCAACAACAAGCCCATGGTGTCGCGCATTTCGTCGAGCACGGTGATCCGGCCCTTGAGATCCGGGTTCCACAGGTCCGAGACGGTGCGCAATCCCTTGGGATATTTCGCCTTGTTGTAGGCAATGCCCGCGTAACCGCTTTGCCAGGTCAGGGAGTTCTTCCGGCCAGGATCGAAGTCGACGTTTTGCAGGGAGGGCAACAACTTGTCGATGTTCGGGATGTTTGCGTGGTTCAGTTCTTGTGTGAAGCCTTGGCGAATGACGCGCGAGGCCATCCAATCGGTGAGCGTCATGATGTCCTGGCCGATGTCCTGGCCTGCAGCCAGTTGTGCTTGGACCTTGCCGTAATAGGAATCATTGCCGTCGATGTCCTCGGCGTAGTGCGTCTTGACACCGCTACGTTTCGTGAACTCCGCGAGGGAAGGGTAGACCTTGGACTTGTCGTCGTAGTCAAGATACAGCGTCCAGTTGGCCCACATGACGTTCTTATCGCTTTCGGAAACGTCTTTCACTGTGGGGGCTGCGTCACTGGACTTGTTGGCTCCACCGGTGCCACCTGTTCCGCAGGCAGCAAGAAATGCGGCGAGGCCAAGTCCCCCTGCCCCGGCCATCAACTTGCGGCGAGAGAGCTGCATGCGCTGTGTTTGGGCGATCAAGGCGCGTACGCCCGGATCCCTGGGCAGCTCGCGTTTGTTATGATTCGACATTCCCTGTTTCCCCTTCACCTGGCGGTGCGTCTACCCCCGACGCGACCTACATGAACGTGACCCACATCACGCTCTCTTGTTGACATTGGATCATGTCAGGAATTCACTAGGGTGACAATAGTTTTCACCAACATGCATTTCGCGAACTATGGAAATCCGTCGAGAATGCCCTCTTCCACAACTGATTCCTTCGGGCTATGCTCGTTCCCAACCAGCGACCGGGAGTCACGCAAGCAACCTTGGCCTCCCAAATATTCGATCAGGAGGTCGATAGGCAGTGACCCAATCCGCACCCAACGGCGCAACCCACGCACTGAGCATGGATGACACGTCCAAGGCGATCATTGAACAACTGCAGCAGGACGGGCGACGTTCCTACGCCGCGATCGGCAAGGCAGTGGGTCTCAGCGAGGCGGCCGTGCGGCAACGGGTACAAAAACTAATCGACAGCAAGGTCATGCAGGTTGTCGCCGTCACCGATCCCATGCAGCTTGGCTTCAAACGCCAGGCCTTGCTGGGCATCCGCTCCACCGGAGACATCATCGCCACCGCCGACAGGATCGCTGCCCTGCCGGAGGTCGATTACTGCGTGGTGGTGGCGGGCCCTTCGGACATCATTGCGGAAGTCATCTGTGCCAATGACGAAGATCTGCTTCGTATCATCACAGAAATTCGATCCGTGGAAGGGGTACGTGAAACCGAAACGTTCATGTACCTCTCGCTGCGCAAACAGGAATACAACTGGGGTACCCGATGAGCATTTCCAGCACGACGACCAGCACCGGCACCACACCACTTGGCACCGACCGCCAGACAGCGGCCCGGGACCATTTGTGGATGCACATGGCACGCCACTCCCCCCTGCAGGGCGGAACCCGGGTTCCGATCATCACCCGGGGTCAAGGCCACACTCTCTGGGATGACCAGGGCAAGAGCTACATCGACGGTCTGGCCGGCCTCTTCGTGGTCAACGCCGGTCACGGCAGGGCAGAACTAGCCGAGGCTGCGGCCAAGCAAGCCGAGAAGCTCGCCTTCATGCCACTGTGGTCTTACGCCCACGAACCCGCCATAGACCTGGCCGAACGCCTCGCCAACCACGCGCCGGGTGACCTGAACCGTGTTTTCTTCACCACCGGCGGAGGTGAAGCCGTCGAGTCGGCCTTCAAACTCGCCAAGCAGTACTTCAAGCTCATGGGAAAGCACGGCAAGCACAAGGTGATCTCCCGAGCGTTGGCGTACCACGGCACCCCGCAGGGCGCGTTGGCCATCACCTCCCTGCCGGACATGAAAACCCCCTTCGAGCCCTTGGTCCCCGGCACCTTCCGGGTGCCGAACACCAACTTCTATCGCGCCCCGGAACAGTTCGCCGACAACGAGAAGGACTTTGGCTTCTGGGCTGCGGAGCGCATCCGGGAGACCATCGAGTTCGAGGGCGCCGATTCGGTTGCCGCAGTCTTCCTGGAACCCGTGCAGAACTCCGGCGGCTGTTTCCCTCCGCCGCCGGGCTACTTCCAGCGGGTACGGGAGATCTGCGACGAGAACGACGTGTTGCTCGTATCCGATGAAGTCATCTGCGCCTTTGGGCGCATTGGGTCGATGTTCGCCTGCGAAGACTTTGGCTACGTGCCCGACATCATCACCTGCGCCAAGGGCATCACCAGCGGCTACTCGCCGTTGGGGGCCATGATCGCCTCGGAAAAGCTGTTCGAGCCATTCAAGCACGGGGACACCACGTTTTACCACGGTTACACCTTTGGCGGGCACCCGGTGTCCACCGCGGTGGCCATGGCCAATCTTGACATCTTCGAGCGCGAAGGGCTGAACCAGCGGGTGAAGGACAACGCCCCGGTGTTCAAATCCACCTTGGAGAAGCTCAAGGACCTGCCGATCGTGGGCGATGTTCGCGGCGCCGGATACTTCTACGGCATCGAACTGGTCAAGGACAAGAAGACCAAGGAAACCTTCAACGACGAGGAATCCGAGCGGCTGCTGCGCGGCTTCCTGTCCACCGCCCTCTACGACGCGGGGTTGTACTGCCGCGCGGATGACTGCGGGGACCCCGTGATCCAGCTGGCCCCTCCCTTGACGGTGGGCCCGCCGGAGTTCGATCAAATCGAATCCATCCTGCGTTCGGTGTTGACCGAGGCGGAGAACCACCTCTAGAAGCGGACACCGCATGTGCGTCATGGAGCCGGTGTTGGTTTTCCTTCCGACGGCTCCGCGCGGTGCCTGGGTGCGGGGCGTCGGGGGCGCATGCTCATCGGTTGTTGGGCCGCGGCCCTCATCCGAGGCGCCGCCAGCACCGCGCCGTGCTCCCGAAGCAGCCGCCACCACGGATTGTGTTTCCTCGATATCCGTCCCGGAGCTTGATTTCGGCTCCTGGCCTTGTCGTCCGTCGTGCTCGATGGAGGTGGCCAAAGGCTTTTCGGTCAGGAACACCAGCACGATCGCGGCGGCAATGACAATCGGGACCATATAGAGGAACACCGGGGTCAACGCGTCGCTGTAGGCTCCGACGATGATGTGGCGTACCGCATTAGGCAGTTCGCGCGCCAGGTCCGGGGTGAAGGAGTTGGCGCCACCGGGCGCTCCGGCGCCGGCGGTCGGCAACCGTTGCGCCAACAGGTTTCCCAGGTTCGTGACGAAGAGGCTGCCCACCACGGCCGTACCGATCGATGCTCCGATCTGGCGGAAGTAGTTGTTCGCCGCGGTTGCCATTCCCACCTGCGAATTGGGGAACGTGTTTTGCACGATCAGCACCAGGATCTGCATTCCCAGCCCGAGCCCGATACCCAGCAGCGCCAGGTAGCTACGGATGATCCATACAGGCAGGTCCGCATTCATTGTTCAGAGCAATGCCAGCGCACCGGCCACCACGAAGGTCCCGACCACGGGGAACCACTTGTAGCGTCCGGTCTTGCTGACAAAGGCTCCCGAGCCGATGGAGGTGACCAACAGCCCGCCCATCATCGGGATCATCAGAAGGCCCGATTGGGTGGCGTTGGCTCCGGTGACCATTTGTAGGAACGTCGGCAAGTAGGCCAACGCCCCGAACATGGCCACGCCGATCACCAGGCCGGCCACGGTGGTCTTGACGAAGTTGGGCTCGCGGAACAGTTTCATCGACATGATCGGTGCCTCGGCCCGGTTTTCGACCACCACGAACAGCACGGCGGCAACCAGCGTGATGGCAATCAGCGAAAGGACGATGGCCGAATCCCATGCATCCGTGCTTCCTCCCCACGTCGTGGTCAGTACCAAGGCGGTCGAAGCCAGGGCCAGGAGCAGCATTCCCGCCACATCGATTCGCGGTCGGTGCGCGGTGTCGGTCTCGGGCAAGTGGAGAAAGAAGAACGCCGCGGCCAGGGCCATAACCCCCAGCGGGATGTTCATCCAGAGGCACTATCGCCACGTCATCTCCTCGGTGAACCAACCCCCAGCTAGGGACCGGCCAAGGAGGACAAGGCAAAGACCCCTCCCATGATGCCCATGTACTTTCCGCGCTCCCGCGCCGGAACAACATCGGCGATAATCGCCTGGGAAAGCACCATCAGGCCCCCTCCGCCAAGGCCCTGGACGCCGCGCCCAATGATCAACTACGTCATGTCCTGGGCAAAGCCCCCAACGATCGAGCCGATGATGAACAAGGTGATGGCACCCATGAAGATGCCCTTGCGTCCGAGAAGGGCGCCCATCTTGCCGTAGATGGGCAGCGTGATGGTGGAGGCAAGAATGTAGATGGTGATGACCCACAGCATCAGGTCGACGCCGTGGAGCTCGCCGACGATCGTGGGAAGCGCGGTGGAAAAAATCGTTTGGTCCAACGAGCCAAGGAGCATCGTCATCACCAGACCGGCAAAGACCAGTAGGATATTGCGATGTTGCTTCTGTGCGTCGGTTCGTTCCGCTTGCACTTTTGTAGTCGTCATTGGATGGCATCCCGTTCATTGCTCGAACCGTGAGTCGCCAGGGACCGTATTCCCGGGCCCCCTCCCACCAGCTGCGGGAACGGACCAGTCACTCTCCCGATGCAGGACTACGGAAAGCCATGTATCAGCACGGATCGCGTATTTCCATTCTGCGCCTCAATCGGGCATCTGTCCGGTTCGCGGAGCCTTCTTCAATCGTGGCACCGCAGACCCATGGAAACAATGACTTGCGTGCACTACCCAGCCGGCATGCAGCTCGCCCTATTTGAGCTCGATCTCGACGAAAACGAATTCGGTCTGCGCATCATTGAACACGTTGTGTTCACTTCCTGCAGGGCGTGTGTATGAGACGCCTGCTGTGAGCTCATTCGTAATGGATCCCTCGCAGGTTTCAAGAACCAGCGCACCGGTGGTCATGGGCACCACGACGTAGTCGCTCGGGTGGACATGCCAGCCGGTTTCCGTCCCCGGAGCGAAGCGCCACTCGGTGACGCGCAGCCGCTCGTTGTCGATTTGGATGGTGGCGAGGGCTTCGGGTCGCGACATAAGGGGCTCTACCTCTTCGGGGCTGTGGCGGTGGTCTGACTTGGCACAACGCCCGGAGGATTGGAGCTCGGGCGCTCCGGCCAATCCTTCCATCCGGTCCCGTCCTGTGCAATGGGTGGCTCCGGCAGGTCTGAACACGAACGCCGGGAAATACCCTCGCCGTCAGGAAACAAGGACGTGGCTGGCCCGGTGGACGAATTTTCCTTCGTCTCCATGAGCCAGCCACCGTGCCGGTACCTCAGGGTGCTCGCCGCTATCGAGGGCGCCTACACATCACGCGCCAGCGCCAGCCGGTTCAGGGCAAACGCGGCAACAAACAGACCGAAGTCGCGGAGGGCGACGTCAAAGAACCCCGGAAGCAGGATCAGATTGACGATGATCCCGAGCAGCCAGAGACAAACGACCAGAGAACCGATCTTGGGGCGAAGCGCCACAAGGATGCCGGCGATGATCTCGACGATGCCGACCACATACATGAAGGCCTGCGGGGAAACCGGGATAATGTCCGTGGCCAGCGGGGCCAGGTAGTGGGTCCAGTCGGTGAGCAGATTGGTGAACTTGTCGATCCCAAAAATGATGGGTGCGACAGTGAAGATCGTACGCAGAAGCAGGAACGCCTGGTGATGAAGCTTGGCGCTTCGATCAGTCGCGGTGTTCACGGTGTGGGTGGCCATGATCCTGACCCTTCTTTCTAAAGTTGTGGTATTTCATTTTAGAAACTTATTTGCCTCTAAGTCAACAGTTACTAACTTTAGATTTAGACTTGACCCATGAAGTTAGATGCCGAGTACCCGGGACTCAACGCAGTGGCGGCCTTGGCGGATCCAATCCGCAAGGCCGTGTACGAATTCGTCCGGACCAGCGAAGACGCCGTGGGACGCGACGAGTGTGCTTCGGCGCTCAAGCTAGCGCGCAACACCGTGGCTTTCCAGCTCGACAAACTCGCAGACCAGGGCCTGCTCCACGTGGAGTTCCGTCGACTCAACGGACGCGGCGGACCAGGTTCCGGCCGTCCGGCAAAACTCTATTCGACAGCGCAACGAGACGTATCCGCAAGCATTCCCCACCGGGAATATGCGTTGGCAGGCAGCATCATGGCCGAGGCCATCGAAATAGCGGGTGCCCAGGACCGGCCTGTCGCAACGGTGTTGGCGGAAGTCGCGCGCGAAACAGGACAGTCAATTGGCGTGCGCTCAGAATCGCTGTTGCAGGCGTTGTCCGACCACGGATATCGTCCGGAAGTTCACCAGGACGGTTCCGTGGGACTTCTTGATTGTCCGTTCCACCAGCTTTCCGCCAACCATCGGGCCATCGTGTGTTCCATGAACCTTGAGTTGCTCACGGCTGCGGTTGATGGCGCCCAAGCGCCATACCGCGCATGCTTTGATCCACCGTCAAACGAACACCACTGCTGCGTGCGCCTTGACCCCGAGGACGACTAGCCACGCAACGAGCCTCAGCAGGTACGTATCGAAAGTGCCGTGCGGCAGATCGTGCAGGACAAGGTCCACGCAGCCCTGCCCCCTATCGGCAACCGGTCCCCGCGACTAGGCTGGCTTCAATAAGCTCAGGGCCCGCGAGTCCCCATGGCAGGCCCATGACTCTGAACAGAGGAACAGTCGTGAGCCTTGATGAAAAGCCCGTGAACAACCCCATCGACGAGAAGGCAGCACGCCAGGTGGCGGAGGCGGCCCGAGAGCAGAAATGGGAGCGACCCAGCTTCGCCAAGGGGCTGTACATGGGCGACTTCGACTGGGAACTGATCCACCCCCATCCGCAGCAGGACCACGAAACGGCGGCACGCGGGGCCAAGTTCATGCAGAAGCTGCGTGAAGCCATCAAGAGCATCGATCCCGCCGTCATCGAGCGCGAGGCCAGGATTCCCGACGCAGACATCAAGATCCTGCGCGAGCTAGGCGCCTTTGGCATGAAGATCCCGGTGGAATACGGCGGGCTCGGCCTTAGCCTCGCGGACTACGGTCGAGCACTGATGCTCGTGGGGACGCTGAACCCGAGTCTCGGGGCACTGCTCTCGGCCCACCAATCCATCGGCGTTCCGGAACCGGTGAAGATGTTCGGCACCGAGGAACAGAAACGCAAGTTTCTTCCGCGCTGCGCCCAAGGTGCCATCTCCGCGTTCTTGCTCACCGAAAACGATGTGGGCTCGGATCCCGCCCGCTTGGGAACCACCGCAACGCTCTCGGATGACGGGAAGAGCTACACAATCAACGGAGCCAAGCTCTGGACGACGAACGGGGTGGTGGCCGAGCTCCTGGTGGTCATGGCTGCCGTGCCGCCACACGAATCGGGTGACGGCACCAAAACGCGTGGTGGGATCAGCGCGTTCGTCGTGGAAGCGGACTCACCCGGAATCATCGTGGAAAACCGCAACGCATTCATGGGTTTGCGTGGCATCGAAAACGGCGTCACCCGTTTCCATGACGTGAGCGTTCCCATCGAAAACCGGTTGGGCAAGGAAGGCGCGGGACTCAAGATCGCCCTGAGCACACTGAACACCGGACGACTGTCCATTCCCGCGATGTGTGCGGGTGCCGGAAAATGGTCGTTGAAGATCGCGCGGGAATGGTCCAACGCACGGGTCCAATGGGGCAAGCCTGTTGGAAAACATGAGGCCGTCGGCAAGAAGATCGCCTACATCGCCGCAAGCACCTTCGCCTTGGAGTCCGTCTTCGAACTCTCCGCGGCCCTGGCCGATGCCGGAATGAAGGACGTGCGCATCGAAGCGGCCCTGGCCAAGCTCTTCTCCTCCGAGGTCTCCTGCAAGATCGCCGATGAATTGCTGCAGATCCGGGGAGGTCGAGGATACGAAACCGCACAATCCCTGCACGCCCGCGGGGAGCGCGCGGTACCCGTGGAACAACTCGTCAGGGACTTGCGAATCAATCGCATTTTCGAGGGTTCAACCGAAATCATGCACCTGCTCATTGCCCGTGAAGCAGTCGACGCGCACCTGAAAGCAGCCGGGGACCTGGCCAACAAGGATGCTGACCTACAGGCAAAGGCCAAGGCCGCGCTGGGGGCCTCGGGCTTCTACGCCAAATGGTTGCCCACGTTGGCACTTGGCTCCGGCCTGCTGCCCAATTCCTACTCGGACCACGGCCACCTGGCCAAATACCTGCGGTTCATCGAACGGGCTTCGCGGCGTCTAGCCCGGCACACCTTCGCAGGCATGGCCACCTGGCAGGCAGGGATGGAAAACCACCAGGCGTTCCTCGGACGCGTAGTGGACGTCGGCGCGGAGCTTTTCGCCATGGCCGCCTGCATTTCCCGCGTCGAGCTCATGCGAACCCAGGACCCCAAAAACGCGGCATCGGCCGAACTGCTAGCTTTGGCGTTCTGCGAGCAGTCCGAGCACCGTTGCGAGACGCTCTTCAAGGACCTGTGGGCCAATAGCGACAAGACCGACAGAAAACTGTCCAAGAAGGTGCTGGCCGGGGACTTTCAATGGCTCGAAGCAGGGATCATCGACAACTCCGAAGGCACCGGGGAATGGATCGCCCCGTGGTCCAGCGAAACCTTGGAGGACAAGCGCCACCCATATGGTTCCTAGCACGTCGGCCCGCCGGGTAGTACGGAAACTCAATCCAGTTCGAGCACCAAGCGCTTTCCCTTGCACCGGGACACGCAGATCATCATAGTGTCCCCCGCGTCGCGTTCATCCTGGGAAAGCAATGAATCGCGGTGTTCGATATCCCCGGAAACCACCGCCGTCTCACACGTGCCGCAGATTCCCTCCCGGCAGGAATTAAGCGGGTTCCTGCCAGATTCCTCCAAAGCCTGAAGGATGCTGACGCCCACCGGAACCAGGACCTCGGTGCCGTCGGTCCCTTCCACCGTGAATTCGTGGTCGCCCTGGTGCGGGGCCACGGCGGCACCGGCCAGCTCGGGGTCGACGGCAAAGCGCTCCAAGTGCAGCCGGGAAGGATCCTGCCAAGATTCCGCGATGGTTTCGATCACGTTGAGCAGGGGCCCGGGGCCGCAGGCATACAAGTCAAATCCACCGGTCGGATCAACCAGCAAATCGGCCAGCGGGTAGATCCCCAGCTCGTCATCGGGGTGGATCAGCACGCGATCCCCATGGACGGAGAGCTCGGAGAGGAAGGCCATGTTCTTGCGGCTGCGACCCAAGTAGATCAGCCGCCACGGAACTCCGGCCGCTTCTGCCGCCCTCACCATCGGCAGGATCGGGGTGATCCCGATCCCCCCGGCAAGGAAAATGTATTCCCGTGCCGGCGCCATGGCGAAGTTGTTCTTGGGGCCGCGCACCTGGATCTTGGTTCCCGGCCGCAATTCATCGTGCACATAGGCCGAACCACCGCGTCCGGCACGCTCACGCAGGACCGCCAGGCGCCAGGACTCGCGTTTGCCGGGGTCCGAACACAGTGAATACTGCCGCACCTGTCCGTTGGGCAGCATCACGTCGAGGTGTGAGCCCGCGCCCCATCCGGGCAATTCGTGGCCCAATGGATGTCGCAGTTCCATGGACAGCACGCCGTCCGCCTCGCTGGTGAGGCAACGAACTTCCGTTTCAAAGAAATCCAGTGTCGACATTGTTGCGTTCCCCTTTCCGGGATGCGTAGGTCGGTGTTGTTAGAGCACGGAAGCCAGGAAGGCCCGGGTGCGTTCGTGCTGCGGCTTGCCAATGACTTCGGCGGCTGGTCCTTGCTCCACGACGTGGCCGTCGTCCATGAAGACCACGCGGTCAGCGACATCCCGGGCGAAGTTCATTTCGTGGGTCACCACGATCATGGTCATGCCGGTGGCGGCAAGGTCCTTCATGACTTTCAGGACCTCACCGACCAGTTCGGGGTCAAGTGCACTGGTCGGCTCGTCAAAGAGCATCACCTTGGGTTTCATGCATAGTGCCCGGGCGATCGCGACGCGTTGCTGCTGGCCGCCCGAGAGCTGGCGCGGATAGGCCTTGGCCTTGTCGGCCAACCCCACCGATTCCAGCAGCGCCAGTGCACGCGCGGTGGCCGTTGAACGTTTTTCCCGCAATACCAGACGTGGGGCCTCGATCAGGTTTTCCAGCACGTTCATGTGCGGAAAGAGGTTGAAATGCTGGAACACCATGCCGATTTCGACGCGGCTTCTGCAGATGCGGGCGTGCGACTGCTCGTGCAGCTTGCTGCCCTTGAGGTCATAGCCCATCACTGATCCGTCGACCCACATCCGCCCGGCGTCAATGGTTTCCAGGTGGTTGATGCAGCGCAGCAGCGTCGACTTGCCCGATCCCGATGGGCCGATCAAGCACACCACTTCCCCGCTGGTGACGTGCAGGTCAATCCCCTTGAGGACCTCAAGACGTCCGTAGCTCTTGCGGATCGAATCGGCCTTGATCATCGTGTCAAGGTTGGTGGCCGTGGTGCCCATGGTTGGCGCACTCATTTTTTGGCTCCCTTGGTGGTCAATGGGTCATGGACCCGCACGAAGCGCCTGAGTTGTTGCCACGGTGTCAGCGGCAGGCTCCGTTGCCCGCCCTTGGCGTAGTGGCGCTCGAGATAGTACTGCCCGACGCTCAGGACGGAGGTGACGACGATGTACCAGATGCTGGCGACCATCAGCAGCGGGATCGTTTCAAAGCTCCTGGCATAGATGACCTGTGCCGAGTACAGCAGCTCGGGCACCGAGATGACCGAGACCAATGCCGTGGTCTTGAGCATCCCGATGGTCTCGTTGCCCGTGGGCGGAATGATCACGCGCATGGCCTGCGGCAGGATGATCCGCCGCATGGTCTGCAGGCGGTTGATGCCCAATGCCCCGGCGGCCTCGGACTGCCCATGTTCCACGGAGAGGATGCCGGCCCTCACGATCTCTGACATGTAGGCCGCCTGGTTCAAGCCCAGGCCCAGGATGGCGGCGAGCATCGGTGTGATGATTTCGTTCGCGTCCAAGTCCACCCCGGGTATCCCGAAGGTAATGGAGGGGTAGAGCGCGGCAAGGTTGTACCAAAACAGCAGCTGGACCAACACCGGGGTGCCGCGGAAGAAGCTCACGTAGGCAAACGAGGCGGTGCGCACCACCGGGTTGGCCGAAATCCGCATCACGGCCAGAACCACTCCCAGCACGATGCCGATCAGCATGCAGATGGCGGTCAATTCCAGGGTGATTCCTATGCCTCGCACAATGGATGCGTCGCGGATGTACATCCCGACGGTCCCCCACCCGAAATTCGGGTTTGAGACCACCGAGCGCAGTAGCAGCAGGCCAAGGAGAACAATGACGGCGGCGGAAATCCAGCGCCATGGGTGCCTTGCCTTGACGATGCTGTAGGCATCGGCAGGCAAATGCGTGTTTGTGGGTTTGGCAGTGATGGTCATTTCCAGAGCACCCGCACTACTTCAGCACGACGTCGGCGGGGGTGATGACGGTGCTCTCGGGAAGTTCCCACTTGGTGTTCATTTCACCGTACGCCGGGGATTCGAGAATTGCCTTGGTCGCGGCCTGGATGGCTGGCAGCAAGTCGCTGCCCTTGCCCAGCGCCGTTGCTGTCAGCACGGGCTCGTAGTCGGGGCCCTCGGCGAGTTCGAACTTTCCGCCTGCCAGTGTGCCCTGGTAGGCCAGGGACACCGAGTCCGCCATGACACCTTGGACACGACCGGAGGTCAGGGCAAGGTTGGCGTCGTTTTGCGTGGGGAAGAGCTGCATGTCAATGGCCTTCTTCCCGCCATCGGTGCAGGTCTTGGAGAAGGCCGGCAGGATTTCCTGTGACTGGGTCGACCCCTTTTGGGCTGCGATCTTCTTGCCGCACAGGGCGTCCGGATCCACGCCCAGTGCGTCGGGGTTTCCCGGTGCCACGGCCAGGCCGCTGCCGCCTTGGAGGTAGGGGACGAAGTCAACGGCCTGGCGGCGTTCGTCGGTCACGCTGAAAGTGGACATGCCCAAGTCGTACTTTCCGGATTTCAGGCCGGGAAGGATGGTGTCGAAGGTCGCCGGCACATGCTTGACTTCCAGGCCCAATACGGCGCCGATGGCATCACCCATGTCGATGTCCCATCCGATCAAGGTCTTGTTGTCCGTGTCGTAGTACTCGAACGGCGGGTATGTCGGATCCGAGGCAATGCTCAGCGACCCCTTGTCGCGCAGGTCGGCCGGAAGTAAGGCGCGGGCCTCCTCGTTAACGCCCAGTGCTGCCGATGCCCCGGCGTTCCCACCTCCGGATTGCGGGCCTTGGGAGGTTCCTGCCTCGGAGGCGTTGGTGCAGCCGGTGGCGGAAAGGGCGAGGATCATGCCGCCCGCGAACAGCAGTGCAGCGTTTTTCTTCAACATGGCGAGTCGTTCCTTCGTGGGTTTCCGGGCGGGATTGGTATGGGAGCAGTGGAACTCATGAAACTGTCGTGATATCGAGAAACGGTGCGATGTGCACCAGATGGGTACCGGCGGTGACAAGGGTGGGACGGCGCAGTATCGCGACCACCCCGTCAATGCCGGCCGTGTAGCTGCGTGGCTCTCTGTCGAGTTCCTCGATGAAGTGCACCCGTGCCACCGGTTGCCCGGCACGCACCTCATCCCCCAGGGAGACCAGCGGTTCGAAAAGCCCGGCAACCAGCGATGTCACCGGGGAATCGGGGATGAGTTCCAGCCATTGCGGTTCGGCGCATTCGGCCGAAGGCAGCGGGGTTTCCGCCAGAACCCCCAGCATGCCCAGCATCCGGTGCATGCCCTGGCGAAGGGTTTCCAGCGCGAAGCGGTCCACCGTTCCGGCCCCCGGAAGCTCGGTGGATATCGTGGTGATTCCGGCCCGGTCACCGGCGCTTGAGAGCGAACCGGGTTCCAGCAGCGGAGCGACCACCATGGCATAGGGAAGCCCCAGCGTCCGCGCCGCCCGCAGCTTCCGCGCCCACAGCTCCTGGTCCGGTCCACGGTAGATGAAGGTGCAGGGCAGGTAGGTCGAGTTCGAACCGCCCGAGTGCAGGTCGATGACAAAGTCCGCGCGCGGCAACAGCTGCCCCGAGATCAACGCGGCGACCTGTTCGGTGGCACCGCCGGAGGCGTTGCCCGGGTAGCTGCGGTTCAGGTTTCCCGCATCGATCGGTGATACCCGCCCGGCCCCGCGCACCGCTGCAGTGTTCGCCGCCGGGACGATGATCACCGTGCCCGAAAGCTGCTCCGGTTCCAGGGCGCGGATCAGTTCGTGGGCCAGGATCTGGCCCTCGTACTCGTCGCCATGGGTCCCCGCGACTACCAGGACGACCGGTCCCGGCCCGGAGGAGATGACCGAGACGGGCATCGGGATGATCGACCCGTCGTGCACGTTGTCCGAGTGCACCACGTGCCCGTAGCCCAGCTGTTTTCCGGTGGCGGAGAAGTCGATGCCGCTGAACATGCCCGGGCGCGGATCATGCTTCGTGGAGGCGCTCACGGAACCCACCTCAGTGCGGCTGCCCTCCGTGGTGCCAGCATGGTGACCGAGGCCCGGGCGTCGGCTCCCGCCAGCGAAATCCGCAGCCTCTCGTCATCCTCGCCCTCGACGATGAAGACGTCCCCCGGGTGCAGCCAACGTTCCCAAGGTCCATCGGCGGCAGCCACAAGCATCTGGCCGTTGAGTGCCGTCAACACCATCTGGTGCCCCGAGGCGCGTTCGATGATTCCCGTGTGGCTATCGGTATACACCGTGGTTTCAACCCCGATGTACTCGGGATCCGCCTCGATGAGCACCTCGGAACCCGACGGGTTCTCGGATAACCGCGCGGTCCATCGCCACGGGTCCCCGCGCTCGTCGGTGTCCGGGCAGGCCGCCAAGGTGCGCAGTCCCCCGGAGTGGTCCCAGTACTCGTCCAGCGAGTCAGCACGTACCAATAGCCACATGGCGCCCTACGCCTTCCCGCTGGTGACCGGTTGAGAAGCGGAGGCTGCGGCCGCCTGTTCACGCTTGATCATCGTGGCCAGGATCCGCCGGGCCTTGGCCACGCCGCCGTCCTGGGCGATCAGTACGTCGTGTTCACCGGCGGGCCTGGACTGCATTCCGATTTCCTGGGCGTCCAAGGCATCGGCGTCCTCGCGAAGGACCGTTTCCAGTCCGACCCGCAGGTCCTCGGTGGCTTGGGCGTCATCGACTGCGAAGTTGCGGCTGAAGGCGTAGTAGTACCAAGAATTGTGGGCGTCGATGGGGGTGATGCCGTTGAGAACCTTGATCAGGTAGCCCTCGGCACGGGGCTTGCCCTCACCGGTGATCCCGGAGTGCAGCACGTGCAGGTTCGGGACAAAGAACTCGGTGCAGTGGAATCGGTCAAAAAGGCCGCGGGCGTCCATGGTGTCGGCATAGAGTGGCGGGGCTTCGACCGAGGGCATCAACCTATCGACGCTGACCACCGATCCCTCGACTTCCACGGTGATGCCGTGTTCGTAGATGTAGTCATCTCCCACGGTGGTTTGGTGCAGGAACGATTCGTGGGTCAAATCCAGGAGGTTGTCATGGATCAACTCGGCGCGGCAGGCGAAGGGGACTGAGTGGGTCACGGTGGCCCACTCGGGGTCATTCATCCAGTGGGTGTCCGGTACGTCCGCGGGGTTGGCCATCTCCGGGTCGCCCATCCAGGCCCAGATCCAGCCGTCCTTTTCCACCAGCGGGTATTTGCGTACCTTGGCACGTTCGGGAATGGTGCTTTGCGCCGGCACCCGGGTGCACATGCCATCTTCACCATAGGCAAAGCCGTGGTAACCGCATTCGATGGAATCCCCGAGCGTACGCCCCTTCGAGAGCGGGAAGGCGCGGTGCGCACAGCGATCGGCAAGTGCCACGGCGGTCCCGTTCTGGGTACGGAAAAGCACCAGGGGCTGTTCGCAGATCACCCGGCGGACAGGCTTGCGGTTGACCTCGCTGCTCCACGCCGCCACGTACCAGGTGTTCAAGACATACATGTTTCTTCCTTCGTCGTTCCGTATCCGGTTCTAGATTGTATTCACCGTATACAGTGGATACGAAAGCGTCAAGGATTATTTGTGACTCACGCCACGGGCTTTGATGGCACCGTGCCGACCCGGGCTAGACTGCTGGCACGGGCGGGATCTGGAACTCAGGGGGAAACATGGCTACGGGAGTCTACGACGCACGGCCGCTGGCGGTGCGGGTCCACGAACAAATCGCTTCCGAGATCGTCGACGGCACCCTGAAGCCAGGCACCTCGCTGGTCCAGGAACAGGTTGCCGCCCAATACGGGGTTTCACGCACTCCCGTGCGGGACGCACTGGCCCAAGTGGCCATGGAAGGGCTGGCCACGCTCGTGCCCGGCAGCGGCTACGTCGTCAACGACCTCACCTCCCAGGACATACATGACGTCTTCGAGGTGAGACATGCCTTGGAACAGCTGGCGATCCAACAAGCACTGGGGTGCCACACCCCGACCCAAATGGTCCAGCTGCGCGCTCTCATCGACGAGTTCGAGACGTTGGATGCCGCGGACGCCGAAGAGCAATTCCGGCTGGGCAAGGCATTCCACCTCAAGCTCATAGAGCCATGCCCCAACCAGTACCTTCGTGAGACCCTGAACAGCATCTGGGAACATCCGATCCAGCGGCGGATCACGCGCGCCTACGCGTTGGGAGCCGAGCACCAAGCCTCCATCGCGAGCCAGCACCGCGAAATCCTGCAGGCCTTGCCACTCGGTGAGCTCGAGACGATCACCCGGGTGCTGGGTCGCTGCCACGACCCCGGCGACATCGACACACACAGCCTGCCCTCGCGCAGCTAAGCCCGGGGCCTCGGGCCACCTCGGCGGGCCCCTTTGCGGTTCGCAAAACACCCACCGGGCAACGGCCCCGACAAACACGCCCCCGGCGGTGCCCCTAGAAACTACTGCCCCAATCCGCGCCACAGCATGGCAACGTGCAAGGAGGTTCGCGACTCGGCATCGTCCAAGCTGACCCCGAGCTTGTCCTCGAGCTTTTCCAACCGGGCGTAGAGCGCAGGTCGGCTGAGGAAACCGGTGCGTGCCAGTGCCGATTTGTTCCCGCCGTGTTTCAGGTACAGGCCAAGCAGCTCCAGTGCGGGCTCATCGGGGGGATCAAGGATGCCTGCCAGCTCAGCCTCGGCAAACGACTTCAATCGTCCGTCTTGGTGCATGAGCGCGAGCAGTCCGCGCAGACGCACATCGGCGAAGCGGTAAAAGGGACGCGACCGGGTCTCGAAGGTCGCCACGGTTTCGGCAACCTGGATCGCATCCTCCAATCCGTGCGCCGCTTCCTTTACGCTGCCCCTGCCTCGTCCGACGCCCACCGACCAGTCAAGTCGCGGCTGGTTGAGTGCAAGGTTCCGGCAGATCCTCTCCAACAGCGGCTCCTCAAGTTGCTTGGCACCCACGCCCAGGACCATGCCGATGCGTCCGCTCTGCAGGCTCGCGGCCAACGCCGTGGATCTGGAAGACTCCACCACGGCATTGAGCGCATCCAGCAGCGCCCGTTCGCGCAGCTGCACTCCCATGGGCGTTTGTCCCGGGTCGTCATCAAGGCGGAACACCAACGGGACGTAGTGCGGGGATTGGGCCAGTCCCAATGCTCCTGCACGGTCGATGACCTCCTGCGCAACGAGCGCGTGGGGTTGCCGCAGCTCGTGCAGCAGACCGGCCCGAGCCTGGTGCAGCAGCTCACGCTGGTCGCGCCCGGCCAGGCGGGCAATGGACAGTGTTTGCCCGGCCCGTTCCAGAACCATGGCAGCATCCTGGTCATTGCCCAGTTCACCGGGGACCACCAACCGTCCCCAGCGTTGGCCCTGTATTCCCACGGGGGTCTGCAGCCAGTTCTCCTCGCCCATTCCCCGCCCAGTTTTTTCCAGGTACCCCACCCGGCGCGAGCGTTCCGGCCAGCGCTCCAGCAACCCGGGAACCGGCTGCGGCCCAGGATTGAACCCCAGCACCAGATGGGCCACGTCTTCCAGAATGACGGGAGCACCGATGAGCTCGGCAGCCCGCCCGACGATCCCTTCTTCGGTGGCATTGCGCAGGCTCAGCGCCGTGAATACCTCATGGATCATTCGCGAGCGTTCCAAGGCGGCAAGCTGGTCCGAGACCAGCATGCGGTGCACCACTTCGGTAATCTCCACGAACCTGACACGCCGCCTCAACAGGATGACGGGGAAGTTGTTCCCCTGGGCTACGTGCCGCAATGCCTCGATGGTTTGGTCTTGCTCGTGGTTGGCCGAGGCCACCAGCTCGACGATGATCCCTGAGGCCTTGGCCCCCCTCACCTGTTTGATGAAGTCGGCGACCCCCTGCCCGGTCGGCCCGAAAGTCATCCCGGTGCTCAGCACCAATTCCCCGCCGGCGAGCAGTCCGGCCAGCGCCGGGGTCTCCGCAACGTGGACCCAACGCACGGCGTTTTCCAGCAACTCCGCACCTCCGAGCACCTCGGGCTCCCCGGCGGCAACCGCCGGCAGCTCAAGGATCCTGGCGATGCTCAAGATCCCGGCAACGATGGGCTGGTGTTGGCTGGTCGCATCATTCATAAACAAAGTGTATCGATTTCGCCGCAATGCATTACATACTGTCTCTTTGCACGGCTCATTGACGGGGCCACAATGGATCCAACAGCTCATTTGTCCCTCGGAAGGAACAGCACACCATGCAGACGCTCTCCCACTGGATCGACGGAACCAACCTCGAAGTCCCCGTCGATTCCCGCTTTGCCGACATCACCAATCCCGCAACCGGCAAGGTGTCATCACGAGTGGCACTGGCCTCTGCAGCAACCACCGAAGAAGCCATCGCCTCGGCCCACGCCGCCTTCCCCGGCTGGCGGGACACCTCGTTGACCCGCCGCACGCAGATCCTGTTCAACTACCGCGAACTGCTGAACAAGCGCAAGGGAGAGCTGGCCGCAATCATCACCGCCGAGCACGGCAAGGTGCTCGATGATGCCATGGGCGAAATCTCCCGCGGCCAGGAAGTCGTCGAATACGCCTGCGGTATCCCGCATTTGCTCAAGGGTGGTTACACGGAGAACGCCTCCACCAAGGTCGACGTGCACTCGTTGCGCCAGCCCTTGGGCGTTTCCGCCATCATCTCCCCGTTCAACTTCCCGGCCATGGTACCGATGTGGTTCTTCCCCATGGCCATCGCCGCCGGCAACTCGGTGATCCTCAAGCCCAGCGAGAAGGCTCCCACCGCAGCCCAGTGGATGGCCGAACTCTGGAAGGAAGCCGGGCTCCCGGACGGCGTGTTCAACGTCGTCCACGGTGACAAGGAATCCGTCGACACGCTCTTGACCGATTCACGTGTCTCATCGATCTCCTTCGTGGGCTCCACCCCGATCGCCCAGCACGTCTACGCCACCGGAACCGCACACGGAAAACGGGTCCAGGCCCTAGGCGGAGCCAAGAACCACATGCTGGTGCTCCCCGACGCCGACCTCGACCTGGCAGCCGACGCTGCGGTCAACGCCGGTTACGGCGCGGCCGGCGAGCGCTGCATGGCAATCTCCGCCATCGTGGCCATCGACTCGATCGCGGACGAGTTGGTCGCCAAGATCGCTGAACGCACCGCCACGCTGCGCGTGGGTGACGGCACCCGCGGCTGCGACATGGGCCCGCTGGTCACCGCAGCGCACCGAGACAAGGTCGCCGGCTACATCGATGCCGGTGAGGAAGCAGGAGCCACCATGGTCTTGGACGGACGACACGTGGATCCGGATGCCGAAGGTGAGGGCTTCTTCCTGAACCCCACACTCTTTGACAACGTCACCACCGACATGTCGATCTACACCGATGAGATCTTCGGCCCGGTGCTCTCGGTGGTCCGCGTTGATTCCTTCGACGAGGGCATTGAGACCATCAATGCCAACCCGTTCGGCAACGGCACAGCGATCTTCACCAACGACGGCGGCGCCGCACGTCGCTTCGAGAACGAGATCCAGGTCGGCATGGTCGGCATCAACGTGCCCATTCCGGTCCCCATGGCCTACTACTCCTTCGGCGGCTGGAAGAATTCGCTCTTCGGGGACACCCACGCCTACGGCGCCGAGGGCGTGCAGTTCTTCACCCGCGGCAAGGTCGTCACCTCGCGCTGGCTGGATCCCAGCCACGGTGGCCTGAACCTCGGCTTCCCGCAGAACGCCTAGGACTGCGCACTTCCTTGGAAAGGGGAAAGACGTCATGAGCATCGATGTGAGCACAGAAACGATAACACCGGAGCAGATCGCCGCCGGAGTCCGCGCCCACCAACTGGACAAGGAGCACGTCTTCCACTCCTGGCAGGCGCAGGGCCCCTTTGCCCCGATGACCATCCTCAAGACCCAGGGGTCCTGGATCTGGGACGGGGAAGGCAACAAACTACTGGATTTCTCCTCGCAGTTGGTGAACACCAACATCGGCCACCAGCACCCCAAGGTCGTCGCGGCGATCCAGTCGCAGGCCGCGGACATCTGCACCATTGCACCGCAACACGTCAATGATGCACGTTCCGAGGCAGCACGGCTGATTGCCTCCCTGACCCCCGGTGACCTGGACCATGTCTTCTTCACCAACGGCGGGGCCGATGCCGTGGAACACGCGATCCGCATGGCCCGCCTGCACACCGGAAAACACAAGGTGCTGGCTGCCTACCGCAGCTACCACGGCGGAACCCACCTGGCGATAAACCTCACCGGGGATCCGCGGCGCTTCGCCTCGGACCATGGAACCGACGGGGTGGTGCACTTCATGCCCGCTTACCACTACCGCTCCTACTTCTCCGCTGCCACCGAGGCCGAGGAAACCGAGCGTGCGCTGCGGCACCTGGAAGACACCATCGTCCTCGAGGGCCCAGACACCATTGGCGCGCTGATCCTGGAATCCATCCCGGGCACCGCCGGCATCTACATGCCTCCGGCGGGCTACATGGCCGGGGTGCGCGAGCTGACGCGCAAGTATGGCATTGCCTACATCGCCGATGAGGTCATGGCCGGCTTCGGCCGCGCCGGCCAGTGGTTCTCGGTTGATCACTGGGACGTCGTCCCGGATCTGCTCACCTTCGCCAAGGGAGTGAACTCCGGCTATGTCCCCTTGGGCGGGGTCGCCATTTCGGGTGCGATTTACGAGACGTTCCGTGAGCGGGCGTATCCCGGCGGGCTGACGTATTCAGGCCATCCCTTGGCCTGCGCCGCGGCGGTGGCCACCATCACGGCGATGAAGGACGAGGCGATGGTGGAGAACTCCGCACGCATCGGCGCCGAGATCATTGGCCCCGCGCTGGAAGAGCTGAAGGCCAAGCACCCCTCTGTGGGTGATGTGAGGGGTACCGGTTGCTTCTGGGCCCTCGAACTGGTCACCAACCGCGAGACCCGCGAACCGATGGCACCCTATGGGGGTTCCTCGCCGGCCATGGCCGCAGTGACCGGAGCCTTGAAGAAAGCGGGCATGCTCCCGTTCGTGAACTTCAACCGCATCCACGTAGTGCCGCCGCTGAACATCAGCGACGAGGACCTGCGCACCGGCCTGGCGATGCTCGATGAGGCGCTCTCGGTCGCCGACGGTTTCGTCGAGGCCTGATACCCACCAGGGACTGCTGCCCTCCTGGATCCATGGACCACGGTCCACGCTTCCTGGAGGACCGGCGGTCCCTGGCGGCGCTAGGGGTTTTTCTGGGTAACCAACAATTGCCACACCTGGCCGGGCTCGGCCTGCACCATGACATCGAACTCTTTCCCGGACATTGTCATATCGCTGTTCCGGCTCGATCCCATGGCTTGGAGGTCCTCACATTCCATCTTGTACCCGACCCCGTCGCTGAACTCCACGCTGATGGGTCCGGCGCCCTCGCATGTCCACGTCACAAATGTCTCCCCTGGCCCCAGCTTGACGTGGCCACCGGAGGCTCCCGTGGCGCCCGAGAGCTGCCCAAGCACGGTTTCCCCGTCCTCGGGCAGCAGTTCCGGAACCTCGGGCACGGGTGCGAATGCCGAAGATCCCGGCGGCGGCGGGGACACCTGGTCAGCGGAAGGGGGACCGGCGCTTTCCCCGCCCAGTTCCACGCATCCGGCAAGCAGTCCCGCCAGACCAACTAGGGCCAGGGCCCTGCGGGCAAACCCACCATAAGAACATGCCATCCGTTCCATCCCATGTCTCCGTGTTGCCTCGTCCGGACCTGCAGCATCATCGAAATTCATGCGATGCATGATGCGATCATATTCCACCCCGGCACGATGGCCAGTGGACAGAGAAATGGTTTTGCACCCTCCACGCTGCCACGTGCCGGCGTCGTGCGGCGCTTCAGGGCATGCCAAAACGCTCTCTTGGATCCAAACGCTGTTCCACGGGAGTACTCCACAAGGGTGATGCCGCTTCTCGAAGCACGTTGCTAGCATGGACGGATGTACCAGCCAGTGGATTTCGTGACGCCGCAGCTCTACCTCGCCGTGGCAGGGGTCCTGGCGGTGTTCGCGTTGCCGATGGGGATCCATGCGTTGCTGCGCTGGAGAAAATACCGCAAGGACAATTCCAGCTCGCAGAACTGGGCCCAACGCAGGGACCTGGGCATAGAGTCCGGCATTGCCGCCCTTGGACTCATCGGTGCTTTGATATGCGTCGGGGCCTTCGGACTGGGCTGGAAGCAATCGGCAAACAATCTCGTGGCAAACATCGAAACGCGTTATGCAGTCAGTGACGTCGCGATGACCAAATGGAACGGTTCCTCGGCCACTGTTGACCTGACAGACGGTACGGGCTTACCCGCCAAGGGAATCGAGGTCTCCTTCAACGCGGTGGGAGCCCCGCTCCTGCGGGACGTGGAGTACGGGTTGGACCCCCAGCACGCCGTGGAACACTCCCTCGAGCTGCGCTAGTTTCCCCGGGCCCGTGTCTTGGCTGGATCCCGTCCCTGCGGCCCAGCGCAAACCAGCCGCCCGCAGTGTCCGGGAGACACAAAGAGCCGGGGAAGGCATCCGCAACCATGCGTATACCACACCCCGGCCCCATGGCCATGAATGCACCTAGCCGTTGATGACCTGCGGCTGGCCCAAGGCCTTGAGCCCGTCGACGCCGAACTCTACGCCGTACCCCGAGGACTTCGCACCGCCGAACGGGATGCGCGGATCCACGGCGCCGTGGTTGTTGATCCACACGGTCCCGGCCTCAATCCGTGCAGCCACCTTGCGGGCCGCATCGCGGTCAGCGGACCACACCGAAGCGCCGAGCCCGACATCCAAGGAGTTCGCCAGTTCGATCGCCTGCTCGATCGATTCGACCTTGATGATCGGCAGTGCCGGACCGAACTGCTCCTCGAGCACCAACGGGTTCTGCGGGTCGATGTCCGCGATTAGCGTGGTCGGGTAGAAGTACCCGGTTGCGTCATGCTGCGGGTTGGCACCCATCAGCACGCGGGCCCCGGAATCCGTGGCGCTACGCACCAGTGAATCAACAATGTCGTACTGCGCCTTGTTCTGCAGCGGGCCAAGGACGTTGGCCTCCTCCAGGCCCACGCCCATCGGCATGTTCCCTGCTACTTCGGTCAGCGCCTGGCAGATTTCTTCGTAGACATCCTGGTGCACGTAGAGGCGCTTGAGCGCAGCACACGTCTGGCCGGTATTGATGAACGCACCCCAGAACAATCCCTCGGCAATCGCCTTCGGGTCCACGTCGGGAAGGACGATTCCGGCATCGTTTCCTCCCAGCTCCAAGGTCAGGCGCTTCACGGTGTCAGCCGAGGAGCGGATGATCGCCTGGCCGGTAGCGGTGGAGCCGGTGAACATGATCTTGTCGATGCCCTCGTGGCTGGTCAACGCCTCGCCGACATCGCGGCCCCCGGCCACTACGTTCAGCACCCCGGCGGGGAGCACCTGGTTGATGACGTGGATGAGGGCGAGCACACTCAACGGCGTGTACTCACTGGGCTTCATCACCACGGTGTTTCCCATGCGCAGCGCCGGGGCAAGCTGCCACACCGAAATCATCATCGGCCAGTTCCACGGCCCGATAGCCCCGACCACACCGAACGGGCGGTAGTGCACCTCGGCGTAGGTCTCGCCGTCGTCGACGACGACCTCTGGCTCCAGGTCGAACGCGGCAGCGGCACGAAGCCACGCGGAGCAGGCCCCGACCTCGAAGCGCGCATTGGGCCCGTTCAACGGCTTGCCCTGTTCGCGTGAAAGCAGGTGTGCCAAGGCCTCGGCATTGGCCTCGATGGCATCGGCAGCCTTGTTCAACAAGGCCCGGCGCGCATCGTGGCCCTTGGCGTCCCATGGGCGTTGGGCGTTCCGCGCTGCGGCGATGGCCTTTTGAAGGTCTGCCACACCGTGTTCCGGTGCGCGGCCCACGAGCTCGCCGGTGGCGGGATCGAGGATTTCACGGCCTCCGGTTTGGGCCTGGATCACGGCAAGCAGTTCCTTGGCGTCGGCGTAAGTGGCAACGGTGTTGGTTTCGGTGCTCATTGATGTCTCATTCCTTCGTGTATGACTCTTGTTTTCCGTTCGTTCCCCCTTGGTTGACTGCTGGTGGAGCGTGCAGCCTGCCAACGGGGAACTGTCTCGAAAATCCTTGGGATCGGTGGCTTCTTGTTGCGGATCAGTGCGCTGAGTGCTTTCCGCTCTCCCCGTGTTCGAGCTCGATCTCATCCAAGTCGCCGCCGCGGCCGACGCCGGCGTAAATGGCGGGATAGACGGAGCGCAACCTGAAGGCCCAAAGCAACGCCAGCACACCCGGGACAACCACGATTGCCGGTAGCAGCCAACTCAAGATGCTTGCTTCTTCCAGCCCGATGAGGACATCGAAGTTCACGACGATCGCCCCGAACAGGACAACAAGCGCGATTCCGGAGACCAGCGGGGCAATCATCGTCGTCCACTGGCTCAGTCCATGGTCTTCACGGCGGAAGTATCCGATGACGGCGAAGGATGTCAACGCCATGAGCAACACCAGGCCGAACGCGCCGGTGTTGGTCAGCCAAGTGAAGAGGGTAAGGACAGGGAACAACTCGTCGCCCCCTGCTCCGGCAAAGGCAAAGACCACCAGGAGGATCAGTGCAAGCACCGACTGGGTCAGCGATCCGGCAACCGGGGCGTGGGTGCGTGAGCTTGTCGTTCCCAGGGCTGTGGGCAGCACGCCTTCGCGCCCCAGCGAGAAGAGGTAGCGTGCAACCACGTTGTGGAAGGCGATCAGGGCGGCCAGCAGACTGGTGATGAAGAGCAGGTTGCCCAGGGTGACGAACCAGCCCGGGGTATATCCGGCCAAGAACTCGAAGATGAGTCCAGGGCCCAGTTCCCTGGAATTGTCGATGACAGCACTGTGTCCCTCGCCAACGGCCATGGCCCAAGCGGAAAACGCGTAGAAGACCCCGATGATTGCCACGGCGATCAGTGTCGCGCGGCGCGGTGTGGTCTTGGGGTTCTTGACTTCCTCGCCGTAGATGGCCCCGGATTCAAAACCCATGAAGGCAGCAATGCTGAACGCCAGCGCGGCACCGACCCCGGCGGTGAACAGGCTAGCTGGCTGCAGGGATTCGGTGGTGATGCCCTCGGGAGCAATCTTGAGTGAGAGTACGTCGTAGATGATAACGACAAGGAATTCTGCGGCAACAATGATGCCCAGGACCTTGGCGGAGAAATCCACCTTGTTGACCCCGAGCAATCCAACGACTGCCCAGCCGGCAAGGGCACAGACCCACCAGGGAACCGAAAGGCCAAAGGTCAGCCCGAGGAAATCGCCCAGTGCGAAACCGAAGAGCCCGTAGATGCCGATCTGCATGGCGTTGTAGCTGATCAGTGCGACCCACGCGCCACCGATTCCCGCAGGCTTTCCCAGGCCGCGAGACACGTAGGCATAGAAGGCACCGGCATTTTGCACGTGCTGGCTCATCGCGGTGTAACCCACGGCGAAAATCAGCAGGACGACGCCAAGGACGACAAAGGACAGCGGGATCCCCAAAACCCCGGTGACCGCGTAGTTGCTTGTCACTCCGCCGGCGACGACAGTCAATGGCGCCGATGCGGCGATGATCATGAAGACCAGCGCCGGCACCCCAAGCCGGCGGCGACCAAGGCTAGGGCTTTGGCTGGTGGTTGTTTGGCTGGATGTAGTCATGCGAGATTCCTCCTTGAGCCGTGTTTACCTCCAGCCTGCACCCCGAGGGGCCCTGGAAGCTTGGCTTTGCGTGAGTGGAGCTTGGCTAACCGTGCAGTTCTTTGACCTGCGTCACATCTGGCACTCTTGTGCCATGTGCGTCAGGACGAGCTGTTTTGCACGCGATAGGCCGAAGGTGAACAACCGTAGGCGGCCCGGAAAATCCGGCTGAAATGCGCGGCGTCCGGAAGTCCCCAACGTGCCCCGATGGAACCGACGAGGACCTTCTGCTGGAAGGGGTCAAGCAGGTCGCGGCAGCAGTGTTCGAGGCGTCGGGTGCGAATCCATTCGGCGACGGTGTGGCCGGAGTCCTCGAAAATCATGTGCAGGGAACGCAGCGACATGTAGTGGGCCGCGGCGACCGATCGTGGGCACAGTTCGAAATCGGCCAGGTTGGCATCGATATGCCCTTGGATCCGGCGCAACTGGCGCGGTATCTCGCCTTCGAGATGTTCGTCGCGTTCATGCAGTTCAGAGGCCAAAAGCGTGCTGAGCAGGTCAACGGCGTTGGCAGCCAAGCGGTGGCCGACAGGTCCCTGCAACTGCGGCAGCATGCCGGCCAGCTGGGACAGGAACGGGGTGATGGCCCTGCCCACCGGGTGCTGGGCGCCAAGACCCACCGCGGTGAGCTCACCCACCTCTGAAACGGGAAGCCCCAACTGCTTCTGCGGAAACATCAGCACAAGCGTCCGGAAGTCCTTCTCGAACAGGAGCGTGTACGGCCGCTGCGTGTCATAGATGGCCAGTTCACCGGGACGCAGCAAGGTCTCTCGTCCTTCTTGGAGCAACAGGCCATGTCCGCTCAGCTGCAGGTTCAACTTGAATTGGGGTTCGTCCCCCGAGGCCATCAGGTCATCGGTGCGCCGGATTACGTGCGCCGTCGCTGCGACTTCCATGACTCCCACCGGGCCCAGCTGTGTCCCGGCGATGCTGCCTGCAAAGTTTCCCGGACGAACCGGCTCGGAATGAAGTGGCACGAAAGCGTTGGAAACCAACGACTTCCAATCACCAAAGGAATCGACACTTTGCACCTGATACATCAGCGACAGACCTTTCCCCGTTTTCCGTCACGCATCTCTGGATGAACAATTCCAAGGGGTGCGTGAGTAGCATCACATTGCTGTCAATGTACGCGAAACAGCCAACAAAGTCACGTTTTTCTCTGCTTGGAGGTTTTAGATTCCGGTCCCTGGTTCGCTACCTGCACCCAGTAGCCGCAATTGCATTTCCAGCTGCTCCAGCAGCTGGAACGGCCCATTGAACCGGGTGTCGAGTACCGCCACTATTTGTGCACCCAAGAGGAAGGTCAACAGCGCCTCCGCGGATGCTGCTCGATCGATCCCCGCCCGGAGCTCCCCGCGCTCGACGCCTTGGAGGATCCAGCCATCGATCCACTCCCGCCATTGCGCCATGGCCTGGTCATTAAGCTCGGCGAACGCTGCGTCATGGATGGCGATCTGCCAAAACGGGATCACCACGCGCGCTTCATCCAACCGGTCCGCGTCCAGCGGCAACACTTCCCCGGCAAAGCCCCGCAACGCCTCCAACCCCTCGAGCTCCCTCGTGGCGGCCTGGATGCGCCCGTTGGTTCGCCCGAAAACGTGGGTGAACGTTGCCCGTATCAAGCTCGCGCGGGTCGGGAAGTAGGGCTTCAGCGCGCCGTTGGCAAAACCGGCCTCAGCGGCGATGTCACGCAAGGTCACCCCGTCAAACCCCCTGCGGGCAATGACCCGCCAGGTGACCTCTACTAGTTCGAAACGGCGCGCGTCATGGTCAACAAACTTTGGCATATCGCCCATCCTACTTGCATCGGCGCACGCACCCTGGCCGACCCCGGTTGCATCCCTACCTCTTGCCTTGCCAGCCAAGCACGGCTATTCTCTACATCGAGAGAATATAAATGTGCTGCACGTCACCGTGTACCACCAGGCGCTTCGCGCACTCACCTATGGAAAGGCCAAGCCATGACCCCCAACAACGCCACCGACCGGTTGACGGATATCGGAGCCTACTCGCTGGCCACCAGCGAGGAAATCGATGCCGTACGCTCTATCCTTCTTGATAACGGCCACTTCCCGGAATCAGCCCGCATCGCCTATCTTGGGCTTGAGGATCCCCGACGTGACTGCTCTGAAGTCGATCGCCGCTTCCGCATCTTCACCCTGGATGTGAAAGGCGCCCGACCCAAGGACATGGTTGTTTCGGTGACCCGCAACAAGGTGGAGACCGTCATCGAGCTCGACACCGCCGTTACCGGTGAGCTTCCTGTGCTAGAAGAGGAGTTCGAGGTCGTCGAGGAGATCCTTGCCCAGGACCAGCGCTGGCTCGACGCCTTGGCCAAACGGAACCTTGATGTCTCCAAGGTCCGCGTCGCACCGCTTTCGGCCGGCGTCTTTGAATACCCGGAGGAATCGGGCCGGCGCATCCTGCGCGGCCTCGCTTTCGTGCAGGACCATCCCGGGGATTCGGCTTGGGCACACCCGATCGACGGACTGGTGGGCTACGTGGATGTGGGCAACCGCAGCGTTGATAAGGTCATCGACCTAGGCGTCGTGCCGATCCCTGCGGAACACGGGAACTACACCGACCCCGAGCTCACAGGACCCTTGCGCACAACGCAGAAGCCGATCTCCATCACCCAGCCCGAGGGTCCCAGCTTCACCGTCACCGAGGGCAACCACGTTGAATGGGAAAAGTGGAGCCTGGATGTGGGCTTCGACGTACGCGAAGGCCTGGTGCTGCACAACATCTCCTTCGAAGACAAGGGCGCCCCGCGTCGCATCCTGAACCGCGCTTCGATTGCCGAGATGGTGGTCCCCTATGGTGACCCGTCCCCGGTGCGCAGCTGGCAGAACTACTTCGACACCGGTGAGTACCTGGTCGGCCAGTTCGCCAACTCACTCGAGCTGGGCTGCGACTGCCTGGGGGAAATCCACTACATCTCCCCCACCGTTTCCAACGCCCGCGGCGAAGCCCGTTCCATCCGCAACGGCATCTGCATGCACGAGGAGGACTTCTCGATCCTGGCCAAGCACTCGGATCTGTGGAGCGGGGTCAACTACACCCGGCGCAACCGCCGCCTGGTGATTTCCTTCTTCACCACCGTCGGAAACTACGACTACGGGTTCTACTGGTACCTCTACCTCGATGGAACCATCGAGTTCGAGGCCAAGGCCACCGGGATCGTCTTCACCTCGGCGTTGACCGACGGCGAGACACCGTATGCATCGGAACTGGCTCCGGGCCTCGGCGCCCCGTTCCACCAGCACCTCTTCAGCGCGCGGCTGGACTTCGCACTGGACGGCGGGCCGGGACGGGTCGAGGAAGAGGACGCAGTACGGATTCCCACCGGGCCCAAGAACCCGCGCGGAAATGCGTTCTCACGCAAGCGCACCGTGTTCACCCGTGAATCCGAGGCTATCCGGGATGCCGACAATTCCGTTGGCCGCACCTGGGTGATCTCCAACCCCGAATCGGAAAACCGGCTGGGCCACCCGGTGGCATACAAGTTGCACCCGCAGGCACTGCCCACGTTGCTCGCCGACGAAGGGTCCTCGATCCACCGCCGCGCCACCTTCGCCACCAAGGCCCTGTGGGTCACCGCGGCCACCGAGGACCAGCGCTATCCGACCGGCGATTTCCCTAACCAGCATGGCGGTGGCGCAGGGCTGCCCGAGTGGGTCAAGGCTGACCGGGACATCGACGGCCAGGACTTGGTCGTGTGGCACACCTTCGGGCTCACGCATTTCCCACGCCCCGAGGACTGGCCGATCATGCCCGTTGACACCGCGGGCTTCAAGATGCGCCCGGAAGGCTTCTTCGACCGTTCGCCCGTGCTGGATGTCCCGGCCCCGGCCATGGGCTCCACCTGCCACAGCTAGTCCTCGCCCCATGAGCACCCAAGCAGCCGCGGGTACAGCGCCTTGGCCGGCACCCCGGATCCCGGTTGGCATCAGCACCGCCGGCACCCGGGAGGAGAGCCCGTTCTTTGCCAGGTTCGTTGCCGTGCTGGCTGCGCTCTTGGGTGTGGGACACGTGTGGATCATGGTGGCGTTCCCGCATGGCGCATGGGTGGGGACATTGCTGGGGCTGATGGTCCTGCTGTGCCTGAAGTGCGCGCACCGAGACTGGAACCGCCCCGAAGCCCTGGTCGAGTTGCTGGCGATGTCCGCACTCATGGCATTGGTCCACATGTTCGTGGCCTTGGGGGTCCATGAACATGCGCACGGCGAGGACACCTTAGCCACCTCGGCAACCGCCGGGGCTGCGGCGATGCTGGCCGTTGCGGCAGCGGAGCTGGTGATGGTCATGCTTTGCGGGCTTGGTTTGCGGCTGGCCGCTGCGCGCAACACTTTGGGAATCACCACTCAGCCCTAGGTAGCAGGCATCACCACCGGCGGCGGGTGCGCAGGGATTTGATCCCTGCGCACCCGCCGCGGGTCTTCCGCCTTTCAGCCCTTCAATCGCGCATCGATCCCGCCCAACAGCAGGTCCAGCGGCAAATCGGTAGCTCTCCTCGTCGTGGACCTCGGCGAGCAGCCCCACGCTCGCCACGGCCAGCGGGTACCGTTCCCCGGACATTTGGGAGGAGGAGCGAACCCGGCATGTTCCAGGACCGAAAGCAATGCCTTGACAAACCCGATCCCACCTTCCTGGCGGGTGACGCAGGGATTACCGCCACCATGGATCGGGCAGGCAGCCTTCCCTCCCCATCGCCATGACACGGTCGGCGAGCGCCAGCAACAGCTCATCTGGGTCTGCGAAGTTGCGGTATACGGCGGTCAGGTCCGCTCCCGGCTGCCTGCCGATCTTCCCGAAAGAGAGTCCCTCGGGCCCCGTTGCTGCAGCAAGTTCCAGGCACGCCGCGAAGATGACCTCGCGGCCCAGGCCATGGGCCCGTGGGCGCCGGGAGGCCACGCTTTTCCTGGGTGCTTCGTTGTCCATCGCCGGTGCCGCTGGAATCCCGGACGGGGGAATCGAGATGGCCAACGACACCCACCCCTATGGACTGGCCTCCTGGGCATGGACCAGCAACGTGAACCTGGCAGTGCCTGCGGCCGCCGAGATCCAGGCGGGGTGCGTGCGGATCAATGAGCACATCCCGATCCTCGTGGAGATGCCGCACGGCGGGTACAAGGCCTCGGGCTTCGGCAAGGACATGAGCACCTACTTCTTCGAGGATTACACCACCATCAAGCACGTGCTCATCTCCCATGGCATAGCCGCCCACAAGCAATGGCAGTACACGTTTTTCGGCAGCACTTAGTCCGCGCTTTGCCTGGTGCCCGAAACCCTCCGTTCCTTCGCGATCGGTACACTATGACCTTGGGCAAGCCACGGTTCCACGTGGTGCCAGATGATCCGGAGCTGAAGTCCCTATGGGTGGACACCACCACGCCGACGTTCTCGTCGACCCCGCCAGGCGCAGACGCGCCAACCTGATCCTGTGGATCCTGTTGGCTCCCGTGGGGGTATTGGCATTCGTGGCAACACTGGTGCTCTGGCCCAGTGGCGGGATCAACGCGCAGCTGCTCGACAACCCCTTTGGCACCGCCGAGGGGGTTGAACTCTCCACCGGCGTCGTGACCCGTGCCGAAAGCGAGACCTGCCCCTCCACCGAAGGCCTGGATGAAGTAGGCGGCAAGGAACTGCCCTGCGAGGTTTCCTATGTGTCACCCGACGCCGGTGGCGCGTCCTTCGCCCTGGAGGTTCCGCCCGAAACGACCCAGTCACGCCCGCTGAAGCCCGGGGACAGGATCAAGTACCTGGATTTGTCACACAGCACCACGACCTCCTCCGCCCCCTACGTGTTCGTCGACTTCGTGCGCACCGTCCCGTTGGCCTTGCTGGGAATCCTCTACGCCGTTGTCGTATGCCTTGTCGCGCGCTGGCGGGGGCTGCGTGCCCTGGCTGGTCTTGGAGGCGGCCTGTTCTTCATCGTCACCTTCATGATCCCGGCGCTGCTCGAAGGCAAGTCCCCCATGCTCGTGGGGCTCACCAGCGCAACGGTCATCATGTTCGCCGCGTTGTACTTCGCCCATGGTTTTTCCGCCAGGACCTCGACGGCATTGCTCGGGACGCTGTTTGGGCTTTTGGTCACCGCCGCAATCGCCGGCTGGGCAACCGACGCGGCGGCACTAACCGGCGCGACTGATGATTCCGCCCTGACCTTGAGCACCGTGGTTCCGGAACTGAGCTTGTCCGGACTTTTGTTGTGCGGACTCCTCATTGCCGGCATGGGCGTGCTGAACGACGTGACAATCACCCAGTCCTCCGCTGTCTGGCAGCTGGCGGAGATCGCCCCGCATTCCACGGCTCGACAGCTTTTCGCTTCCGGAATGCGCATCGGCCGCGACCACATCGCCTCAACCGTTTACACCATTGCCTTTGCCTACACCGGGGCCGCGCTGCCGATCCTGGTCTTGGTCAGCCTGTATGACCGCCCGCTTGTCGATACGCTCACCACCGGCCAGATGGCCGAGGAAGTCATTCGCATCCTTGTCGGATCCATCGGCCTGGTGCTGGCCATCCCGGTGACCACGGCAATCGCCGTGGCAGTGGTCAAGGCGACGGGTTCCGGGAAGCAGGCAAAACCATCGGGTCGCCGGGCCATGCCAGGCACGCAAGATCCCGGAGCCGAGCTGTCCGGCTCGGTGCACTATGAGGACACAGTCCAAGCCAACCTTTAATGCTAATGATTCTCATTTAAGGTAATGTGATGACTATCAGCACTTCATCACACCCCAAAGGACTAATGCACCATGAATCGTCTCCCTCTCCGTTCCGTACCACTGGCACTTGCCGTCATCCTTGCCCTGAGCGCATGCGCAGGCGGCGCGTCCGGAGACCAGGCAGGCCCAACCGATGACCGAATCCAGGTGGTCACCAGCACCACCGTCTACGCCGACCTTGTCAGCAGGATCGGCGGAGACCAAGTCGCAGTCTCGCCCGTCATCGATTCACTTTCACAGGATCCGCATTCCTACGAGGCAACCTCGCGTGACAAGCTCGCATTGTCCAAGGCAGGTCTCGTTGTAGCCAACGGCGGCGGCTACGACGCATTCATGGACGTAGTGGCCACGGATCTGAAGCTTGACGAGGCGACCGTCATCACCGCCGTGGACTTTTCACCCGTGGCCCACGAGGACGATCACCCAGGGAACGAGAGCCACGACGAGCACGAAGGCCATGACCACGCCAGCTACAACGAGCACATCTGGTACGATCTCGAGTCGATGCGTTTTCTGGGCGATGAGATCACTACGCGGCTTTCCACTCTCAGGCCCGAGTCCGCGGAGTCGTTCAAGGGGAATGCCGCTGCCCTGGCTAGCGACCTGCAAGACCTTGAAACGAGGGTCGCGGTATTACACGGTTCACTGGAAGCACAGCACTTCTCCATGACCGAACCTGTTTCCTTCCACCTGCTGGACGCTGCCGGGATGGTGGATGCGACCCCCAAGGGACTGAGCGAATCCATTGAGGGCGGCGGCGAGGTTTCCCCGCAGGCATACAACGAGATGGACAAGCTCCTCTCGGACGGATCCATCGACTTGCTGGCCTACAACACGCAGACCGAAAGCCCACAGACCAAGCGGATCCGCGACCAGGCCGTTGCAGCCCAGGTTGAGGTCATCGACTTCACCGAGACCCTTCCTGAAAACAGCGACTACGTGTCATGGATGAGCGGCAATATCCGGTCCCTTGAGCTCCTGGCCAAGTAACCCGGTCCGGCGCGCACGCAAGAGGCCCGTCGGAATCGAACCGATTGGTCCAACCCCGACGGGCCTCTTGTCCGGCCCGGGAAGTCCGCGTCAGGTTGCAGGCTCCGTCGTGTTTGGCCAGCGCAGCAGCGCTGCGATGCCCACGCCCTCGGGCAGCACGCCGTCGGGAACGTAGCGTATGGCTGCATCTGTCAAGGCGGTGGCCCGCAACAGCACCTCCGGGGCCGGCCAGGAACCGATGACCAATTCGGTGTGGTCGGTCGAGTCCTCGCCGGTGAGCCACGGTTCGGCGTCCAACGCCATGAGCGTCTCGTCGTCCTGGTACTGGCTGACCAATACGGTGCCCGCCTGTGCCTGCTGCAATGCCGTGACGACCTCATCGAAACCCAGGGCCAATTCCGCCCGGCCGTTGCCGCTTCGGTTTGCCACGCGCTCGGACAGTTCCTGCACGTCCCTGCCCAGGACCTCGTCGACCCTTTCCTGCACGGCTGCGGCGAAGGCGTTCTGGTCCGCACCGCCGGTTCGCGTGTGCTGGTCAAGGACGCTGGTGATCGTCTTGCATGCCGCCCCCAGCCTCCCGGCCACCAGTTCGCGGGCCTTGATGTCCCCGGCCAGCACGATCAGCTTCACGTGGTTTTCACGCGCCAGTTCCTCGATCTGTTTGGCCAGCTCCTCGGCGTTTCGCCGCCAGATCTCCTCGGTGTTCGCCTGGTTCTTCGGTTCGTCATAGGGCCCCGGCACCTTTCGGGCGTGATGAGCTTCGTCCCTGTCCCCGGTGACGTCCCGGCTTTCCCCGACGCCTTTCACTGCTGAGTGGTAAAGGCCGACCTCGCCCCCGTCGCGGCTGGCTTCGGCAACCAAGTACGGGAACTGCCCGCCCCGCGCACGGGCCAGGGCCACCAGGTTGGGGAAAGGACCGCAGTCCACGTCCGCGGATTCGACCTTCAATCCGTCAATGACCTCGTCGAGCACAACCTCTCCGTTGTTCACCGCGACGAAGCGGGCGACAGGTGAGGCATGGCCGTCGGCGGGCAACAGTGCTTGCGTCAACGCCGCGATGTCGGTGTCCGTGGCCTGCTGCGAGCCGAGAAGTTTTCCTATGTGACCCGGAAGCGCGTCGATAGCTTCCTGGGCGGCAGTGGTTCCTAGCGAAACGTCTACCAGGGCCGTGCACCATTGGCCCTCTCGACGGTAAAGCGAGGCGTCGATTCCTGTGGAACCTGCGCGTGATGCCATGTGGAGCTCCTTCCCACGCGGTCTTCACCGCGTGCCGATTCGATCCGTCTGCTCACCGTAGCACCGTCGGACACTGGATCGAAAGGGTCTGCTCAAAAGCGTTTTTTGCCACCGTGGACGTTGGATTTGCACCGCATGGAAAACGGGCTTGGACCCGCGGGCGTACCCGCATGTCCAAGCCCTTTTGCCGCTAGAACAGCTAGAGCCCCAGGATGCTGGTGGCGATCAGGAAGTAGATGATCAGCCCCGTGGCATCCACGAACGTGGAGATGAACGGGTTGGAGAACACGGCCGGATCCGCGCGGACCGCCTTGCCCAGCAACGGCATCATCCCCCCGATGCTCGCGGCCATGGTGCAAACCCCCAGCAACGTCAATCCGATGACCAGCCCGATGGGAACAGAGAAGGACAGCGAGGAAATGGCAAAACCAAGCGCTCCGAGCAGCAGGCCAAGCAAGGCCCCGACCCGCACTTCGCGCAAAAACACCTTGAGCACGTCCCGCGGCCGCACATCGCCCAGCGCCAGGGCACGGGTGATGGTGGTGGCCGCCTGGTTGCCGGTGTTCCCTCCGGTGCCAATGAGCAACGGGATGAACAAGGAAAGCACCACCTGCTCGTCCAGTGCCGCCTCGAAGGTCCCGATAACCTTGACGGTCAGCGTGGCACCGAGTGCCAGCACCAACAGCCACACCACGCGGGCACGCACGATCGAGCGCACGGGAGTCGCCAGGTAGGGACGACGCAGCGGTTCGGTACCGCCGGACCGCGCGGCATCCTCGCTCTCGGCATCCTCAAGGATCTGCAGCGCATCATCGACGGTCAGGATACCGACCAGGCGTTCTTCGGCATCAACGATCGGCAGCACCAAAACCTTGGCATCGGCGCAATAGCGGGCGGCTTCCTCCACGTCGAGGGTTGCCGGCACGCTGATCGGCTTCTTCATCAAGTCCTTGACCATCGCGACCGGATCTGCGCGCAGGACATCACGCAGGGACACAACACCGACCAGGCGCCGCCCGACGTCGGTGACGGGGATGGTGTAGATGCTCTCGGCGTCATCCAGCTGGGCGCGCACCCGGGCCAACGTTTCCGTCGCTGTCATCTCCGGATGGGTGATCACGAATTCCGGGCTCATGTAGCGCCCGACCGCCCCCTGCGAATACCCCAGCACGGTGCTGGTCAGTGCGCGTTCCTTCGCGTTCAGGCCGAGGATCAGCCGGTTCGCCACCGAGGCCGGCAGTTCATCGAGCAACGCGACCCGGTCATCCGGGCTGAGCTCTGCGAAGACCTCTGCAACGTCGGCCTCCTGCAAGCTCGAGACCAGATCGGCCTGCAACGAAGCGTCAAGACGCTCGAATACCTCAACGGCTTTGTCCTTGGGCAGCGTGCGGTAGGCAAGCGCCCGGTCAAAGGTGTTGAGGCGTTCAAGCTGCTCAATGCTCTCGCTGACGCCCAGGGGGTGGAAGACTTTCGATGTCGCCGCGAGATCGTTGGCGGCAAGTGCCTTCGCGAGCTGGACTTCGTTTTCCTCGAACGAGGTGGTGGGGGTCTTGATCATGGTCCGGTTCCCTCCGGTCAGAACACACGCGGGTATCGCGCCGGGGTGCCGGCGGCGTGTGCCAGGAATGGGTGGTGTGGGCTTGGGTGTTGCGTAGAACCACGACCGCGCAGCCAACTGCATTTACAAGGGGAAACGGCTGAACAAACCAGTGAGAATCCGCTAGGGATCCGTGCCGTTGCGTGAATCTCGTGGATGGCACGTATATTCCGCTATCACACCGGTGCTTTGCACCTATGCGACGGCGAGGGGGAATATCATGCCTGGATTCTCAGTGTTTCCCGAGCATGCAGATGATGCTCGCGCGGCTTGGTAGATCGACTATGTCCGTCGTCCATGCTTGCGGTCACCTCCATCCATCTACACGCTCATAAGTCCCTTGGGCCGGAGGTTTGGGGCTTTCGCCTCACCGGGCCGGGACATAATTTCCATCCTAGGCCACCGCCGCATGGAACCGCCAATGCGCCCATGGTGCCCTTGGTCTCAGCGCTTTCGAGGCACGGTTGCCGTGGGAACCCAATAACGCCTCGTCGGCCCGGCGGAGGCAGCCACCACGTTTTCGAGCACTCCGGCGTTGGCCTCGATGGCGCGGGCCGAAGCCAGGTTGTCCTCCCGGCACGTCACCAGCGCCGAAGCGATGTTCCGCTGCGCCAGTTGGGCCAGGGACAAGCGCAGGATCTCGGTGGCGTAACCGCGCTTGCGGTGTCCGGGGCGCACCGCGTAGCCGATGTTTCCCCCGACCTGCAGGAGACTCTCATTGAGTTCGTAGCGAATGCAGGTTCTGCCCACGAGCTCCCCGTCGGCAAAGGCGCCCCACAGCGCCGAACGCACCCAGCCCGGCGGCAGGCCAAGCCCATCTTCGTGCGCCTGGAGTTGCTCGAGGTAGGAATCGAATCCCCGCCGAGGTGAATAGCCGAGCAGGAAGTCAAAGTCATCGGCATCGAGCTCGGCGCGTGCGGCAACCGCATCGATGGCATCGGTTGGGGCGAAGGGACGGATTTCGAGCATGCCTCGAACGCTACCAGTTGTACGGGCCAGCGCCGCACCTCGAAGCAGGAAGCCCGGCACCCGGGGTCCCTTGCGGGACCCTGCGGGAACCGGGCCATGAAACGCCGGTGTCTAGCGCCCTAGCATTCGATGACGTTGACGGCCAGGCCGCCCATCGCTGTTTCCTTGTACTTCGAGCTCATGTCCTTGCCGGTTTCACGCATGGTGATGATGACCTCATCGAGTGTCACGTGGTGCTGCCCGTCGCCCATCAACGCCATCTTGGCGGCATTGATGGCCTTGGACGAGGCGATCGCATTGCGTTCGATGCAGGGAATCTGCACCAGCCCGCCAATGGGGTCGCAGGTCAGGCCGAGGTTGTGTTCCATGGCGATCTCCGCCGCGTTCTCCACTTGGTCAACCGTGCCTCCGAGGATCTCCGCCAGTCCGCCGGCGGCCATCGAGGAGGCCGAACCGACCTCGCCCTGGCAGCCGACCTCGGCGCCGGAGATCGAGGCCTGCTCCTTGTAGAGCACACCGATCGCGGCGGAGGTGAGCATGAAGCGCACGATCACGTCCTCGCGTTCCTCCTGGCTCCAGTACTGGGCCCCGGGTGCGTAGTGGGTCGCGTAGAACATCACCGCGGGGATGATCCCGGCAGCGCCGTTGGTCGGTGCGGTGACCACGCGCCCGCCGGAGGCGTTCTCCTCGTTCACGGCCAGCGCCACCAGGTTCACCCACTCCTGCCAGAACACCGGATCGCGCTCCTTGTCTTCCTTGGTCAGGCGCTTGTGCCACTCCGGTGCACGGCGGCGTACCTTAAGCCCGCCGGGCAGCACGCCTTCGCGCTCCAGTGCCGAATCCTTGCAGTCTTCCATGACCTGCCAAATGTGCAGCAGGCCCTCCCGGATCTCTTCCTTGGAGCGATAGACTTCCTCGTTGGCTGCCATGACCCCGGAGATGGGCAGACCGGTGGTTGCGCAGTGCTCCAGCAGCCTCGCCGCCGTGGTGAACGGGTAAGGCTGCTGGTTCACGGCCTCTTCGATGTTCGCCGCGATCTTTTCCTCGGCACCGTCGCGAACGATGAATCCGCCGCCCACCGAGTAATAGGTATCCTCGGTGAGCACGTTTCCATCCGCGTCGAGGGCAGCCATTTTCATGGCGTTGGTGTGCCGCGGCAGGATCGTTAGCGGGTGCTGCATCATGTCCTCGACCTTGTAGTCGATTTCCTTGCCGGTCCCCACGGCACTGCACAGCTGCAGCTTGCCCGTCGCGGCCATGTCCTCGAGGCGCTCATCGACCTCCGCAGGCAGGATGGCCTCTGGGTCGTATCCCTCAAGGCCCAGCATGATGGCTGTGAAGGTTCCGTGGCCGCGGCCGGTGGCAGCAAGCGAGCCGTAGACATTCACGCGCAGCGTTGCGGTGTCCGCGAGCTGCCCTTCGCGCACTAGCTTGACGGCAAAGGCGTGGGCGGCACGCATGGGGCCCACCGTGTGCGAGGACGACGGCCCGATGCCGACGGTGAATAGATCAAAAACGCTAATAGCCATTGAACTTGCTTCCTTCTTCAGTACTGCCGGGGAACGGGGTCGGTGGTGTGCTGCACACGATGTCTCATGTGACGCGCGCCACGACCGGTGGCTCAAACACCGCGAGCCCGGGTCCAAGAGGATCCCGGGCTCGTGGCGTGGGGCCAAAAGGCCGGGATCAGGCCAGTTTGGCCAAATCCGGATACAGCGGGTGCGCATTAGCCAAGGCATGCACACGGTCCTTCAAGGCAGCCAGTGTTGCCTCGTTGTTTTCCTGGGTGCCCGCAATCAGGGTCTCGGCAATGATGTCCGCGACCTCCACAAAAGCAGCCTCGGAGAAACCACGGGTAGCCAACGCCGGGGTCCCGATACGCAACCCGGAGGTCACCATCGGCGGACGCGGGTCAAAGGGGACCGCATTGCGGTTCACCGTGATCTCGACCTTCGCCAGCAGGTCTTCGCCCTGCTGGCCGTCAAGTTCGAAGTTGCGCAGATCCACCAACACCAAGTGCACATCGGTGCCACCGGTCAACACCGAAATACCGACCTGCGCCACATCGGGCGCGCACAAACGCTCAGCCAGGATCCGCGCCCCGGCCAAGGTGCGCTCCTGACGCTCCTTGAACTCCGGGGTTCCGGCGATCTTGAACGCGACGGCCTTACCGGCAATCACATGCTCCAACGGACCGCCCTGCTGGCCCGGGAACACCGCGGAGTTGATCTTCTTGGCAATCGCGGCATCGTTGGTGAGGATGATCCCGCCACGCGGACCGGCCAAGGTCTTGTGCGTGGTGGAGGACACCACATGGGCGTGGGGCACCGGGGAGGGGTGCAACCCGGTGGCGACCAGTCCGGCGAAGTGCGCCATGTCCACGAACAGGTACGCGCCGACCTTGTCGGCGATCGCCCGGAAACGCTCGAAGTCCAGCTGGCGCGGGTAGGCGGACCACCCGGCAACAATCATCTTGGGCTGGTGCTCGATGGCCAGGGCCTCGACCTTGTCCATGTCCACCACCAGGGTGTCCTCTTCAACACCGTAGGGAACGATGTTGTACAGGCGTCCGGAGAAGTTGATCTTCATCCCGTGGGTGAGGTGCCCG
>NZ_BAABLK010000037.1:0-189140 GCF_039544305.1 Paeniglutamicibacter antarcticus
CTTGGGGTGCTTGGTGCCTTGAAGGTGTTCATGCCTGCAAGTGTGAACCACCTCAAGGACGTCGCCCTGGGGTAGGTGCCCAACCCGTGCAGAACTCCCCGGGTGCGCGCCAGCGATCCCGTGCGGGAAAGCGGAAAAGCGGGCAGTCGAGAGGAAGAGGTTACTTGGCGGGAAACCACGGGCAGTGGCGGTGCGCCCCGGAATTCTGCGGAAAGCTGTGGCTGGGCGGACCTCGGGCAACGGTGCAACCTCGGATGCAACGTTGCCGCAACCTTTGTGTGAGTAAGCTCACATCAAGTAGCAAGTTTCCACACCCACTCATTTCCAAGGAGTCGTCATGACGGTCTACGCCAATCCCAACACCGAAGGTTCACTTCTGAACTTCAAGTCCCGTTATGACCACTACATCGGCGGTCAATGGGTTGCCCCCATCAAGGGCGAGTACTTCGAGAACATCACCCCCATCACCGGCAAGGGCTTCTGCGAAGTCGGCCGCGGCACGGCCGAAGACATCGAGGCGGCACTGGACGCAGCAGAAGCGGCAGCCGGCCCGTGGGGCAAGTCCAGCCCGGCCGAACGTGCCGTGATCCTGAACAAGATCGCGGACCGCATCGAGGAGAACCTCGAAATGCTCGCCGTCGCGGAGACCTGGGACAACGGTAAGGCGATCCGCGAGTGCCTCGGCGCCGACCTTCCGCTGGCCGTGGACCACTTCCGCTACTTCGCCGGTGCCATCCGCGCCCAAGAAGGCGGGCTCTCGCAGATCGACGAGAACACCACCGCGTACCACTTCCACGAGCCGCTCGGCGTCGTCGGGCAGATCATCCCTTGGAACTTCCCGATCCTGATGGCCGTGTGGAAGCTTGCACCCGCCCTCGCCGCCGGCAACGCCATCGTGCTCAAGCCCGCAGAGCAGACCCCGGTCTCGATCCTGGTGCTGATGGAGGTCATCGGCGACCTGCTTCCTCCCGGCGTGCTCAACGTCGTGAACGGCTTCGGCGTCGAGGCCGGCAAGCCGCTGGCCTCGAACAAGCGCATCCGCAAGATTGCTTTCACCGGCGAGACCACCACGGGCCGGCTCATCATGCAGTACGCCTCCGAGAACCTGATCCCGGTCACCCTGGAGCTCGGCGGCAAGTCCCCGAACATCTTCTTCGAGGACGTTACGGCGAAGGACGACGCGTTCTACGACAAGGCCCAAGAGGGCTTCACCATGTTCGCGCTGAACCAGGGCGAGGTCTGCACCTGCCCCTCGCGCGCCCTGGTTCAGGAGTCCATCTACGACTCGTTCATGGCCGACGTGATCAAGCGCACCGAGGCCATCAAGGCCGGCAACCCGCTGGATACCGAGACCATGATGGGCGCCCAAGCATCCAACGACCAGCTGGAGAAGATCCTCTCCTACCTGGACATCGGCAAGGCGGAGGGCGCCAAGGTGCTCACCGGCGGCGGGCGAGCAGAGCTCGGCGGGGATCTGGCCGGGGGCTACTACGTGCAGCCGACCATCTTCGAGGGCCACAACAAAATGCGCGTCTTCCAGGAGGAGATCTTCGGCCCCGTCGTCTCGGTCGCCAAGTTCTCCGGTTACGAGGATGCCATCGAGATCGCCAACGACACCCTCTACGGGCTGGGCTCGGGAGTGTGGAGCCGCAACGGCAACACCGCCTACCGCGCCGGGCGCGACATCCAGGCCGGACGCGTCTGGGTCAACCAGTATCACGCCTACCCCGCCCACTCCGCGTTCGGCGGCTACAAGTCCTCGGGCATCGGACGTGAGAACCACCTGATGATGCTGGATCACTACCAGCAGACCAAGAACCTGCTGGTCTCCTACTCCGAAGACAAACTCGGATTCTTCTAAAGACCCACTGGCTCGAAGGTGGCCCCAAACGCCACCTTCGAGCCACCCGCCACCTGACCCCGACCTCCACCCCCACGCGGTACCTGAAGTGAACAACACCCTTTCCACCCTTCCTCGGTGGCGCGGGAGATGGGCCAGGTGTGCAAAAGCGCACCGCCTGATCTTCCGCGCCCCGGACCAAAGCAAAGGAATCACCCCCATGAGCACCATGCGCGCAGCCATTGTCGAAAAATTCGGCGACGAACTCAGAGTTGGCACGGCACAGATCCCGGAGCCCGGCCCGGGCCAGGCGCTGGTGAAGGTCATCGCCTCCGGCGTCTGCCACACCGACCTGCACGCCGCCCACGGCGACTGGCCGGTCAAGCCGAAGCTTCCCCTGATCCCGGGCCACGAGGGCGTGGGCTACGTGGAAAAGATCGGTGAGGGTGTGACCGAGGTCAAGGTCGGAGACCTGGTCGGCAACGCCTGGCTCGCCAACGCCTGCGGCAGTTGCGAGCACTGCCGCACCGGTTGGGAAACGCTCTGCGAGTCCCAGCAGAACGGTGGCTACTCGGTCGACGGGTCCTTCGGGGAGTACATGCTTGTCGAGGCGAAGTTCGCCGCACACATCCCCGAAGGTTCGGACCCTTATGAGATCGCCCCGGTGCTCTGCGCCGGCGTAACCGTTTACAAGGGCCTGAAGCAGACCGAGGTCACCCCAGGCCAGTGGGTCGTCATCTCCGGGATCGGCGGCCTGGGGCACATCGCGGTGCAATACGCGGTGGCGATGGGCATGCGCGTTGTTGCCGTCGACGTCGCCGAGGAAAAGCTGGCGTTGGCCCGCAGCCACGGCGCCGAGGTCACCGTCAACGCGTTTGCCGAGGAACCGGCGGAGGCCATCCAGAAGGCCATCGGCGGCGCCCACGGCGTGCTGGTCACCGCGGTGCACCCGGCAGCGTTCGGCCAGGCGATTTCCATGACCCGGCGCGGAGGGACCATCGTGTTCAACGGCCTGCCGCCGGGGGATTTCCCCGCCCCGATCTTCGACATCGTGCTCAAGGGCCTGACGATCCGCGGTTCGATCGTGGGCACCCGCCAGGACATGATCGAGGCGTTGGAGTTCTACGCGGCAGGAAAGATCAAGCCGACCTTCAGCACCCGTCCGCTTGAGGACATCAACGCGATCCTTGACGAGATGATCCACGCGAAGATCGATGGCCGGGTGGTCATCGACTACGCCAGCAAGTAACAAAGACCTGCCCCGCCCCCTGGAACAAGGGCGGGAACAGTGGAAACGGGTTCCATGCCTTCGCCCGGCACCGTACCTTCAAGACGGTGCCGGGCGGTGGTGTCCGTGGAACAAGGCGAAGGACAAAAATGAGGGAGCAGCATCATGGACGGCGTCATTGAATCCAACCCCGCAATTGAGGGAGAGGACTTCTCCCGGGTGGCACTGGCGCCGGCGGCCGGCGAGTTGCTGGCCAAGCTGTGGGCCAGGAACGGCCCATTGATGTTCCACCAGTCCGGCGGATGCTGCGACGGGTCCTCCCCGATGTGCTTCGAAGCCGGGGAATTCAAGACCGGGGACGCCGACATCCTGCTGGGAAGATTCGCGTTGCCCGATGGGGAGGGCGCGGTGCTGGGGGAACTGGACTTCTGGATGTCCAAGGAACAGTTCGCGTACTGGAAGCACACCAAGCTCACGATCGACGTGGTTGACGGGCGCGGCTCGGGCTTCTCCCTGGAGGCGCCGGAGGGCAAACGTTTTTTGATCCGAAGCGAGATCATCGAATTCCCCGCGGGCTGAAACGCATGGTCGCCCCGGTGCTGACCGGGCATGGAGGGAAACAGGCCGCCGGGATCCGGTAGATCCGGCACCGCGCCGTCCCCCCGGGCCCGGGCAGGAGGATTCCCTTGTGTCTGCGACCGCGCGGCGACGTCACATGTTCGGGGACATGCCGGGTCCTCTGGTGCAATGGTTCCATGAGCGTAGACACGATCGCCGCCGCCAATGACCCGTACGAGTTCGAGATGCAATTGCGGTGGTCGGACCAGGACGCGCTGGGACACGTGAACAACGCACGGGTCATCACGCTGATGGAAGAGGCACGGATCAGGTGGTCCCGCTTTGCTTCGGGTGACGGCGCTGCCCGGTTCGGCTCCGGTCTGGTGGTCGCCTCGTTGAGTGTCGATTACCTGCGCCAGGTTCACTACACCCCGACGTTGCTCATGCGTGTTGGCGTGGTGCGCATCGGCACCAAGTCCTTCACCGTGCGCCATGTGGGGCTTTTGGATGGGGATGCGGTGTTCGACGGAACCACGGTGATGGTGCCGCTGGGCCCCGGCGGGCGCTCCTCCCGGGCGCTCGATGACGTCGAACGCAGCTGGCTTGAAGCCTCGATGATGGATGCGGTTGCCAAGCGGGGCGGCGAAAACCCCGCCACGCAAGATGCCTGAAGCAGCGATCTGAGCAGGCAAGACGGCCACGCCAATGACGGTTTGTCACTAAATGTCGCCGAAGTTTCCTATGATGAGAGGGGCCGCGACGCGAGGATCCGCGGCTGGGCCCAAGAGCGAATCGAGTCGAAAACGTGGACTACTACGCCGTGCAGGGACTGCGCGCAAACCACCCGGGGTGGGCGCTGCTGCGCGCGGATCATGCCCCGCTGGTTATCGCATTCTTTGCCGCGGCCTTCATCGAGCCCAACCGGCGCAATATTTCGCGCCACGAGCTGGTTGATTCACTCGAGGACGTGCTGTTCATGGTCCGAGAGGGAGACGAGGGGGAGACGTTCCCGCGCGGCGCTGCCGAGTACCTCGATAACTGGGCCGCACCGGAGAAGGCCTGGTTGCGCAAGTTCTACATCGAGGGCCAGGACGACCCGATCTTCGACCTCACCCCCACCACCGAGGATGCCGTTCGCTGGGTCCAGTCGCTGCAGGGCAGGGAATTCGTTGCCACACAGTCACGGCTGACCGGAATCTTCGCACTGCTCAAGTCGCTGGTCCAGGGTTCTGAGACCGACCCCGTGCTCCGCCTGGCCCAACTGTCCGCCGAGCGCGCGACGATTGACGCGCAGATCGAGGCGGTCTCCGCCGGAGACATGCCGGTGATGACGGCACCGGAAGCCCTTGACCACTACCAGCAGCTGCGCGCCCAGGCCCAGGACCTGCTCTCGGACTTCCGCGAGGTTGAGCAGAACTTCCGGAACCTGGACCGCAAGGTACGCGAACGCATCGCCACCTGGGAGGGCAGCCAGGGAGAGTTGCTCGATGCGATCTTCACCAACCAGGAAGACATCTCCGGGTCGCTGCAGGGCCGCACCTTCCAGGGTTTCTGGGATTACCTGATGTCCCCGGCGCAGCGCGCCGAACTCACCGACCTGCTTGAACGAGCCACCAAGATCCCCACGCTGGCGCGCGTGGACGGGCTGGGGGAGATCCTGCACCTGCAGCGCGACTGGCTGCCGGCGGTGGAACAGACCCAGGGCACCGTGCGCCGGCTCTCCCAACAGATGCGCAGGTTGCTCGATGACAAGGTGTTCTTGGAGAACAAACGCATCATGCAGCTGATCCGCAGCATCGAATCCAACGCGCTGGCACTGCGCAACGATCCGCCGGCCGGACCGGTGGCGCAGCTTGCGGCGCAACAGGCGGAAATCGGGCTGCCCTTCGAACGCCCGCTGTACAAGCCAGGGACCCAGGTTCCGATCGATGACGAGGTGGCGCTCGCCGAGGACACCCAAGTCGATTCCAGCGCGCTCTTCGACCAGTTCTATGTGGACCGTGACCAGCTGCAGTCCAACATCGACCAGGTCCTGGGGCAGCTGCCCCAGGCGAACCTGGGCCAGGTCCTCGGGGCACATCCGCTGGAAAAGGGGTTGGCGGAGCTGGTCATGTATTTCCAGATCGCCGCCGAATCGAAGTGGGCGAGCATCGACGCCTCCCGGACCCAGAGGCTGCGCTGGATGACCGACACCGGTGCGCAGAGAGAAGCCACGGTGGAACACGTGATATTTGTGAGGCCGGAATGACAACAAACGAAACCTTGCCCTTTGAGCTCGAGCAGGCCGAACCCGGCGCGCCGGGGGCACCGGCGCCCTCGGACGCACTCTCCCTGGTCCTGACCCACCTGCTCAAGGGAGTGATCTACCGCGAGTCCGATGAAAAGCTCTGGCAGGCCCTGGGCGAGAACATCTCCACCGCCCGTGACTACCTCGCGGTGCTCGGCCTGGCACTCTTCCACGACGAGAACGAGGGCTATGCGTTCCTGCGTTCGAAACAGGACGAGGATTCGAAGTTGCCCAGGCTGGTCGCCAGGCGGCAACTGACCTTCCACGTGTCCTTGTTGCTTGCCCTGCTGCGGGTGCGCCTGGCCGAGTTCGACCAGCAGAGTGCCGAGACCCGGCTGGTGATGTCCCGCGAGCAGATCGCCGAGATGGTCACCGTGTTCATGCCCGAAACCAGCAACGAGGTGCGGCTGATCGACCAGCTGAACACCAGCATCAAGAAGGTGGCGGAGCTTGGCTTCCTGCGCAAGATGCGCGGCACCGAGGAGCACTACGAGGTCGCGCGGATCATCAAAGCGTTCGTGGACGCCCAATGGCTCGGCGAGCTCGATGCGCGCCTGGCCGACTACCGCAAGGCACTGGAGGAGCAACGATGACACCGACCAACAACGCGCAGCGGAGCGAGCCGGGGACCGGGCAGGGGCAGGACACGCTCTTCGGCGAAAGCACCGAGGGGGTCGAAACCGCAGCGGCACCCACCATGAAGGCGCCGGTGGCATCACCACCGGCACCGGCCGCCGCAGTGCATCGGGTCGATGAAACCCAAGCCTTTGACATCGAGGGACTGGAACCGGGATTCCGCCTGCGCAGGCTCGAAATCCTGAACTGGGGAACCTTCGATTCAGCGGTGCGCCGCTTCATCCTCAACGGGCACAACTCCCTGCTCACCGGGGACATCGGATCGGGCAAGTCAACGGTTGTCGATGCGATCACCACATTGCTGCTGCCGGCGCACCGCATCGAGTTCAACAAGGCCGCGGGAGCGCAACGCAAGGAACGCAGCCTGATGTCCTATGTGCGCGGCTTCCACAAGTCCGAGCGTGGCGGCGGGTCCTCCTCCAAGCCGGTCGCGCTGCGCAAGCCGGGGACCTACACCGTGGTACTGGGCGTCTTTCACAACGCAGAAATGGACAAGACCGTCACCCTGGCCCTCACGCTGTGGGCCACGCAGGAAGCGGGCCAGCCCAACCGCTTCTACTCGCTGGCCGAAAACGAGCAGTCGATCACCGGGGATTTCGCCAATTTCGGTGGCGATGCGCTCAAGCTCAAACGGCGGCTGCGCACCGATGGCGTGGCCGTCTTTGACACCTTCGATTCCTACGAGTCGGCGTTCAAGCGGCAGTTCGGCATCACAGGGTCCCAGGCCATGGACCTGTTCCACCGCACGGTGTCGATGAAGCAGGTGGAAAACATCACCGGATTCGTGCGCACCAACATGCTTGACGACGACGATGTTGCTGGCCGGCTGAAGAACCTGATCCTCCACTTCGACGATTTGAAGAAGGCGCACGATGCGGTGCGCCGGGCCAAGGACCAGATCCAGATGCTCACCCCGGTGCTCGAGCATTCGCACCGGCACCGCGAATTATCCGGCCAGGAGGACGCCAACCGCGCATTGCGGGAGGAACTGACCCCGTGGTTCCTCTCCCGGCAGCTGGATCTGAGCCTCGAGCACCAAACGGAGCTGGCCCGGACCGGAGCACGCCTGCACCGTGAGGCGGAGGCCAAGAAGGCGCAGCTTGGAACCTCGGAGGACCAGCTGGCGACCATCCGCGAGGACATCCGCAGCCAGGGCGGGGGCCGGCTGGCGGCCATCGAAGGCGAAATACGCACTGCGCGCGTGGCGCAGGACAGCCAAAAGGAACGCGCGGCATCCTACGCGCGGTCCGCACAGCTGCTGGGATTGGCCGAGGTGCGCGACCAGATCGACTTCGACGCGAACGTCGCCGCGCTGCCGGAGGCCACCGCACGGTTGGGGCAGGAATCCACACGGCTGAACCAGGACCTCGGGGTGCTGCTGGGACAGATGAACGAGGCAATCAACGAAGAGGGCGCGCTGTCCGAGGAACATGCCAGCCTGCAGGCACGGGCAAACCTTTTGCCGCGCGAGCAGTTGGAGATCCGCCGGAGGCTCTGCGAGGGAACCGGGATCGAGGAGGCCACGCTGCCGTACATCGGCGAGCTGCTGCGCGTGCGTCCCGGAGAGCAATTGTGGGAGAGTGCCGCGGAGTTGGCACTGCGCGGGTTCGCGCTCTCGCTCTTGGTGCCCCAGGAACACTATGCAGCGGTCTCGACCTGGGTGGATGCGAACCAGTTACGTGGAAGGCTGGTCTACCGGAAGGTCGACGCGGAGCCGGTACGGGCCACCGAGCAGCGCCCCGGGACCCTGGCCAGCAAGGTGGAGATCAAGGCCGGCACGCATTTTCGCGCGTACCTGGCCGCGGAACTGAACAAGCGTTTCGACCACCAATGCTGTGAATCCCTGGAGGACTTCCGTCGCCACGCGCGCGCGGTGACGCCCAACGGACAGCTCAAGACCGGCGGCGGGCGCCATGAGAAGGACGACCGGCCCGGGCGCCGGGACCGGCGGAACTTCGTCTTGGGTTGGGACAACCAGGAAAAAATGGCGACGGTCCGCCGGCTCATGGAAGAAGCATCGGCCAAACGACTGGGTTTCGAGGCGCGCATCGAGGCGCTGAACAAAGAACTTGGCGCGTTGGCCCTGGCACAGCGTGCCGTGGGCGCGGTGGAGGGGGTGGCATCCTTTGCCGAGATCAGTTGGCAGCTAACCGCCAGGCAAATCGAGACGTTGAGCGCCGAACACCGCGAGCTTTCCTCGGCGAACGACAAGCTCTCGCTGCTGGCTTCCAAGGAAGCGGAACTGGTGCTGGGGCGCAGGAAGCTGCAGGAGCAGGCCGAGCAGCTGGGCATCCGCCGGGGCAAGAACGAGCAAGCATCCGAGGAGATCGAGACCGTCATTGGCGAATGCCGCACGTCCCTGGCGCAAACCCCTGCCAGCACCAACCAGCAGGTGCTCACCGAGCTGGACGTACTGACCGCACAGGCGTTGGGGGATGCGGAGCTGAGCTACCGCAACACCACCACCACCGAGCGAAGCGTGCGCGAGCAGCTGACCAACCGCATCGATGCGCTGAACAGGCAGGTCATCAGGGCCGGGGAAAACACCCTGAACCACATGGGCTCCTTCCGCGCCAAGTACCCGGAGGAATGCACCGAGTTCGACAACTCGCTCGAAGCCGCTGTGGAGTTCGTCGCTTTGCTTCAGAGGCTGCGCAGCGATGACCTGCCGCGCTTCGACACCCGGTTCAAGGAAGCACTGAACCAGAACACCATCAACGAAATCGTGGCGTTCAACGCGTTCCTCGATGCCCGCAAGTCCGACATTTCCGGGCGCATCGAGAAGATCAATGCGTCATTAGCGCAGATCGAATACAACCCCGGCCGGCACATCCGCCTTGAGCATCAGCAGAGCACGGATACGGACATCCGGGAGTTCATCTTCGACCTGCGTGCCTGCTCCGAAGGCACGCTGGGGGAGAGCGAGCAGTACTCGGAGCTGAAGTTCTTGCAGGTCTCCAAGCTGGTGGAGCGCTTCCGCGGACGCGACGGGCTGAGCAGCCTCGATGAACGGTGGACAGCGAAGGTCACCGACGTGCGGAACTGGTTCACCTTCAGCGCCTCGGAGCGCTGGAGCGAGACCAACGAGGAGTTTGAGCACTTCACCGACTCGGGCGGCAAATCCGGGGGCCAGAAGGAGAAGCTGGCCTACACGATCCTGGCCGCAGCGCTGGCCTTCCAGTTCGGGCTCGGCGGACGCAAGACAGGAGCGACCGAAGCCAAGCGGAACTTCCGGTTCGTGGTGATCGACGAGGCCTTTGGCCGGGGCTCGGATGCATCGGCACGTTACGGGCTCGAGCTGTTCAGGCGGTTGGAACTGCAACTGCTGATTGTCACTCCGCTGCAGAAGATCCACGTGATCGAGCCCTATGTTGCACACGTGGGTTTCGTCGACAACCCCTCCGGGCAGGCCTCACACCTGCGGAACATGACGATCGCCGAATACCTGGTCGAGAAACAACGCCGTGGCAACTGAGCAGAGCCTCTGGAGCACCGTCGCGGCGCTGCGGGCGGCAAGCGCCAGGAGTTGGGAGCGCGGGGAGATCCTGCGCGAACTGCTCGAGCCATCGGGTGTCTACCCGCGCCGCAGGGCGCTGAAATCGCCAACCGCCGGTGAACTTCGCCAGCACTTTGCCCAGGTGCGCACCTGGGCCGGTGAACTGCACTCCGGGGCGCGGCATTTCCGCTTGGAAACCCGGAGCATCGGGCACCAGAGCATTGGCGCCAACGAGGTACCGCAGGCCATCTGGTTTGACGCGGTTCAAGATGAGATCGGGTTCCTGGGCAAGGCCAAGGACGCTGCACGGTTCCTGGCTCTGGCCGAAGAACTCCAGTTCCTGGAGCCGGGGTTACGCGCGTGGGTGCTTTTGAAACCTTTTGCACTGCTGGCTTTGGATCAGGAGGCACTGGTGGTGGCCCGTGTGTCACGCTGGTTGGTGGAGCACCCCGATCCGGGAATCTATGTGCGCCAGCTTGCCCTGGACGGTGTCCATACGAAGTTCGTGGAGAAACATGTTCGCTCCATCGACGAGATGGCAGCAGTCCTGGTGAATACGGTGGCGCCGCGCAGTTCCGGGATGAAGTCCTTCCGCGAACGCCACGGCTTTACGCGCGAACCGGAAATGGTGCGCGTGCGCGCCATGTCATCGATCCTGAAGGCCCCCGGCGGCGCAACCGACCTTCAGTTGCCCGCCGAGGCCTTCGAGACGATGGCCCCGGGTGTCCGAACCGTGCTGGTGACCGAGAACAAGACCAACTTCCTTGCGCTTCCGTTGCTGCCTGAAACGTTGGTCGTCTTCGGCGCAGGCTATGGGTTTGCCGGACTGCGCAGCGCCGAATGGGTCAGCCGATGCGAACTCGTCTATTGGGGGGACCTGGACACGCACGGATTCGCCATCTTGAACCAGCTGCGCACGCATCATCGACATGTGCGCAGCGTGCTGATGGATCGGCGAACGCTGCTGGAACACCGTGGCTTTTGGGGCGTCGAGGGAACCCCGATGAAGGGGACCTTGGCCGCTTTGTCCGATGAAGAGACCGAACTATATGCAGAGTTGGTGGCAGGGAGCCACGGGAAGAACATTCGGTTGGAGCAAGAGCAAATCAACTGGGAGTATGCGCTGGAAGAGCTGGCACGTATTTGCCGATGGGAAGCCACTGGCCGGTCCCGTCCATAGCCGCAGGCATTTCCTCGGAACCTTGGGCGCGAGACCCAGTGGACGGGTGGAAGATGTTGACATAGCGTGGCTTTCAGGCAGCATGCTGCGCGGTAGGGCACGGTTTGGTGCCGTTGAAGACGACGGGCCGGCACCCCTACGTAATTGTGGGTAGCAAGGCCTGCGAATAGGTCACCAGGTAAGGAACCAATCGTGTCATTGCTTGAAAAATCGCTCTGGAACTCGAAAATCAACATCCACGGTTGGATCCGGGGATCAGCCGGCAGCCAGGATGTGATGGAGCCAGCCACAGGCAACGTGCTGGGCAGGGTCGGGCTGGCCTCCGCGGAGGATGTCTTGCGGGCAGCGAGCGCGGCCGCCAAGGCGCAGCTGCTGTGGGCAGTGAAGAAGCCCGAAGAGCGCGCCGCTGTATTGCGCAAGGCCGGGGACCTTTGGAAGCAGCACGCCGAGGAGATCGGTTCATGGCTGGTGCGCGAGGCAGGCAGCATCCCCGCCAAGGCCGGCTTGGAGACCCACACTGCCGCACTGGAATGCTGGGAGGCAGCCGCACTGCCCTCGCACCCGCACGGCGAAGTGCTCACCAGCAACGAGGATCGCTGGTCCTTCGCCCGTCGCCGCCCATCCGGGGTCGTCAGCGTGATCGCCCCGTTCAACTTCCCGCTGATTCTCTCCATTCGCTCCGTGGCTCCGGCACTGGCACTGGGCAACGCGGTGCTGCTCAAACCCGATCCCCGCACTGCTGTAAGCGGTGGCGTGGCCCTGATGCGCATCTTCGAGGAAGCCGGACTACCGCCGGGACTCCTCTCCTTGCTGCCAGGCGGAGCCGATGTGGGCGCCGCCGTCGTCGAAGCCCCCGAGGTCCGCGTGGTTTCGTTCACGGGGTCAACCGCAGCCGGGCGCAAGGTGGGCGAGTCCGCGGCCCGGCACCTGAAGCGTGCCCACCTGGAGCTGGGCGGCAACAACGCACTGATTGTTCTGCCCGGCGCCGACCTGGCCAAGGCAGCCTCCGCCGGCGCCTTCGGCTCATTCATGCACCAAGGCCAGATCTGCATGACCACCGGACGCCACTTTGTCCACGAATCGCTCTATGACGACTATGTTGAGGCCCTGGCGCAGAAGGCCACCAACCTCCCGGTAGGAGATCCCAACACCGGCGAGGTGGCGCTTGGCCCAACCATCGACGAACGCCAGCTGGGCAACATCGACGGCATCGTCCACGCCTCGGTCAAGGCCGGGGGGCGTTTGGCCGCCGGCGGCACCTTTGACGGGCTGTTCTACGCGCCCACGGTGCTGGCGGATATGGACCTGGAGAACCCGGCGTTCAAGGAGGAGATCTTCGGACCAGTTGCCCCGGTGGCCCGGTTCTCGGATATCGATGAGCTCATTGATCACGTCAATGCCAACGAGTACGGACTTTCGGTGGGGATCCTGGGGGACGTGGGACTGGCCATGCAGGTGGCGGACCGCGTCCACTCCGGGAAGATCCACATCAACGAGCAAACGGTTTCCGACGAGGCCAATGCCCCGTTTGGCGGCGTCGGGAAATCGGGCACTGGATCGCGCTTCGGCGGGGCTGCTGCGAACATCGAGTCGTTCACCGAAATCCAGTGGCTGACCATGCGACCGGAAATCGCGGAGTACCCGTTCTAACCGAAAGCCCGGGTTGCGCCCTCGCGGGGAGGCCTGAAGGAGGTATCACACGCGAGGGCGCAAGATGTTCCCGGCGCCTTAAGCCCGGAGGACACGTCACATGGCGTCTTGAAGGAATGCACCCACGGGCAAGAAGGTTGGATACAGCATGACTACAATCGGAATCATCGGAGCGGGACACATAGGATCACAGATAGCGCGCAAGGCCGTGGCGCTGGGGTACGACGTGGTCATCGGCAATTCGCGAGGGCCCGAAACCCTCACGGAGCTGGTGGCCGAGCTGGGGCCACGCGCGCGTGCCGCGACGTCAGCCGAGGCCGGGGCAGCGGGTGATTTTGCGGTGGTGACCATCCCGCTGAAGAACTACCAGGAACTTCCCGCCGAGGCGCTGGCCGGGAAGATCGTGATCGACACCATCAACTACTACTGGGAGCGCGACGGCCGCATCGACGCACTGGAGAAGGGCGAAGCCACCACCTCGGGCATGGTGCAGGATCACCTGCCCGAATCGAAGGTGGCCAAGGGCTTCAACCACATTCCCGCCCAAGACATCACCACCACGGGAATGGCTGCCGGAACCGAAAACCGCCGCGCCCTGGCCACTGCGAGCGACCACGAGGATGCCGCGGCGCTGGTCACCAAGTTCTATGACGAGTTTGGTTTCGACACCGTGAACATCGGCGGGTTGTCCGAGAGCTGGCGGGTGGAACGTGACCGTCCGGCCTACGTCGTGCGGCAAAACGCGACAGAACTGGCATCGAACCTGGCCAAGGCTCCGCGGACGATCTAGCCCGAAAGCACCGGTGCCCAACGACGGATGTGCTGTGAGTGCGGCGAGCGGCGCCGATCTCCACAGGGCGGGCTCCGGTCGCCGCCCACGCGTGCCCGGGTTATGCGACTATGCAGTCCCCGTTGTGCCATCGGCAGCTGCCTCATGGACGGCGTATTCGGCCAGCACGTCCTTGCCGATCTTGAACGCTGTGTTGGCCGCGGGCACCGAGCAGTAGATCGCCGACTGCAGAAACACTTCCTTGATCTCGTTAGTGCTCATGCCGTTGCGCAGGGCCGCATGCACGTGCATTTCCAGCTCCTCCCAGTAGCCGCCGGCGATCAACGCGGTCAGCGTGATGGCGCTGCGGGTGGTGCGCTCCAATCCGTCGCGGGTCCAGATGGTTCCCCAGGCGTATCGGGTGATCATTTCCTGGAACTCGTCGGTGAACTCGGTGGAGTTCGCCGTGGCGCGTGCGACGTGTTCGGTGCCCAGGACCTCGTTGCGGACCTCAAGTCCCGCATCGTAGGTGTCCCCTGGCATCCGTGGTGATTCGCTCATGCGGTTTGCTCCTGGGTGATCGAATCGAAGAATTCCACCAGAAGTGCGGCGGTTGCTTGCGGATCCTCGGCCGGAGCCAGATGCGCGACGGTTTCAATGACGGCAACCCGCGCATTCGGGGCGTGCTCTGCAATGAATCCGGCGTCACTAGGCGGGCACACCACGTCATGGGCGCCGGCGATGGCCAGGATGGGGTCTTTCATTCCGGGAAGTCCCACACGCATGTCGTAACCGGCCAGTGCGCCGCACGCGTGGGCGTAGGAGAACCTGTCGGCATCTTGCAGGTTGTGCAGCAGGTCGGTGGAAACCACCGGGTTGGCCTCGATGAAGCCAGGCGCGAACCAGCGCTCGGAAGAGCCGGTGAGCACCACCGGGGTTCCTGCCTTGGCCACGAGCTCGGCGCGCTCGGCCCAGCCCTCGGGGGTGCCGATCTTTGCCGCAGAGCAGATGGCCGAGAGGCCGGTGAAGGTTCCGGGGAAATCGTTGGCAAGTTGCAGGGCGATTGCCCCGCCGATGGATACCCCGGCGTAGAAGAGCCGGTTCCCTTGCGCCACGATGCCATCGGCCTGGAGGGCCTCGATCATGGTGATGACACCTGCGGCAAGTTCCGCCATGGTGAATTCCTCGGTGGAGGGCGCGGATTCGCCGTGGCCGGGAAGGTCCCAGGCGATGAGCTGGAAGTGGTCCTTGAGGTATGGAACCGCCGGTCCCCACAGGGCCAGCGAGCCGGTTCCCAGCGAGGGGCCCAAGACCAGCGTGGGCTTGCGCTCCTCGGGGTGCAGCAGGGACGGGGTCAATGCGGGAATGCTCATGCGACCTTCCAATCGTTGAAGTCTTTGCGGATGCGGGTGATGAATTCGGTGGCCGACCCCAGATAGCCTGAGGGGTCCAGCAGGTCATCGAGGAAGAGCTGGTTGTCCATGTCCGAGGGCAGCTCCCCCTGGAGCAAGGTGCGCAAGGGGGTGCCGGTGCGCACCGATTCGGCCACCAGTTCATCAACCTTGGCCTTGCCCCCTGCCACCAATGGCGAGGCGACGGCCAGAATGCGCTCGGAGACCAGCAGGTCCCCGGAGAGTGCGAGGTTCCGGGCCATGGCCTCCGGGAACACGTTCAGGCCCGCGGCCAGGATCCGCCCGTGGTGTCCGGCGGCGCCGGCAAGGCGGATCAGTTCGCGCAGTGCCGACCATTCGGCGTGCCAGCCGCCGTCGGGACGCTCGTCGACCGCGGTCCCGGCAGCGTTGTACAGGGTGGCCAGGTGCCCGGGTGCGGCCAGTGCCGCATTGCGCAAGAGCACCGAATGCACGGGGTTCCGCTTTTGCGGCATGGCGGAGGAGCCGCCCTTTCCGGCTTCGTGAGGCTCGGAGAGCTCCCCGATTTCCGGGCGGGAGGCGGTGAGTACGTCGGCGGCGAAGGTGCCAGTGGCGGCATTGACCGAGGCCAGTGCGGAGCCCAGGGCAAGGATCGGTGCACGCATGGTGTGCCATGGTGCGATGGGGGCCAAGAGCCCGAGTTCGGCGGCAAGGCCCGCGGTGAGTTCCTCCGCGTGTTCGGCCAGGCGGTGGTTGGACTTGTACGGGTGGGTTGCGCCCAGGCGTTGGTGCAGCGAGGCCAGGGTGCCCGCCGCCCCGCCCCATTGCACCGGAAGCGCGGCGTTCGCGGCATCGAGCGCCCGGCCGGCGGCGGTGATTCCCGCCAGCCAGTTGGCCACGCGCAGGCCAAAGAGCGTGGGAAGCGCATGCTGGGTCAGCGAGCGGGCCACGCACACGGTGGAGCCGTGCTCGTTGCTGAGCCGGGACAGGGAGGCGCCGGCCGACACGAGGTCGCCGCGCAGCAACGTGATGGAGCGGGAGGCAACCAGCATCAGGGCGCTGTCGATGATGTCCTGGCTCGTGGCGCCGCGGTGCAGGGCCAGCGCAGCGGTCCCCGGGGCGTCGGATTCGACGAGCTTCGCGCGCATCATGGACAGCAGCGGGATCAGCGCGTTGGCCCCGTCGGGCCCCTTTTGGGCCAGCGCGGCCAAGTCGTAGAGTTCGACCCGGGCGATGGCGGCCACCGCGTCGGCATCGGCGACGGAGCACAGCCCCGCCTGGGCCTGGACCTTGACCCAGGCGGCCTCGACATCGAGCATGCCCTGGGCGAAGGCCGCATCCGAGGCGGTGGACGCCACGGGCGTTGATGCCCAGGCGGGGGACAGCAATCCGAAATCGACCGGGTACATGGGTGGTGGAGCTCCTTGGGACGGCGGTAGGGAAACAAAGTTGCGGGCAGGTGCGGCGGGCCAGGGGCCCGCCACCTCCATCATCGCCGGTTGACACCGTGCGTGGCGAGTTGCACACCGCGCACGATGGATGGTGCGGCGGGCCCCGGTGCTATGCCTCGCGTGGGTAGGAGAGGAAGACCGTCTCGTCCTCACCCTGCAGGGAAACATCGAAGCGCAGCGAACCATCGTCCTCGCGGGTGGCGATGAGCGTATTGCGTCGTTCGGGTTCCAGCGAGGCCAGCAGCGGGTCCACGGCCAACGCCGCGGTGTCCTCGGGCAGGTAGATCCGGGTGAACAGGCGGTTGAGCAGGCCGCGGGCAAAGAGAGTGAGCATGATGAACGGTGCCTTGCCCTCCTCGGTGGCCCCGGGGTTGAGTGTGGTGAAGGTGTAGTGCCCCACGTTGTCCACCGCTGCGCGGCCCCAGCCGGTGAAGGTGAACCCGTCGCGGATGAGCGAGCCGTCCTTGCCCACGACGTTGCCTGCCTCGTCGGCCTGCCAGATTTCCAGCAACGCATCGGGGATCGGGGCGCCATTTCCGTCGGTGACGGTGCCGTGCAACCGGATGGAGCCGTCGCGGGCCTGGTTGACCAGCTCGTTGTCACGCGGAAAGGGCAGCGCGTAGCCGTAGAACGGGCCGATGGTCTGGCCGGGCGTCGCGGCGAGTTTCAGTGGCGGTGCCTGGGGTGTTGATGCCTGTGCCATGTTAGTTCTCTCCCTCTGTCTCTTCCATCCAAGTTTGGTTGGAACCGGTGAGCACGATGTCCCAGTTGTAGCCGGTGGCCCATTCGTGGGACGTGATCGAGTGGTCGTAGGTGGCGACCAGGCGCGCCCGGGCCTCTGCATCGGTGATCGCCTGGTAGATCGGGTCCAGGGAGAACAGCGGGTCCCCTGGGAAGTACATCTGGGTGACCATGCGTTGGGTGAAGTCGGTGCCGAAGATCGAGAAGTGGATGTGTGCCGGGCGCCAGGCGTTGTGGTGGTTCTTCCACGGGTAGGGGGCCGGCTTGATGGTGGTGAAGGAGTACTCGCCGTTGGTCCCGGTGATGCTACGGCCCACGCCGGTGAAGTTCGGGTCGATCGGGGCGGGGTGCTGGTCGCGCTTGTGGATGTAGCGTCCGGCGGCGTTGGCCTGCCAGATTTCCACCAGCTGCCCGGCCACCGGGCGGCCATCGCCATCGAGCACCCGTCCGGAGACCACGATGCGCTCCCCGATGGGATCGCCGTTGTGCTGGATGGTCAAATCCGATTCCAGGATGTTGACGTCGCGCTCGCCGAAGGCGGGGGAGTAGAGCTCGATGGTCTCGGGGTCCGCGTGGTGCAACGACTTGGTGGGGTGGCGCAGCAGCGAGGAACGGTAGGGTGCGAAGTCGATGCGCGGCTGGGTCTCGGCCTTGGCCCCGTCGATGACGGATTGGCGGTAAGCGCAGTGGACCTCGGTGATCTCTGCGGAAATGGCCTCCTGTGAGATCGAGGTGGCGGCGGGGTCCAGCACGTGGGAATCGGTGAAGGACTCGGTCGCTTGGGTTTCGGCGCTCATGGCGTGCTCCTTTCGAACGTTGCGGGTGGGGAAGTGCCGGGCATCAGGCGTGCGGCCAGCCGGTGTAGGACTCGGCAAGGTATTGCTGCCCGTAGCGTGAGGAGGTCACGGTCTCCAGTTCACCCAGGGCACGCTTGGCCATGAACGGGTCGGCGTCCACCGGGGTGTGCAGCATCGAGGTCATCCAGTAGGAGAAGTTCTGCGCCTTCCACACGCGCTTCAATGCGGTGTCCGAGTAGGCGTGCAGCAGCGCGTCGTTGGAGGTGGAGTAGTAGGAGTCAAGTGCCTCGAAGAGCACCTTGACGTCGGCGAAGGCGAGGTTCAGCCCCTTGGCGCCGGTGGGCGGCACGGTGTGCCCGGCATCCCCGATGAGGAAGAGGCGGCCGTGGGAGAGTGGTTCGCGCACGAAGGAGCGGAACTTCAGCACCGTCTTGTCGAAGATCTTCCCGGTCTTGAGCGTAAAGTTGTCCGGTCCGTCCACGCGGGCCTGCAGCTCGGTCCAGATGCGGTCCTCGGACCAGTCGTGGACATTTTCCCCGGGGTGGCACTGGAAGTACATGCGCTGGACGGTTTCGCTGCGCTGGGAGATCAGAGCGAAGCCGTGCGGGGAGTTTGCGTAGATGAGTTCGGGGGCGGACTTGGGTGCCTCGGTGAGGATCCCGAACCAGGCGAAGGGGTAGGTGACCGTGAAGTCCTGGCGGTTGGTGTCCGGGATCTGCCGGCGGCAGAAGGACCGTGAACCGTCGGCGCCGATGAGGATGTCGCAATGGACCTCGAAGGCCTCGTCTTCGGCGTTGGTGAAGCGGAACTTGGGGGTGTCTGTTTCCAGATCCATGAGCTCGGTGACTTCACAGAGGTAGCGCACGTCCCCGCCGTCGCGTGCCCGGGCGGCGGCCAGGTCGATGAAGACCTCGTTTTGCGCGTACAGGGTCACGGTGGCATCGACGAGGTCGGTGAAGTCCAACGGATGGGATTCGCCGTTGAAGCGCAGGTCGATTCCGGAGTGCACATCTCCCTCGCTGAGCACCCGGCCATCGACCCCGGAATCCACGAGCATCGATACGGCTTGCGCCTCGAGGATGCCGGCGCGGTGGGTGTTGCTGATGGACTGGTGGTCACGGGCCTCCACGACGATGTTCTCGATGCCGGCCTGTCCCAGCATGTGCGAGAGCATCAGGCCGGCCGGCCCGCCGCCGACGATGCCGACCTTGGTCTTGATGATGGTGCGCTCGTTGCTCATGGCGGGAATCGTGTCCTTAGCTACGCGGTGTGGCACCCACCTGCGGGCGCTGGTGCGCCTTGCGCGGCATGCTCGATACCAGGGGCCGCAGGTGAATGCTGGGTCTTGTCCTCATTGTGTCGATGCCCGCAACGAAAAGACATAGCGTGTCTCATTGAACAAGAATCATTTGGGTGGCTAAGGAAACCGCCGTGATGCTTCCGCCGGAGCGAAAGGCCGGACCCGCGGGGCCTCAGGCCCCGTAGATGGTCACGGCTGTGGCCTTGATCGCGAAGTGGGCCTCGGCGCCGGGGGCGAGGCCCAGGTCGGCCAACGCGGAGGGGGTGATGTCCGCGGCCAGGTCCCCGGCCCTCACGCGGATTCCATCCCCGTGAGGTTCAATCTCGGTGATTGAGGCCCGCAGCATGTTGCGCGGGCTCCCGTGCGGGGGATCCAGGTAGACCGAGACCGCCGAGGGGCGGAAGGCCGCAGCCGCACGGTCGCCCGGGGCCAGTTCCCCCTCGGGGGTACCGGCGAGCAACCCGTAGCTGGTCTCGATCCCCTCGGCGCACACCGTTCCGCCGAGCAGGTTCAGCCCGGCAAGCCCGGCGGCGAAACGCGAACGAGGCTTGTTGAGTACCTCGCGGGTGTTCCCGGATTCGGTGATGTGCCCGTCCTCCAGCACCATCACGCGGTCAGCGAGCATCAGGGCATCGAGCACGTCGTGGGTGATGATGATGGCGCTGCGTTGCGCCAAGACGGATTTGAGCAGCCGGCGCATCAGCGGCGCTGCATGGATGTCCAAGGCAGCCATTGGCTCATCAAGGAGCAACAGGTCGGGCCCGGCGGCAAGTGCACGGGCGACGGCCACCCGCTGTGCCTGCCCTCCGGAAAGCTCGCTCGGACGCCGGGCAGCCAGTGCGGCGGTGTCGGTGGCGGCAAGCCACCGGCGGGCTGTATCCCGGGACGATGAAACGCTGCTGCCCTTGCTGCGGGGCCCGAAGGCGACATTTTCCAGGGCGCTGAGGTGAGGGAAGAGCAGCGGCTCCTGGGCCAGCAGTGCCGTACCGCGCTCATGCGGGGCGAGCCATGCCCGGTTGGAGGGATCCATGTCGAAGAGGGTGCGCTCGCCGAGGTGAGCCTGGCCGGAATCGGGGCGCAGCAATCCGGCGATGATCGCGAACAGGGTTGACTTGCCGGCGCCGTTGGGCCCCAGCACCGCAAGTGTCTGGCCCGGTTCCATCTCGAGGGCGACATCGAAATCCCGGTCGGCCAGGGTAGCCCGGAAGTCGAATCTCACTGCGATCCCGCCATTGCCGTCTTGTTCTTGCGCGGGGAGCGGTAGGACAGCGCGACGACGACGGCGGCCACCGCCACCAGGACCAGGGAGAGGGCTACTGCTGCATCGGCATCGGTCTCGCGCTGCAGGTAGATTTCCAGCGGCAGGGTCCGGGTCACTCCCTGCAGGGATCCGGCGAAGGTCAGGGTGGCCCCGAACTCCCCGAGGCTACGCGCGAATGACAGGACCGCGCCCGAGGCCAGCCCGGGAAGGACCAGCGGGAGCGTCACCCGGCGCAGCACGGTGGTGGGACGAGCACCAAGGGTTGCAGCGACCGCCTCGTATTTCCCGCCCGCGGTGCGCAGGGCGCCTTCGAGGCTGACAACCATGAAAGGCAGGGCCACGAACGTCTGGGCCAGCACGACGGCAACGGTGGAGAAGGCGATCTGGATCCCCGCCATCTCCAAGGTCCGTCCCAGCAGGCCCTGGCGTCCAAAGGTATAAAGCAGGGCGATGCCGCCGACCACCGGCGGCAATACCAGCGGTAGCAGCACGAAGGCGCGCAGCAGACGCTGGCCGGGGAAGTTCCCGCGGGCCAGCACCAGGGCAAGGGGGATTCCCAGCACGATGCACAGTGCAGTGCTGGCTGCCGCGGTGCGCAGGCTCAGTCCCAGGGCGGTCAGCGAGGCTTCGGAGGTGACCAGCGGAATGAACTGGGGCCAATTGACCTTGGCCATCATCCCCAGAAGTGGGAGCAGGACGAAGAGAGCCCCCACCGCGGCGATGGCATAGATCCAGGGAGGAACCGCCGTGTACCCGCTTGCGCTGCGTCTGAACACGGCCCGGCCTACGGGGTCCCGAAGCCCGCGTCGGTGAGGACCGCCTGGCCGCGCGGTCCGGTCACCGCGGCGATGAAGGCATCTGCGAGTTCCTTGTTTTTGCTCGTTTTCACGGTGCCGATCGGATAGATGTTGACCGCTGCGTCTGACTCGGGGAACTCGATTCCTTTGACCTTGTCCTCGGCGGTCTTGACGTCGGTGACGTAGACCAGTCCGGCATCCGCCTCTCCGCTGGTGACCTTGCCCAGCACATCGGTGACCGAGGATTCCTCACTCACGGGGGTCAGCGTGATTTGCGCGGCCTCCTCGACCTTCTTGGTTGCCGACCCGCAGGGGACCTGGGGAGCGCAGATGACCACCTTCGCCCCCGGGTGCGTCAGATCTTCCAGGGAGGAGATCGATGCGGGGTTCGACGGTGGCACGGCGATTTGAAGGACGTTGGTGGCGAAATCCGTGGGCGTGCCCTCAACCAGGTTCGCCTCGCCGAGCTTGTCCATGTTCCTGGTGTCGGCGGAGGCGAAGACATCGGCCGGCGCACCGGAGGTGATCTGCGTGACAAGGTCCGAGGAGCCGGCGAAGCTCAGGTTGACCGTGGTTCCGGGGTTGCTGGCTTCGAAATCGGCGGCCATCTGCGTAAAGGTCGCCTTCAGCGAGGCGGCGGCAAAGACCGTGATGCTTCCCGATACCCCGGAAACAGTCGAGGTATCCGCCGCGTTGCCAGTGGTCTCCGGGGAACATCCGGCCAAGGACAGGGCGAGCGCCCCGGTGGCGATCAACGTGGTCGTGACCTTGAGCAGGGATCTCATATCGCTGTCTTTCCGTGGGGGGATTCGATGATGACGGTGGTCGCCTTGACCACGGCGGTGGCGATCGATCCCAGCTTGAGGTCAAGCTCGCGGGCGGCTTCGCTGCTCATCAGCGAGACGACCCTGAAGGGCCCGCACTGCAGTTCCACTTGGGCCATGACGGTGTCCATGGTGATGCCGGTGACCAGTCCGATGAACCTGTTGCGCGCCGAGGATCCGATCCGCGAATCTGCATCGGGCAGGTGCGCCTGGTCCCGTGCAAGATGGGCCAGCTCGAGTCCGTCAACCGCGAGCCTTCCGGAATTGTCCTTATATGGGGTGAGGTTTCCGTTCTCGGTCCACCGCCGGATGGTGTCGTCACTGACGCCCAGAAAGCGCGCGGCTTCGGATACACGAATTTTCGTCATCAACCCATAATGCCCCATTTGCGAAGCCATTAGCGTCAATTTGTCGCAAATTCGGAACTTCGTTTGTGGGCGCGGACAAAATAATGACTTTGCAACCCCGTTGAACACGGGGAAAATGCCGGCACCCGCGCGATTGGGAAGCCCGCAGAATCAACCCTTGGGGATGAGCACTTCGCCTTCGAGCCCGTCGGGGTCGCGGAAGAACATGCTCAGGTCGGTGCCGAAGTCGTTGACCTGGCCGTCGCCGGCGCCCGCGTCGATGAGCCTGGCGCGGATGGTCTCGAATGCCGTCGGCGATGCCGCGGCAAGGCCTATGTGGTCGATGCGTCCGCGGCCCCACATCGGGGTCTGGTTCCGCGCCTCGGTGTTGCCGCTGATCACGAAAACGTTGAGTTCGGTGGCCGGGCCAATGCCGATGTTTGTCATTGTCTCGCCTGGTCCGTGGTCGCGCGTCGGGCCGACCGTTGCATCAAAGACCTTCCGGTAGAAATTGCCCAGCCGTTCGACGTCCTTGGAGATGATGGCGATGTGGTTGATTCCGTCAAGCAGCATGTCCGGTCCTGTCCTCGGGTTTTTAGGAAGCGAAGCGAGGGTTCTTCTATCGCCATTCAGCCTCATGGGCCTGATGATTGCAAGCACTGCGGTAGCCGTGATGGGTATCCGAAAGTTCCGGCCCGTGTAGGGGACCGTTTCATTCCTGCTTGTGGCTAGGGGTGGATGAGCTCGATATGCAACGGTGCGCACATGTCGCTCAGCCAGTCTTCATCGGCGGGGTTCACGAAAATTCTTGCGTATCCCGTATCGACCTTGAGCTCACTTTCCGTGACCCTGTCACCAAAGAGAATAACGGCCGCATCGGTATTGCGCCGATGGCTCATCCAGATCATCCCGTCGAAATCCGCTCTATGGGCTTCTTGCGTCCATTGGACGGTGACATCTTAATGGGCCGCGTTGGTTGAGACGATCTGACGGTGGTCCAAGCCCAGCCGGCGCAGCCCATTTCCCATGAATTGGGCAAGATTCAGTTTTTTGGAGCTCGTAAACCTTCCCAATTCCGCTGTGGAATAATCCGCATGGAAGATCGCCCCGCCTTTGGCCGGGACTTCATGAAGCAGGCTCACGCAAATAGCCGCTTCGAGGGACTTTGCCGCATAGAGCACCGGTACCTTGGCGCCCCCGCACGTACTGGAAAGATGCGAACAGTGTTTGCTGTTGCGGGAGGCCGCCGGGTCCGGGTGCTCCGGGATTGGACTTAGTCAAAGAAGGGCCTGAAGCCACTGAGTAGACCCGATACCACTTCTCACCGGCTTGAACAGGAAATGGAAGTAGGTCAATGACTCCGCAGGGTGGAACCGGGAATGCTTCGTTGCCTGCCGCGCTCACCACTGTGCTTCGAAGGTGGCGCTAAAGACTCGCATGACATCTTCAAGGTCCTCGACCTTGTCCACGGGGCGTTCGCCCTTCAGCGATGCTCGAGGACCAAACGTCCAAAGCGTCAGCTCATTCTGGCCGATCCCGTCATTGGCAGCCCGCTGCAGCAGCGAGAAGATCGTGGGGTGCACCTTCCCGTCACCCATGAACTGGAATGCCGGGAACTTGATCCTGTTGCCCCGTTCAATTCCCATGGCCCTGTTTCCGCGGCGAAGAGTCTGCGCCCGACCGGCTCCCTGCTTGGCGCCCAACTCGGCGTCGGCTTCGGAGCTGGAGAGCATGGAAAACTCCTCCGCAGCCCACCGGTAGATGTTTTCGGTGCCCTGCGTTGAAAGTGCGCGTTGGGGTGAGGCGGCGGTTTCCACGGATTCCTAGGCGTCGCCCAACAGGTTTGCCGCGTCGAATGCCGAACCAATGTCTGCGAGCAGCTGCTCTGTTTTCATTCCATGGCCGGAAGCCCGGTCTTTTGGAAGTGTCTAGATGATTGTTCCGCCATCGGAAGTGGACACTGTGTGTTCAAGCATCTCGGACATCCGGCCTCCATAATCAACGGAATCTCTGATCCCATTCAAACCGTATTTTCTGTGGGCCGATAGGGCGCGGATAGCAGGATGTCCGGCGCGAAGCAGGAACCCGGGGCCTTAGTGGGTGGATCTCAGGCCGCAAGGGTGCGGGAGATTGCGCGTGCTGCGGTTTGCAGGGCCACGACCGCGGCGGGCAGCAGTTCCGATGCGCGCGGAACCACCACGGCCACCACCGCCAAGGCGTAGCCGGTGGAGTCAAGGATCGGGGCGGCCGCGCCGGTTGACTCCGGATCGATGAAACCGTCGAAGGTGGCGTACCCGTTGCGCCGGATCTCGGCCAGTTCGTGGTGCAGCTTCGGGTGCTGGGCGAACATCGTTTCGCTGTGACGTTCGAGATAGCCCTCGAGCACGTCCGGCCGGGAGTAGGCAAGCAATGCCATGCCCATGGAGGTCAGGTGCACCGGCATGCGCCCCGCAACGTTGGCCTGGTTGATGACCGAGCCCGGGCGCGAGAGCCGCTCGATGACCAGCACGTCATCCTCGTGCAGGACGGCCAGCTGGGTGTTCTGCCCCAGCAGCTGGTTAATATCCTCCATGAACGGAAGCGCAGCATGGCGCAGGTCAAGCGTGGAGGCACTGCGGTTGGCCAGTTCCCACAACCGAAGGCCTAGGCGCACCTGTCCGTCGGGATCGCGCGCCAAGAGTCCATGGGACACCAGCTCGTCGAGCAACCGGTAGGCGGTTGCCCGGGGGACATCGGCACGGCGGGCCAGCGACTGGACGCTCAGCGAGGTGTTTTGCGCATCAAAGGCATCCAGGATCCGCACGAGGCGGTCGAGCATCGAGTCCCCGCTGGGAGAATTGGCCATGGATCCACTCTAGGGCAGCACGCGCAGGCTCCGTGGATCGGGCCGCAAACCAGTGGAACCACGGAAGAAGGGCTACGGGAACCGCGGGCACACCGCCTACGATGGGGAAGCAACGAAACCAGGCTCACCGGTGTGTCTGGCTCCGTTCCCAGGGTTTGGCAAGTGGTTCTTGACCCCGTGGGCGGGGTCGACGGACGGCCTGCGGTCCATGGAGCAAAGGAGAACCTCGTGGCTGAGCCAGAAGATCCACGCAACCCAGGCAAGGAACATCCCCAGCCGATGGTGGAGCGCAGCCGTTTCGGTGTCTCCGAGCGCCGCAAGGATCCGGTGGCCGAGGAATTCCGTCCCCCGATCACCAGCAGTGAACTGAGCAAGGCGCCGGCCGAACTCTCGAGCCATCCGACCCCCACGGTCAATTGGCGCGTCTTCATCACCGCGGCGCTGATCATCCTCGGCTTTTCCCTCTGGGCCATCCTGATGCCCGACAGCGCCGAATCCACGATGCGTACCGCGGTCTCCTGGATTTCCATCAACCTGGGCTGGTACTACGTCGTGACGATCACCCTGGTTGTGGCCTTTGTTCTGTGGGTCGCCTTCTCCAAGGAAGGCAGCGTCCGACTGGGCCCGGACCATTCCCGGCCGCAGTACAACCTCTTCACTTGGGTCGCGATGCTCTTTGCCGCCGGGGTGGGCATCGACATGCTCTTCTATTCGGTGACCGGGCCGATCAGCCAGTACATCTCCCCGCCCGCGGCCGATCCGCGCTCCGCAGCCGCGGCCCAGGACGCGGTGGTGTGGACGATGTTCCACTACGGCATTGCCGGCTGGTCGATGTATGCGTTGCTGGGCATGGCCATGGGTTACTTCGCCTACCGCTGGGGAATGCCGCTTTCCATCCGAGCCGTCCTCTACCCATTGCTGGGCAAACGCGTGCGCGGGGTGACCGGCGATGTCATCGACGTCTTCGCGCTGGTAGGCACCGTATTCGGTGTTGCCACCTCAATGGGGATCGGCGTGGTGCTGCTGAACGTCGGTTTCTCCTGGCTCTTCGGCCTGCCCGAGGGCCTGGCGCTGCAGATCGCCTTGGTGCTGGTCGCGGTGATCATGACCATCGCGGCGTGCACCTCCGGGGTGGACAAGGGCATCCGGCTGATCTCCGAGCTGAACCTCTGGTCCGCCGCGGCCATGATGCTCTACATCCTGATCACCGGCAACACCTCCTTTTTGCTCACGGCCATCGTGGAGAACATCGGGCGCTTCATCTTCACGCTGCCCGAGCGCACGCTGCAGACCTTCGCCTACGAGCCCGACGGATCGGAATGGATGGCCGGTTGGACGCTGTTCTTCTGGGCTTTCTGGCTGGCCTGGGGGCCGTTCGTGGGGTTGTTCCTGGCTCGTATTTCCCGCGGTCGCACGCTGCGCGAGTTCGTCATCGCCGCGATTTCCGCGCCGGTATTGTGTGACTTCTTCATCGTCTCGATCTTCGGCAACAGTGCCCTGGGCGAGGTGCTGGGCGGAAACGAGGAGTTTGCGAAGCTGGCCGTGGAGAGCCCCGAACACGGGTGGTACGCGCTGCTGGAAATGTTCCCCGGTGCCCCGTTCCTGATTGGCCTGGCAACCCTCTCCGGGCTGCTCTTTTATTTGACCAGTGCCAACTCCGGTGCCATGGTGATGTCCAACTTCTCCTCCTCGATCCCGGACCCCACGGTGGACGGGGCCAAGTGGCTGCGCATCTTCTGGGCGCTGATCACCGCGGTGCTGACCATCTCGATGCTGGTGGCCGGCGGGGTGGCGACGATGGAATACGCGACGTTGATCTTCGCCCTGCCGGTGACGATCATCGCCTACCTGGTCATGGCCTCCTTCTCCAAGGTCTTGCGGATGGAGCGGGCCGAACGCGAGGGCCAGGTCCTGCGCCGTCGCACGGTGGCGGCGCACGGCGGGCAGACCCCGGAGAAGACATGGCGCCAGCGACTGGGGCAGCTGCGTGCCTACCCTTCGAACAAGGCGGTCGCCCAGTTCATGGACAAGGTCATCCATCCCGCACTGCTGGAAGTGGTCGAGGAGTTCAAGGAGCTAGGATACGACGCCGAGCTCACCTCGGCGTCCAATGCCCAAACCAACATCGACGAACACACCTTGATGGTGCACATGGAGGACCACCGCAACTTCCACTACCAGGTGGCGGCCGTGGAGGCACCGGCACCGATGTTCGGTGCACGCAGCATGTCACGGGAAACCGACGTGTACTTCCGTCTTGAGGTCTTCACCCAGACCGGAACCGAGGGCTATGACCTGATGGGGTTGAGCAAGCAGCAGGTCATCAACGACGTGTTGGACCGTTACGAGGCCCACCTCTCGTTCCTGGCGTACACCTCCCAGCGGGACCTATCCTCGATGCTGACGCCACCGAGGCCACCAACGGGCATGATCCCGCAGATCGTCGAGGATCCGGACGGGGAGGACGGCCGGGACTAGATAGCGCCTGCCGCCTCGGAGTAGTGAATCGGCCGGTGTGCTCCGTGGTGGCGTTTCGGTGCCACCAGAGAGCGTTGATGGGTTCGGGAGCGCGGCGATGGCTTGGGTCGCATGCTCCCCTGGGCGCGAAGCTGGGAAGACATGATTTTTCCTGCATTTTGCGTGCCCAGAATCCTGTTTGGCCAAACCATTGACATGTGACGGGGAGCCCACCTAGAGTCTGTTGTATATCAGTTGTGTGTCTGAAAAGCAGTGTTAATGCGATGCCATCCAAGGGGTTCTTTTGCTCGATATCAGAAGTGAATCAGTCGGTAGCCTGATCGAGGGAGTTGGACGGCGGACCGCGTCTCCCGGTGGGGGAACCGTCGCTGGGCTGCAGGCAGCATTCGCTGCAGGACTATTGCGCATGGTGGCGAACTATACGCAGGGAGCAAGGTTTGAGAACGTAGCCACGGCAGTTGCCATCATCCTGGGTGAACTCGAGGTGCTGGAATCGCGTGCGCTCGGGGCCGCCAATGACGATGCCCGGGCCTTCGACGTGGTGGGCAGGGCCTACGCGGCCAAAACCGGCGACGGCTTCGGCCCCATGGAACGTACCGCGGCCATCGCCCGGGCCTTGGACGGCGCCGCAGATGCTCCGGCCGCGACCATCATGATCTGCGGAGAATTGGTGGCGCTCGCCGAGGAACTTGCCCCCATCGCCAATCAGGGCGTCATTGCCGACGTGGCTGCTGCCGCGGCATCGGTTGGCGCTGCGCTCTCCACCTCGGTCATCAATCTTGAATCGAACCTATCCGCGGTGGAGGACCCGGCCCGCGTGCGGCACTTTGAGCGGATTCTGCAGAACGTTTCCTTGGTGCGCAACCGCGCCGATATCCTGGTCGAGTCGGTTCGAAACCCGGTGCCGGCATGAGCGCCGCAGTGCTCGACGGGCGGTTAGTGGCCTCAAAAATCACCGAATGCTCCATCTCGAGCGTTGCGGAACTCACCCGGAACGGGGAACAGCGCACCCTATACATTCTCAGTGCAACCAGCGACCCCTCCAGCACGTCATACGTTCAGGCGCTCTTGCGCCACGGGGCCCGCGTCGGTGTCCGGGTCAACGTTGAACGTCTCGACCCGGGATCCGGCGCCGAAGAGGTTCGCAGTGCGTTAATACGTGCCAGCGACGATCCCTCGATACACGGCATCATCGTGCAGACCCCCTTGCCCCCGGGCGTGGACCTGCGTGATGTCGCGGACGCCATCGCCATGGATAAGGACGTTGACGGGGCCAACCCGCACTCCCTGAGCAACTGGATCTCCGGAGGCAGCGGGTTTGCCCCGGCTACTGCCTCGGCCGTCATTGAACTGCTGGACCAACACGGCATCGAGCTGGAAGGTTCGAGAGTGACGGTCGTGGGTAGGTCCTCGGTGGTGGGCAAGCCACTGCTGCACCTGTTCCTGAACCGGGACGCAACGGTCACGGTGGCGCATTCGAAGACCCGGGACTTGGCTGCAGCAACCCGCGGGGCCTCGATCGTCGTAGCCGCCGCGGGCCACCCGGGTTTGATCACCGGTGAGCACGTCGGTGAAGGTGCCGTGGTCATCGACGTGGGCACCAACTTCACCCCGGAGGGGCACTTGACCGGTGACGTCGACACTGGATCCGTCGCTACCAAGGCTGCCGCGCTGAGCCCGGTTCCAGGGGGCATCGGATCGGTCACCACGGCATTGCTGTTCCGCAATACCGTCATCGGGCCTACAGCCAGGCCGCTGCTGCCTCTCTAGGCGCCCAGCATCAAAACTCCCACCATCGAACCGGGCACCATCCCCGGTTCGCCCCTGATCCGATAAGCCAAGGAGCCCCCGCCATGACATATTTGCCGTCCACCATCGCCTCCGGGACCACGAGCCTGCTCACCGCCCGCGAGATACCGGCCACAACCGAGCACGCGGTCCTGACGCTTTCCTGCCCGCAACGCAGCGGCATCGTCCACTCAGTTTCCAAGTTCCTCTTCGAACGGGGCTTTGACATCGTCGAACACCAGCAGTTCGACGATTCGGCGCAACGGCGGCTGTATCTGCGAACCGCCTTCATCCAGAACGAGAAGGCGGAAACCGTCGAAGACCTCGTTCGTGACTTTGCCCGGGTGGCCGACGAATTCTCGATGGACTTCAGCTTCCACGACGGAACTAAGCCCAGGGTGCTGGTCATGGTCTCCAAGATGGGCCACTGCCTCAACGACTTGATTTTCCGGTGGACCACCGGAACCCTGGCCGCCGATCTGGTCGCCGTGGTTTCCAACCACGAGACCCTGCGCCCCATGGCCGAAGCCGCCGGCCTGCCCTTCATCTACATCCCGGTGACTGCTGAAACCAAGCCCGAGGCCGAGGCGCGGCTGCTTGATGCCATCAAGGACCACCATGCGGACCTGGTGGTCCTGGCCAGGTACATGCAGATCCTCTCCCCGGAACTCAGCTCGCAGTTGGCCGGGAAGGCCATCAACATCCACCACTCCTTCCTGCCGGGATTCAAGGGGGCCCGCCCCTACCACCAGGCGCACGCCCGTGGGGTCAAGCAGATCGGCGCCACCGCGCATTACATCACCGATGACTTGGATGAGGGTCCGATCATCGAACAAGAAGTCATCAGGGTGGACCACCGGCTCAGCCCCCAGGAACTGGCCATGGTGGGCCGGGACAACGAGGCCCTTGCACTGTCCAAGGCCGTGCGGCTACACGTGGAAAACCGCGTCTTGCTCGATGGGCTGCGGACCATCACCTTCACCTAGATCTTCGATCACTTCAACGACTTGCGGAGCCACCCCATGGCACCCGCATCCAACGCCTAAGGAAGAACCACCATGAAATCACCACGCGTCGTCATCATCGGAGCCGGAATCGTCGGGGCCAACCTGGCCGACGAACTCACCCAGCGCGGCTGGAACAACATCACGGTCCTGGACAAGGGCCCGATTCCGTTGACGGGCGGCTCCACCTCACACGCCCCGGGGTTGGTTTTCCAGACCAACGCCTCCAAGACCATGACCGAATTCGCTGCCTACACGGGGCAAAAGCTCGCTTCCCTGATGCGCGGGGGCGAGAGCGCGTTCAACCAGGTGGGCGGGCTGGAGGTGGCCACCACCGAAGCCCGGATGCAGGAGCTGAAGCGCCGCCAGGGGTGGGCCACTTCATGGGGGCTGGAGGCACGATTGGTGGACTCAGCCGAGGCCAAGGCGTTGCACCCGCTGATCGACGAAGACCAGGTCCTCGGCGCACTGCACATCCCCAGCGACGGACTGGCTTCCTCGGTGCTCGCCGTTGAGCTGCTGCGCGAGCGCGCCGAGGCCCGCGGCGCGGTGTTCATTGGTTCGGCGCCGGTGACCGGAGTTGACCGCAAGGACGGACGGGTCACCGGGGTGCGCAGCGGCGACACGGTCTTCCCCGCGGATATCGTGGTCTCGGCGGCGGGGTTCTGGGGACCGGCGGTGGGGGACCTGATCGGGATGAAGGTCCCGCTGGTGCCGCTGGCACACCAATACATCACCACCTCGCCGCTGGCGCCGCTGAACGGGTCGGCCGCGGCATCGCGCACCACCAGCGGGACCGGGAACAATGCCGGCCTGCCGATCTTGCGCCACCAGGATGAGGACCTGTACTTCAGGGAGCACGGAGATCGGCTCGGCATTGGCTCCTACGCCCACCGTGCCATCCCCGTGGGCTACGACGAGATGCCCAACACCGGGGAGATCACCGAGCACAACATGCCCTCGCGCATGCCCTTTACCTCCGAGGACTTCGAGGGGCCGTGGAAGAACTGCCAACTGCTGCTGCCGTCCCTGCACAACGCCACCTTCGAAGATGCCTTCAACGGGATATTCTCCTTCACCCCCGACGGGGGATCGCTGGTCGGCGAATCCCGCGATCTGCGTGGCTTCTTCATCGCAGAGGCCGTCTGGGTCACGCACTCCGCCGGCGTCGCCAAGGCCGTGGCCGAACTATTGGTCAACGGCCGCTCGGAAACGGATCTGCGGGAACTGGATGTCGCCCGGTTCGAGGAGCTGCAGCTGCAGTCCGACTACGTCCTGGAGACCTCGCAGCAGAACTTCGACGAGATCTACGACATCCGCCACCCCCTGGAACCGCGCACCTCCCCGCGGGAGCTTCGGGTCTCGCCCTTCCACCAGCGCCAGGTCGAGCTCGGTGCCTTCTTCCTGGAAACGGCCGGTTGGGAGCGCCCGCAGTGGTACGAAGCCAACGCGCACCTTCTGGCCGGATTGCCCGAGGACTGGCAGCCGCCGGCACGCGATGAATGGAGCGCGAAGTTCGAATCGCCGATCGCAGCGGTCGAAGCCCATGCCACCCGCACCAACGTTGCGATGTACGACATGACCGCGCTGAAGCGACTCGAGGTCTCGGGCCCCGGTGCGCTGGCCCTGTTGCAGAAACTGACCACCAGTGGGCTGGACAAGTCCCTTGGTTCGGTGACCTACACCTTGATGCTCGACGAGGAAGCGGGTGTGAAGAGCGACCTGACGGTGGCCCGCATCGAGGATAACCTCTTCCAGGTGGGGGCCAACGGCGGCCTGGACCTTGACTACATCTCCAAGCATGCGGCCGACCAAACCGCGGCCACCCCGGAACTCTGGAGCCAGGTGCGCGACACCACCGGGGAAACCTGCTGCATCGGTGTCTGGGGCCCCCGGGCCCGTGACCTGGTCCAGAAGCTGACGGCCCAGGACCTGACCAACGACGGATTGAAGTACTTCCGTGCGGCAAGCACCAGCATCTCGGGGATCCCGGTGCGCATGATGCGCCTGTCCTATGTCGGGGAGCTGGGCTGGGAGATCTACGCGACGGCGGACTTCGGGCTGCGTCTGTGGGATATCTTGTGGGAAGCGGGTGAAGATCTTGGCGTGATAGCCGCAGGCCGCGGCGCCTTCAACAGCCTGAGGTTGGAGAAGGGTTACCGTTCCTGGGGCAGTGACATGGACACCAGCCATGATCCGTTCGCTGCCGGACTGGGATTCGCGGTGCGGGCGGCCAAGGAGGGCTACGTTGGCAAGGAAGCCGCCGAGAAGCGCCGCAACGAGCCAGCCGCCAGGCGCCTGCGCTGCCTGACGGTCGATGACGGTACGTCGATGGTGCTGGGCAAGGAACCGGTGTTCCACAATGGCAGCAACGTCGGTTACGTCACCAGTGCGGCCTTCGGGCACACCGTGCACAAGCCTGTGGCCTACGCCTGGCTCCCGGTCGAAATGCAGGAAGGGGACAAAGTGGAAATCAGTTACTTCGGGAAAATGATCGAGGCGAGCATCGTCTCGGAACCGCTGGTCGATCCGGAGATGGTCAAGATCCGGGCCTGATTCCGCGCCTTAAAAACCGAGAAGACCGCCGGGTGGTTCCCCGGCGGTCTTCCCCCATGACCGCTACAAGGCCGCGCGGACGCGGTCCTCAAAATGGGTCACGTGGTCCTCGGCCAGCCGTGCCGCCAGTTCCGGTTCCCCGTTGATGATGGCCCGCAACAGCTCGGCGTGCTCATTGACGTGGCCCTGGATGGGATCTAGCCCGCTGAGGACAAAGTTCCACATGCGCTGGGAGAGATAGAAGTACTGGATCAGCGTGGCTTCCACGTAGCTGTTGCGCATGAGCGTGTAGACCACGCGGTGGATGCGTCCGTCCAGGTCCACGGAGAGACGGTTCGAGGCGAAATCCTGGTCCTCTATGTCATCCAGGCAGGTCCTCAGGAGTTCGCGGTCCTCATCCGTGGCCTGCTCCGCGGCGCGTCGGGCGGCAAAGGCCTCAAGTAGGCGGCGCGCATCGGAGATGTTCTTGAGGTCGCGGATATTGACGTCGGCAATAATGGTCCCACGGCGCGGAAAGACCTTGAGCATCCGGTCCGATTCCAGGCGTTTGACCGCTTCACGCATCGGGGTCCGGCCCACGGCAAGTTCGCGCATCAGCGCTTCCTCATCCAGGGCGGTTCCCGGAGGCAGGCGCATGTCGATGATGCGCTCGCGCAACTCCAGATAGGCGCGTTCTGCCTGGGTTGTGCCCGGTGAGACGGTGCTTGCCACGATTCCTGGCCCTTTCGCCGAGTATGCGATCCGGATTTTCATCCGTTCCTAGGTATATCAGAGAAGGCAGGTCCGCGGGTGCGCCGACCAACATGTGGATCATTGGACCAGGACGGGCCCGTGCATCGCCCCGTCCGCGTTCAACGCCCAGCTCGGGAATGGGCGGTGCCAATCCGCGGCAAGGGGGCCCGAACCACCGCCATCGAGCACTCCGAACACATGTCCATGGGCCCATGGAGTATGGGGCTGAGGAATGAGGGCCAGGCAAGAATTCCGGAACGTCTGCCACTCGCTGGGGCGGGCAGAGTTGATTTCACTCTGGGTGCGCCCTGATTCCCCTGAACCGGGCGGAAGGGTGCCGTCGATCCGACGCGGCCCATCAGCATCGTGCGTACAGAAACTCGCCTCATCTTGTTGCGTAATGCGCGAACAGTTGCATACTGCGTAACGTTGCCAACAATTGCTGACAAGGGCAATCGCGACCGATAGTCTTACGTGACCAGCGTCACGATGGGCTGGTGACCATCGGCAATCAGCTACCGGGAGCAAATCAATGGCAAGTAACAAAGCAGTCGCTTACAAGGGTGCGGGCGTGGTTGAAATCATCGACACCCCGTTCCCCACCTTTGAACTGCAGGACGGGCCAGGGGTCAATCCCGAAAACGTTGGTCGCAAGGTCCCGCACGGCGTCATCCTGCGCACCGTTGCCACGAACATTTGCGGCTCGGACCAGCACATGGTCCGGGGCAGGACAACGGCTCCCACCGGACTGGTCCTTGGCCACGAAATCACCGGCGAAGTCATTGAAACCGGCCGGGACGTGGAATTCATCAAGGTCGGTGACATCGTCTCGGTTCCCTTCAACATCTCCTGCGGCAGATGCCGCAATTGCAAGGAAGGCAAGACCGGGATCTGCCTGAATGTGAACCCGGATCGGCCCGGAAGCGCCTATGGGTATGTCGACATGGGCGGTTGGGTCGGCGGGCAAGCCGAGTTTGTCCTGGTTCCCTATGCGGACTGGAACCTTCTGAGGTTCCCCGACCGCGACCAGGCGCTGGAGAAGATCATGGATCTAACCATGCTCTCGGACATCCTTCCCACAGGTTTCCACGGGGCAGTCACTGCCGGTGTGGGGGTTGGTTCCACGGTCTACGTGGCCGGAGCCGGACCGGTTGGCCTCGCCGCCGCCGCCAGCGCCCTCCTGCTGGGCGCCGCCGTGGTGATCGTGGGGGACCTCAACGAGGAACGCTTGGCCCAGGCCCGTTCCTTCGGGTGCGAAACAATCAATGTCGCCAACGGGGATCCGGCGGACCAGATAGAACAGATCCTAGGGGTCCGGGAAGTCGATGCCGCAATCGATGCCGTGGGCTTCGAAGCCCGCGGCCATGGCGACGGGGCCACGGCCAAGGAAGCGCCGGCGACGGTACTCAATTCATTGATGGATATCACTGCGGCCGGAGGATCCCTGGGGATTCCGGGACTTTACGTCACGGGGGACCCGGGCGCAGTGGACGAAGGTGCCAAAAAGGGCAGCCTGTCCCTGAGCCTGGGAACCGGGTGGGCGAAATCCCTCTCGTTCACGACAGGTCAGTGCCCCGTCATGAAGTACAACCGCCAGTTGATGATGGCCATCCTGCACGACAAGATCGCGATAGCCAAGGCGGTCAACGCCAAGGCCATCTCATTGGCGGATGCACCCAGGGGATACGCGGAATTCGATGCGGGCGCAGCCACCAAATACGTGCTCAACCCCAACGGGTACCTCGATAACTAGCCCATAGCAGTGAGGGTCGCGACCCGGAGATCCTCTGGGTGGGTTCCAAAGGCACCACGGGGGTCGTGACAGGCCGCCGAAGAGGCCTTGCGCAAGAATGCCGGGCCGGTATTTTCCTGCCGGGCATTCTTGCGTATTGCTTTGTTATCGCGACGGCTGGCCCCGCCCTCGCTCTAGTATCCCGCGTGGCCGGAACGGCTGCACCGGCAGATGAGGTACGTTTCCCTCGGCGATGGTGGCGCCAAGGGACTTGGGTGGGCACCGATCTCGTGGACCGGGTTTACCGCGCCTCGGGAACCGCATCATGGCCCGTGGGCAAGGTCCGATCCTTAGGTTCGGCAGCGGGAGGGCAGCCAGGCATCGGGTGGAAGGCCGACGCATGAAAATGATGGGTTCCAGAGTGAGCCGCAGTCCAAAGGACGCCAGGAGCCTGAAACCAAGCTACCTGGCGTCCTTTGGTCTATCGGGCATTCCCAAGGCTCCGATGTGGATCCACGGGTGCGATGCAGGGTGGGACGCGGCTAAGCGTCGATCACCAGGTCGGTCTGGGCCGTCGAGCAGCACGGCAGGAATTTGCCGGCCTCGATTTCCCGGGCACGGATACCTCCCTGGTGGTTCATGTCAACGTCCCCGGCAAGCTTGACCACCTTGCAGGAGCCGCACATCCCCTCTTGGCAGTTCGCCCCGATCCTCACGCCGGCTTGCTTGGCAATGCCGAGGATCTTGTCTTCGGGGTTGATGCGGACATTGAGGCCGGTGCGCATGAAGGACATGGTCAGGGTGCCCGAACCCACGGTCTTGAACAAGGACACATCCCTGGCGCCCTCGGCCGGTGCCTCTTCAAGGTCGGCGAAGGCAGCGCCGGGTTCGGCGAAATCGGGGTCGGATGGCTCGAGCGGCAGTCCCGTGGCTTCGACTGGTCCTTCCTCGTCGTAGACGGGCACATACATGCCCAACGCCGCTGGCTGGCCATCGTAGTATTCCTCTGCCGAATCGGCGATCTCCTCCGCGATTTCCTCGGCAAGTGCCACTTCCGTCCGGTATTCCATTTTTGTCTCGCGGTCCCCGGAAAAGAACTCCATGTGGATCGAGGTGTCATCGACGCCCACCGCCTCCAAGAACTCGGACGCGGCATTCAGGTACGCCTCGGGACCGCACGCAAAGACCATGCGTCCGTTGGCGTCCGGAGCCACCTCATCGAGCATGGAAGCGGTCATGCGTCCGCTGAGCCCTTCCCACCCCTCGGGCACGCCCCGGTCACCCAAGGAATAGACGACCTTGAGCCGGGAATCGACCGAGGCGATGTACGTCAACTCCAGGTGGAAGGCGAAGTTCCCCGGCGCGGCACCGTGGTAGAGCACGACGATGTCCGCCTGCCCGGGAAGTGAGTGGATGGTCCGGATCATCGACATGATGGGGGTGATCCCGCTACCTGCGGCCAGCAGTAGGTAGCGGGCTCGCCGGTCCGCGTCGGGCAGGTGGAACGCCCCGACCGGTCCGAGCATGTCCAACACGGTGCCGGGCACCACATTCTCATGGACCCAAGGCGAGACCAGGCCCCGGGGATCGCGCTTGACGGTGATGTTGAAGGTCCATGGTTCCGTCGGTGAGCTGGACAACGAGTAGCTGCGATCCAGCGAATCCCGGTCCTCGCCGTTGACCGGGAACGCGATGTTGAGGTACTGACCGGGACGGAAAGCCAACGGCGCTCCGTCGAGGCGGCGGAAGATGAAGGTTTTCATGCCGCCGACCTCAGGGACCGTCTCGACGCATTCGGCCTGGAATTCCTGGGGATGCCAGGGACCGAGCGCCCGAGCGGCTCCGGCAGGACCATCGGTGCTACCCAGCACCCTGTTCCACGGCATTTCCAGACCGCTAATGCGTTGCGGCTCCGCATGGTTGGTGTCGATGGTCCCGCTCTCAATCATGCCAGGTGCTCCAAAACGCGCTGGGTGTACCAGTTGATGAATGCCTCGACCTGGTATTCGCTCTTCATGTAGGGGCCGGGTTCGTATACCGGACTGCTGGCGCCCTTCTGGCACAGTTCCACAAATGCCTTGTCCTGCAGGTTCGTTTGCTTCCAGGTATGGGTGAGTTTGCCGAGATCGTAGTCAATGCCCTCGACCGCATCATCGGCGACCAACCAAGTGGTCCTTACCAGGGTCTGGTGCTCGCTGACCGGGAAGACCGCGAAGGTGACCACGTGGTCGGCGAGGAAGTGGAACCAGCTGTTGGGTTGCAGGTGCATCGAACACCGGCCCAGGCGGAAGTCACGCAGGTCCCCGAGGAGCTTCTTGGACAGGCGGTGGCCATCGGGCGAGAAAGATTCCCCGTCCCCGTCCAGCGCCTCGCGGGAGATCCGGATTCCTGCGACTCGGGTATCGAGCTCTTCGACCACTTGGTGGGGAATGCCGTAGCGTTCGCAGCGCTTTTCAAGCGACGCTTGGGCTTCGGTGTTCCGATCCCAGACTTCTTCGAGGTGTGGCGGGATGAAGCCTTCGGTCAATCCCCAAGTGGGGAAGAGCGAGCAAGCCAGTTCCGGGTGTCCGTCGCAGTGGTAGCATTCACGGTTGTTCTCCATGACAAGCTTCCAGTTGCCCTCTTCAATGATGTTCTGCTGGTACGCCACCTTCGTCTTGGGCAGATCATGGGGCAGAAGGTAGGGCTCGAAGATCTTGGCGGTTTCGTCGAAATCAGTTGGTGCATCAGCTGCAATGCAGACGAAAATCAGGCCGGCGTACTCGCGGCCGTGGGCTCGTTTGAGTCCGAAGCAGCTCTTGTCGAACTTGGTCTCCCCGGGCGCCGATGCATGGATGAGGTCACCGTTGGGCGCGTAGGTCCAGGAGTGGTAGCCGCACACCAAGTTGCCCGTGGTGCCGGTGGACTCGGGCAGTACCCGTGCGCCGCGATGCCGGCACACGTTGTGCATGACGTTCACTCCGCCATCGTCGTTTCGCAGGACAATCAAAGAGTAAGGGCCGTAGTCGACGGTGACATAGTCCCCGGGCTCCGGAAGCTCGGCCACGCTTGCGGCAAAGATCCAATGCCTGCCAAAAATGGCTTCCATGTCGATCTTGAAGACACTTGGATCGGTGTAAAAGGGGGCGTCAAGGGAGAAGCCTTCTCGCCGATTCTCGAAAAGCTCGGTGATTTCGGCCAGTTGCTCAGCAGGCAATGACGTAGCGAGCTTGCCGCGGGAACTGATCGGCACGTTCACTGGTGCAGTCATGGGGGACACTCCTTGAAATACTGGGTAGGGATGCTGGAAGCGAGACTACGGCGTGGTCGATGCAGCCGATGGTGGTGAGAGCGTTGTAGTCATGAGAATAGGCACTTTCCTTCTGCAATAAAAACGCAAGATTTTGCCGATAATAGTGCATAATTGATGCATGATTGATCCACGGCTCAAGACGCTCAGGGTATTGGCCCGGTGCGGCACCGTCGGGGCTACGGCGGAGCTCACGGGATACTCTCCGTCAGCCGTTTCGGCGCAGTTGCGGGAGCTCCAGCGTGTGTTGGGCATGCAGCTGCTCACGAAGGATGGCCGAGGCGTGAGGTTGACCGCCACTGGCAGGTTTCTCGTGGCGGGATCTGACGCCGTGATTGCTGAATGGGAGCGTCTGCGAGCGGCTGCGCTGGAAGCCGGCGGCCAAACGCAGTCCCGTTTTGGTCTCGGTGGTTTTTCCAGTGCCGCGGCCCAACTGCTCGCGCCGCTGGCATTCACCCTTCGGTCTGCGCACCCGTCCATGGAGGTCCAGGTGCTTGAGGCCAATCCTGCCCGTTGCCTGGACTTGCTGGTCGCCGAGCGCATTGACCTGGCTGTCATCGTGGCCATGCAATCCCACGCCCAGCGCGATGAGGACCAGCGCTTTGAGCAAACTACACTGCTGACCGATCCCCTCGATGTGATTCTCCCGGCTGACCATTCCCTCGCCTCACGGTCCACGGTCACGCTTGAGGAGCTGGCGACGGAGCCTTGGATCACCGAGGCACCGGGGTCGGCCTACCATTCCCTGTTCGCGGCGGCGTTCACTGCCGTGGGGGTGACCCCAAGGATTGCGCATGAGGCGGTTGAGTGGGAAACCCAAATCGCTTTCGTCGGTGCGGGAATGGGTGTGGGGTTTCTGCCTCGGTTGGCGCCATTGCGAAACGCGGAGAACGTGATTCGTCTGCCGATCTCGGGCAGGGGTAAGCCCACGCGCAGAATTGTCGCTGTGGTGCGCAAGGGCAGCCTGGAGTCCCCGTTGATCAAGGATTCCTTGGATATCCTGCAGACCAAAGCAGAGCGAATCCTCAACGAGCGGCTCCAAAACGACCTGTAGTCCGTGCGGCCGAATCCGTTCTCGTGACAGCCAGCGCGATTTGATTGGTGACTCCGTAAGCGTCGGGCACCGAGTCCTCGAGCCGTTGCTGGGGACTTAAAGGCACGGCGTGGAGACCGGTCCCAGCCACTAGGCGCATCCACGTTCTCTTCGTTGCCATGGGCCATGGGAGGGCCGGTGGGGCGCGCCCTGCCCGCGGGCCGCGCACCTGAAGGTGTCCGGGCAGCGGGCCTGCGTGAATTCTTTTTGCGATGCCCCTTGGGTGATGTCCTGGTGTGCTGGCGAGGTAAATCGGGTCTTGACTTTCGGCTGTGAGGTACGCCACCATTGTTGCTCGAGACGCTTTGTGTTGACCCATGCGAAACACCTTCCTGTCATTCCGTCAAAAACTACAGATCACGTGACGGTTGGAAGAGTGGGCCGCAGGGTCTGTTCAGAACAAGATGCATGAGATTTATGTAGCCGGGTCGAATGCCGGCTGCAAGAACCACTGATTAAACCTGCGCACGACGGATCTGGACCGATCGCTGCGATCGGTGATCCACAAACCCCTGCTTCGTCGCCACCTCGAACATGTGCTTCGAAAGTCGAAGCCGGCAAACCTCCCGATAAGCGCCGTCCACCCTCGTAAGACGAGTATCGACAGTGGGCATAAACCTCTCAGGGCCACAGCACCATCAGGTTCCGACGATGCGTAGCGCCTACCACCAGGCAAAGGAATATCCCATGGCATTGAATACCCATGAAGAAACCACCGAGGAACCGGACCGCCGGCAAGGCGAGCCGGCGGTGGAGTTACCTCCACCGAACGATACGGCGATCCTTCAAGAGCTGAAGGACAGTGAGACCGAACGCCACGCGATCCGTACCTTGACGAGTCTTCCTGCGGGCCTCGACAAGATCACCTTCGGTGTAGCCGGCGCGTTCGCCCTGGCCTTCGTCGTCTGGGGCCTGGCCAACACTGCGTCGTTGTCGGCCGCCTCCAGCGCGGCGTTGTCGTGGGTCACCGAAAACACGGGTTGGTTCTTCGTCTCGTTGGCATCATTCTTCGTCATCTTTGTGCTCTGGCTGGCACTGGGCCGGTTCGGGAACATCCCGCTGGGCCGTGACGGTGAGAAACCGGAATTCCGAACCGTCTCGTGGATCTCCATGATGTTCAGCGCCGGAATGGGAATCGGGCTGGTCTTCTACGGAGTGGCTGAACCACTCTTCCACTATGTTTCCCCGCCTCCGGGCACCGTGGATGGCAGGACCCCGGAGGCGATCGAGGTGGCCATGGCCACCTCGATCTTCCACTGGAGCATCCACCCCTGGGCCATGTTCGCGGTGGTTGGCATCGCAATGGCCTATTCAACCTTCCGACTGGGGCGTCGCCAGCTGATTTCCTCTGCGTTCACTTCCTTGTTCGGGCCGCGTGTTGACGGGCCCATCGGCAAGATCGTGAACATCTTGGCCATCTTCGCCACGCTCTTCGGCACGGCCGCCTCGCTGGGACTCGGGGCCATGCAGATCGCCAGCGGCATCGAATTCAACGGCTGGGTCGGCACGGTCGCTTCGCCGGTACTGGTCGTGGTCATTGCCGTACTCACCCTTTGTTTCGTGCTCTCCGCCGTCTCGGGCATCTCTCGTGGCATCCAATGGCTCTCCAACATCAATATGGTCCTGGCGCTACTGCTGGCGGTACTGGTATTCGTCCTTGGACCCACGCTACTGATCCTCAACTTGGTGCCCTCGGCCATTGGGGAATTCGTCCGCGACCTGCCGTCCATGGCCTCGCGCACCGAGTCGGCCGGCGATGAAGCCGTGCGGGAGTGGATGTCCGGCTGGACTATTTTCTACTGGGCCTGGTGGGTATCCTGGGCCCCGTTCGTAGGCATGTTCATCGCCCGGATCAGTCGCGGCCGAACCATTCGCCAATTCGTCACCGGGGTGCTTCTGGTTCCCAGCGTTGTTTCCGTTATCTGGTTCGCGATCTTCGGTGGAGCTGCCTTCGGGGTGGAACTCGAGGCCCAGGCCTCCAACGGGGCCACCGATTCCATGGTGGACATGATTGATGGTGAACCGTCCGTAAATTTCGAGGGCGCGATGTTCGACTTGATCCAGCACTTGGGCGCATCCCCTGGTATCGCCCTGGCCATCGCCGTGCTGGCGATGGTGCTGGTGGGCATCTTCTTCGTGACTGGCGCTGATTCCGCCTCGATCGTCATGGGCTCACTGAGCACGAACGGAGCCATGCATCCGCCCAAGCGTGTGATCGTGTTTTGGGGTGTGCTCACCGGTGCGGTGGCGGCGATCATGTTGCTCGCCGGCGGAGATGATCCCGGGCAGGCCCTGACGGGCCTGAAGAACATCACCATCGTCTCGGCGCTTCCGTTCGCGGTTGTCATGTTCATCTTGTCCATCGCACTGGTCAAGGACCTTCGCCGAGACCCGTTGGCGTTGCGCAAGAGGCTGGCGGACTCGGTGGTGGAGCGGGCCATACGCACCGCCGTGGATGAGCACAACGGGGTGCCGTTCAAATTAGTGACCAAGCATGACTGCACGGACTCCTGTAATGCCGAGGACCGCTGTCCAGCCCGGGAAACCGGGGGCTGAATCAGGCATTGGCCCGCGATTCGCTGCGCAGGCTACCTGCGCAGCGAATCGCGGAAAGTTGAGGGGTGTCCCGTCAAGACCCAGAAGTATTCGGTCTTCGTGAGTGGCAGCGCAGAACCTGGAATGGGGACGCGCGGTGCATTATCGACGCCGGCTGCGAACCCGCGGGGGTGCATGCAGTGGCTGGATCGTTCTCCCGAAGCCATCAATGAGGCCCACTGCCCCGAGGACTGAGGCCGTGTTAGTCCGCAGCAAGGACACCAGTGTCCACCGAATTCTTAACTATGTGTTGGAGAAGGAGTTGTTACCGATGTGCAGAAACGCAACATTTCCAGGAAGCACAACCGAGAGGTGCAGTGTGTTCGTGAGAAACTCGATTCCATTGCGCGAGAAAGGGTCCCGGGGAACCGACCTTCGGAGTCCCCAAGTTTTTGTGGCCAACTGCGCTGGGAGGCTTGATGGCCGCAGGGGGCGGGTTCCTTGTCATGAACTCCAGCGCCCTGGCGTCAGCCGGAGACGCATGTTGACGGCGGATCTTGGATCGGGCCAGCACGTGCGATGGGTGCTTCTGTCCAGCCCTGAAACCAGTCCCGGGACACATCAATCTGCGAGCCCGGCAGTAGAACGGGAACGCGTTGAAGCGCCAGACCGACGTCTGACCTGTGTGAAATATGAGAAATATATGACAAAACTCACATTTTGTGAGTTTGCTCTGTTAGCGTTCCCGACATGAGCCAGATTAACCCCCCGAAGTTTTCTGACACTTCCTCGTCGCCAGAGCAACACGGCATAGTCCCGCCGGAGCGGGGCCCCACGCGTATCAACAAGGTCGTCTTCTTCGGCGCCGCGGCCGGAATCGTGGCAATCATCCTTTGGGCCATGATCGATAAGCAGGGAGCCGCCGCAGTGATTGGCACTGCGGTCGCATGGGTCGGGGCCACCTTTGGCTGGTGGTATTCGCTGATCGTCGTCGTGGTCCTGCTTTTCGTTATTGCGGTCGCCATCTCCAAGGTCGGCAAGACCCGTCTGGGTCCGGACCACTCGCGACCAAGCTTCAACCTATTCACGTGGGCAGCGATGCTTTTCGCTGCCGGGATCGGCATCGACTTGATGTTCTTCTCGGTCGCCGAGCCGGTGACGCAGTACCTTTCCCCACCTGTCGGTGAGGGAAGCAGCGTCGAAGCGGCTCGCATGGCCGTGACCTGGACGCTCTTCCACTACGGGCTGCTCGGCTGGGGGTTGTATGCACTGATCGGGTTGGCGCTGGCATACTTCGCTTATCGGCACAACCTTCCTCTGTCCATCCGCTCGGCGCTTTACCCGATCTTGGGTAAGCGCATCCACGGGCCCCTGGGCCACGGCGTGGACATCGCGGCCGTGCTCGGTGCCATCTTCGGCATCGCCACCTCATTGGGCATCGGTGTTGCCCAGCTGAACTTCGGTCTTTCCTTTATGTTCGGGGTCGAGGAATCCAAGGGCATCCAGATCGCCCTGATCGCACTTTCCGTCGTGATGGCGACCATCTCCGTGCTGACCGGCGTGGAGAAGGGCATCCGCCGGCTTTCGGAGCTGAACATCATCCTCTGCATCGGATTGATGCTCTTCATCCTGTTCGCCGGCAAGACCCGGTTCCTGCTTGACGGGATCGTGCAAAACATCGGCGACACCCTCGCCCTGTTCCCGGGCATGGCCTTGAACACGTTTGCCTATGACCGGCCCGATGAGTGGCTCAACGGGTGGACCTTGTTCTTCTGGGCGTGGTGGATTGCTTGGGCGCCGTTCGTCGGCCTTTTCCTCGCCCGTATTTCGCGCGGGCGGACGATTAGGCAGTTTGTCACCGGTGTGTTGGTGGTGCCCTTCGCCTTCATCCTGCTGTGGATCTCCATCTTCGGCAACAGTGCATTGAGCCTGGTGATGGGCGGAAATACCAAATTCGGGGACGTGGCGATGAACACCCCCGAGCGCGGATTCTATTCGCTGCTTGAGCAATATCCCGCCGTGCCGCTGGTCGCGGGCATAGCCACCTTCACGGGTCTGTTGTTCTACGTCACCAGTGCCGACTCAGGCGCCTTGGTCATGGCCAACTTCACCTCACACCTGAAGGACGCGGAATCTGACGGGCCGAAGTGGGTACGCGTCTTCTGGGCCGTCGCAACGGGTCTGCTGACCCTGGCGATGCTGCTGATCGACGGGGTGTCCACGCTGCAACAGGCAACAGTGATCATGGGCCTGCCGTTCTCGGTGGTGCTCGTGTTCATCATGCTCGGCCTCTACCGGGCGCTGCGGATTGAACGCTCACTGGCAGGCAGCTATAAGAAGACGCTGCATACAGTCCTGTCCTCGCGGACCGGCCAAGACGGTTCGGAGTATCACCGTAGTTGGCATGAGCGACTGGCAAGGGCGATGTCCTACCCGAGCGATAAACAGGCCCAGCACTTCGTTAAAGACGTCGTGGAGCCAGCGCTTGAGGAGGTCAAAGCCGAATTCATCGCCGCCGGGGCCAGTGGCGAGATCACCATCGATCCAGTGGGACAGTTGGGAATCGATTCAGTGGATCTGCTCATCAGGCACGGGGCTGAACGCCCCTTCAAATACCAGGTGTACCCGGTCCAACTCAGCGTTCCACACTATGTCAGGGGCGTTTCCCCCGGCGAGACGTACTACCGGATGGAAGTCTTCTCCCAAGAGGGAAGCCACGGCTACGATCTCATGGGCCGCTCCCGCGAACAGATCATCGCCGACGTCCTGGACCAGTACGAGGTACACATGCTGTTCCTGCGCGTGCAGTCCGAGACCGCAGGATCCAGCAAAGTCTCTGATGCCAGTCCAGACAAAAGCAACTGGGACACCGATTTCGACACGGGGATGATCTCCGCGATCAATCCCTTCAACCAACCGACCGACCGTGACGGGGACCCCGCCATGGAACAGGAGAAGGCATGAAAGACAGCAGCAACGGCGCGGCCGCCCCTGGTTCGAGCATCTACATCGACGGCACCTGGAGTCCTGCAGCGGGCGGAAGTGTCCGGGAGATCATCTGCCCGGGCACCGGAGAAACCGTGGCCACCGTTTCGGAGGGCGGAGCCGCCGATTCGGAGCGGGCCATCGCCGCGGCCCGCACCTCCTTCGATGCTGGGTCATGGTCCGCGGTGCCGGCCCCGGAGCGCGGGACTTTCTTGCTGAAGGTGGCCGCAAGGTTGCTTGAACGCAAGGAGGAGTTTGCCCGTGCCGAGGCGTTGGACACCGGAAAGCGGATCCTCGAGGCGCGGCTGGACATGGAGGACATCGCCGCTTGCTTCACCTACTTCGGGAAGATTGCCGGGCAGGGTGCCGGGCGCATCGTGGACGCGGGGGACAACTCTGTGGTTTCGCGTGTCGTTTACGAGCCGGTCGGTGTGTGCTCGTTGATCACCCCGTGGAACTATCCGCTGCTGCAGGCGGCGTGGAAGATCGCCCCGGCACTCGCCGCCGGGTGCTCGTTCATCCTTAAGCCTGCCGAGCTGACCCCCTCCACCGCAATCCTGATGATGGAGGTGCTTCACGAGCTCGGGTTGCCTCCTGGGGTCGCCAACCTGGTGACCGGTGCCGGCTCGGTCGTGGGCCCGGCGCTCTCGGAACACCGGGACGTGGACATGGTCTCCTTCACCGGGGGGTTGGCCACCGGCAAGGTCATTGCCGCGGCCGCGGCAGGAACCGTGAAGAAGGTTGCACTGGAACTGGGTGGAAAGAACCCGAACGTCGTATTCGCGGACGCCGACTTCGACGCGGCGGTGGACAACGCCCTGAACGGCGCGTTCGTGCACTCCGGCCAGGTCTGCTCCGCCGGTGCCCGGCTGATTGTGGAGGAATCCATAGCAGAGACCTTCGTCGATGAATTGGTGCGTCGCGCCGAGATGATCCGTCTTGGTGGTCCGTTCGACGAGGCAGCAGAGACCGGCGCGTTGATTTCGGCTGACCACTTGGCCAAGGTCGATTCCTATGTGCAAAAGGGGATTGCTGAGGGCGCACGCCTGCGCTGCGGCGGACGTGCGGGCACGAACGCGGACGGGGAGAACCTGGAAGCCGGGCACTACTACATGCCCACCGTGCTTGATAAGGTCACCGGTTCGATGTCCGTGGCCCAGGACGAGGCCTTCGGACCGACGATCACCGTGGAGACCTTCAGCACCGAAGCGCAGGCGGTGGCCATCGGCAACGACACCGACTACGGGCTGGCCGGAGCGGTCTGGACCCAGGATGCCGGCAAGGCCCAGCGTGTCGCCGGGGCGCTGCGCCACGGGACCGTGTGGATCANAGTGGGCCGCGAGCTGGGCCCGACGGGGCTGGGGGAGTACCAGGAAGCAAAGCATATCTACCAGAACCTCGACCCGCAGGTCACCGGCTGGTTTGCCGGCAACTGAACAGGATAAATGACATGACTGAGCAATCACAGGGATTACCCGTCTCCGAGTTCGACTACATCGTGGTTGGAGGTGGTTCGGCAGGAGCCGCGGTTGCGGCGCGACTCAGTGAGGATCCAGCACTGGAAGTGGCGCTCATCGAGGCCGGACCGGACGACAGTGACCTTCCCGAAATCCTAGAATTGGACCGGTGGATGGAGCTGCTGGAATCAGGATACGACTGGGACTACCCGATCGAGGAGCAGAAAAACGGTAATTCGTTCATGCGCCATTCCAGGGCCAAGGTCATGGGTGGATGCTCGAGCCACAACTCATGCATTGCGTTTTGGGCCCCGGCCGAGGACCTTGATGCCTGGGAAAAGGAACATGGCGCCCACGGGTGGAACGCCGAAACCGGCTTCCGGCTTTACAAGCAGCTTGAAACCAATGAGGATGCCGGCCCCGAGGCCCCTCATCACGGGGATTCGGGACCGGTGAAGCTGATGAACGTGCCTGCCAATGATCCCTGTGGTGTTGCGATCCTCGATGCCTGCGCGCAGGCAGGCATCCCGCGGGCGCAGTTCAACAGCGGCACCACGGTCCGCATCGGTGCCAACTTCTTCCAGATCAACCGACAGGATGACGGTACCCGCGCCTCGAGTTCGGTCTCCTATATCCACCCAATCCGGGACCGGGCCAACCTCACCGTACTGACCGACCTGCGGGCCCGTCGCGTGCGCTTCGACGGGGACAAGGTCTGCACCGGGGTGGACGTCGTGGACTCGTCCTTTGGGCGCACCCACCAATTAACCGCACGCCGAGAGGTCATTCTCAGCGCCGGGGCCATTGATTCGCCCAAGTTGCTGATGCTCTCGGGGATCGGCCCCGCCGAGCACCTGGAGGAACACGGGGTCGAGGTGCTCGTCGATTCCCCCGGCGTCGGATCGAACCTGCAGGACCACCCCGAGGGCGTCATCCAGTGGGAAGCCAAGAAGCCGATGGTCACCGAGTCCACACAGTGGTGGGAGATCGGAATTTTCGCGAACACCGTCGAGGGCCTGGACCGACCGGATCTGATGATGCACTACGGTTCGGTCCCGTTCGACATGCACACCTTGCGCCAGGGCTACCCGACAACGGACAACGGCTTCTGCTTGACCCCGAATGTCACCCGGGCCAAGTCCCGCGGCACGGTGCGGCTTCGCAGCCGCGACTACCGTGACAAGCCGCGGGTGGATCCGCGCTATTTCACCGACGAAGAGGGCCATGACATGGCAGTGATGATCGCCGGAATCCGCAAGGCCCGGGAAATCGTCTCGCAGCCTGCCATGGCCGATTGGGCAGGGGTGGAGCTCTACCCCGGGATCGATGTGCAGAGCGATGAGCAGATCGCTGACTACATCACCCGCACCCACAACACGGTCTACCACCCGGCAGGTTCGGTGCGCATGGGGGCACCGAAAGACCTGATGTCTCCGCTGGATCCGCAGTTACGGGTCAAGGGGGTATCCGGCCTTCGCGTTGCAGACGCCTCGGTGATGCCGGCGTTGGTCACGGTAAACCCGAACATCACCACCATGATGATCGGCGAACGTTGCGCGGAACTGATCAGGGAAGAGCCCTAAGGCAATTTTCTGTTTGCCGTCGGCTCATAGCGACAACGAATATCCAACAGGGGGAACCGCGGAGCATCGAATGGGGGTTGCGTTAGGTGAAAAGTCAGGGACCCCGAAAACCCAGGGGTCCCTGACTTACTCATCGACGAGATCCATGGCCATTGTCTTGGCGGACGGCAAGGGCGGTATGCAAAGTGAAACTGAACGATCCGCAAACAGCCGCTGGGCGCCGGTATCTTCCTGGCCCGGGTTTTATGGCTTGGCACGTTTGATGGTATTCCAAGCGCGGGTGGCCACGAGGGTAACGGGGTCTTGGTTGAGTTTGGTCGCGGCCCTTTTACCGGGTCTCGGGGAGCGTTGCTCCCGGACCGAATCGGTGGATCGCGCCACCTCGGCCTGATGTGGCGGATGCGGGCCGGTCTCGTTGGATGTTCGCCAGCTATCTCCATGTTGTGCGCTGACGCTGGCCGTGCGTGCGGCCATGAAGTAAACCACGGCGGCGCACCATCAATGTTTGCCTTATATCCCGCGACACCACGGTTTGCTCGCTGCGCATGATTTCTCGTGGGGCAAGGAAACCGCCTCCTCGTTTCCACCATGCGGCGGCAGCCGAGAATGCGAGTGAGGGTCTTGGCTGCGACGAGAGCAGATGAATGCGCCTTGACGGTCCCGAGCCCCTTGATGGGTTTTCGTCCAACTGGTAAAGTTCGTTTTGTGAACACAAGTTCACAGTGCGAACATTAATAACAGGAAACCGGGACCCCACGACATGCAGCAGGCGTACCTTTACGACGCGATTCGCACCCCCTTTGGCAAGATCGGCGGGAGCCTGTCGGCACACCGACCCGACGACCTAGCTGCGCACGTCGTTCGCGAACTTGTTGCCAGGGCCCCGGAACTGGATCCTGCCTCCATCGACGAGTCGATCTTCGGCAACGCTAACGGCGCCGGCGAGGAAAACCGCAACGTGGCACGCATGGCAACCCTTCTTGCTGGCCTGCCCACCTCGCTTCCAGGCACCACCATGAACCGCTTGTGCTGCTCCTCGCTGGATGCGGCCATTGCCGCGTCCCGGCAGATCAACACGGCCGACGCCGAATTGGTCCTTGTCGGTGGCGTCGAATCCATGAGCCGCGCGCCCTGGGTACTGCCCAAAACCGACCGTGCCTTCCCCATGGCCAACCTGGAGCTGGCCAACTCGACCCTGGGCTGGCGCCTGGTCAACCCGGCAATGCCCAATGCGTGGACGGTATCCCTGGGCGAGGCCACCGAGCAGCTGCGCGAGAAGCACGGGATCAGCCGCGAAGAACAGGACGAATTCTCCGCGCTCTCGCACCAACGTGCCGCAGCGGCCTGGGAGCAGGGCAAGTACGCGAACCTCGTGGTGCCTGTGCCACCGGCGAACAAGCGCGGTATCGAGGTCACCATGGACGAGACGGTGCGCGGGGACTGCACCGCGCAGAGCCTCGCCGGGCTGCGCACCGTGTTCCGCGACGGAGCCACCGGAACCGTCACCGCAGGAAATGCCTCGCCCATGTCAGATGGCGCCTCGGCCGCGTTCATTGGCTCCGAGCGTGGCGGCGAACTGCTTGGGACACCGCCGCTGGCCCGCATCGCCTCGCGTGCCTCCGCAGCTCTGGACCCGCAGGACTTCGGCTTCGCCCCGGTTCACGCGGCCAACCAGGCACTGGCCAAGGCCGGCATTGGCTGGTCGGATGTTCAAGTGGTAGAACTCAACGAGGCCTTCGCCGCCCAATCCCTGGCCTGCGTGCACGCCTGGGACATCGACGAAAAAATCGTCAATGCCTGGGGCGGGGCGCTTTCCATCGGCCACCCGCTGGGAGCCTCCGGCCTGCGCATCCTGGGAACCCTGGCCCGCCGCCTGCAGGAAAACAACCAACGCTGGGGCGTTGCCGCGATCTGCATCGGCGTCGGCCAGGGCCTGGCCGTGGTGCTGGAGAACCCGAACGCGAACAGCTAAACAAACCCGTGGGGTATCAATATCCCCGCAATTCGTAGCGACCAAGACAATTGAGGAGACTGATCCCGATGGCACCCCGCATAGCCGGCACCGCCGCCCAAGCAGTGGCAAAGATCCACGACTCATCCACGATCATGATCGGGGGTTTCGGCAACGCCGGCCAACCCATGGAACTGATCGACGCACTGATGGACTGCGGTGCGAAGGACCTGACGGTGATCAACAACAACGCCGGACAGGCCAATGCAGGCCTGGCGCTGCTGATCAAGGAACGCCGCGTGGCCAAGATCATCTGCTCCTTCCCGCGCCAATCCGACTCCTGGCACTTCGATGCGGCCTACCGCGCCGGGGAAATCGAACTCGAGCTGGTGCCCCAAGGCAACCTCGCCGAGCGCATCCGGGCAGCCGGTGCCGGCATCGGAGGGTTCTTCACACCTACCGGCTACGGCACCGAGCTGGCCCTAGGCAAGGAAACCCGCATCATCGATGGACGCGGCTACGTGCTTGAAAGTCCCATCCCCGCCGACTTCGCGCTCATCAAGGCGTTGAAGGCAGACACCTGTGGCAACCTCGTCTACCGCAAGACAGCCCGGAACTTCGGTCCCATCATGGCAGCTGCCGCGAAATCGGCGATCGTCCAGGTCGATGGGATCGTCGAGGCCGGAAGCATCGACCCGGAGGTCGTGGTGACCCCGGGAATCTACGTCAACACCCTTGTGGCACTGGGAGGAAAAAACTCATGAGCACCAACACTCACACAGAGAACGCATTGACCCGCGACGAAATGGCCGCCCTGGTGGCCGCGGACATTCCCGAAGGCGCGTTCGTGAACCTGGGCATCGGCCAGCCCACGAATGTATCGAACTACCTGACCAGTGAGCAGGGAGTCACCCTGCACACCGAGAACGGCATGCTGGGCATGGGCCCGGTCGCCACCGGCGATGACATCGACGAGGACCTGATCAACGCTGGCAAGATCCCGGTCACCGAGCTGCCCGGCGCCAGCTACTTCCACCACGCCGATTCCTTCGCGATGATGCGCGGCGGGCACCTGGATGTCTGCGTGCTTGGCGCCTTCCAGGTCTCTGCGGGCGGCGACCTGGCCAACTGGAACACCGGTGCGCCGGGGGCGATCCCGGCAGTCGGAGGGGCCATGGACCTTGCCATCGGTGCCAAGGCGACCTGGGTGATGATGGGACTGTTCACCAAGACCGGCGAGTCAAAGCTTGTGCAGGCCCTCACCTACCCGGTCACCGGGCTGGGCTGCGTCTCGCGCATCTACACCGAGTCGGCGATCTTCGATATCGCCAAGGGTGCGGTGTCCGTGCGCTCGACCCACGGCATCTCCTTTGACGAGCTCGCCGAACGCCTGCCCATTGACTTGGTGCGCGGTCACTAGGGCGTAGATTTATGGGTGCGGTCCCGGTCCCCGGGCCACCCCACCTCATTCGATGGCCCGCACACGGCCATGTGTGGGGCAACCACCAAGAAGCAGGAGCCAGAACACGATGAGCCAGGAAACCGGCACCCCGTCCGCGGGCGGGTCCACCTCGGTGAAGTCGTTGGCCCGCGGGCTGGAGGTCATCTGCGCGTTCGATGCCGAGCATCCCTCGATGACGCTCAGCGAGGTCGCCAAGCGGGTGGACCTCTCCCGGGCCACGGCCCGGCGCTTCCTGCTGACCTTGCAAGAGCTGGGATACGTGCGCGGAGACGGCAAGTTCTTCGAGCTAACCTCCAAGGTGTTGCAGCTGGGCTATTCCTACCTTTCCAGCGCCACGTTGCCCCAGCTCATGGAGCCGGTCCTTGAGGAACTTTCCTCGGCCGTCCGTGAATCGGCGTCTGCCTCGGTGCTTGAGGGCCGCGAGATCCTCTACATTGCCCGGGTGCACACCCGCTCGATCATGCGCGTGGGGATTTCGGTGGGTACCAGGTTTCCCGCGACCAACACCTCGATGGGCAGGGTGCTATTGGCCTACCAAGCACCCGGTGTGCTCGATACACTGCTGGCCGGGGGCATCCCGGAACCGACCGGCGAAGGGATCGCTACCGTTGCTCAGCTGCGCCAGGAGCTTGAACGCGTGCGGGCACGGGGCTACTCGATCGTTGACCAGGAACTGGAAATCGGGTTGCGCTCGGTAGCCGTCCCGGTCTTCCGCCCCGACGGGTCGGTGGCAGCGGCCATGAACGTATCAATGAGCGTTGGCCCGCAATCGCAGATCAGCGCGCAGGATGCAGCCGAGGCGGTCCTGCCCGCATTGCGGAAGGCTGCGCAGCAGGTGCGCGAGGCGCTGGCAGCGAGCCGCTGAGCCGACCCGAAGCGTGGGTGGCCATCCATGACATGTACCATGACTACTTGGGGAAAAAGTCGCGGCGTTTGAACACGGAACGTGGATCGATAGCCTGGTCTGGAACAGTCTGCTTGCCGATCCCCAGCCGGCGCGTCCACTTATTTGGTACGCCTCGATCGACGACGACGACGTCGCCACCGCCGTGCAGAAGCCCAGCCCGGCCGAAACCATCCACGTCCTGATGGGCTGGGCATCGGGGGCCGGCCTGCCCGCCGGATACGTGGAAGCCATCTACTCGTACGCCTGGCGCTGCGATGGTGCCGGTGGGCGTCAGGCTCATTCGAACACGATGATCTGTCGGATCGTCTGCCCGTCGGAGAGCGCATCCATTGCCTCATTGATCTGATCCAGCGTGATCACCGAGGAGGTCAGCCGCTCAACGGGAAGCCGTCCATCACGCCACAGTTGTGCATACTTCGGGATGTCGTGGGCAGGAACGGCGGAGCCCAGATAGGAGCCGATGACGGTGCGTGCCTCGGCGGTCAGGCCGAGCGGATCGATGGAGGCCAAGGCGCCAGGGGCGGGCAAACCCACGGTGACGGTGCTTCCGCCCGGTGCAGTGATCCGCACAGCGGTCTCGAACGCCCGTGGGTGCCCGGCTGCTTCGATGACGACATCGGCGCGCAGGCCCAGGTCTTCAATGTCGGCCGGGGTGTATACCTCTGTCGCACCCAGCTCGAGCGCCACCGATAATTTATCGGGATTTGCATCGATTCCGATGATTTTCGCGGGACTTTCCCACTCGGAGGCAATCGCGGCCGCCACCAACAACGCGGCCATGCCCACTCCGCCCAGCCCCACCACCGCGATGGTGTCCCCGGGCTGTGGCTTTCCGGCATTGATGACCGCACCGCCACCGGTCAGCACCGCGCAGCCCAGCACAGCGGCCACTGCAGGGGGAACATCGCGCTCAACGGCGACCAAGGAATTGCGGTGCAGCAGGGCATGGGTGGCAAAGGCGGAAACGCCGACGTGATGCCACACCGTGGCCCCGTCGCGGCTCAGGGCTTGGGTGCCGCCCATCAGGGATCCCTCGCCATTGGATTCGGTGCCAACACTGCACGGAAGCTTGCCGTTCGTTTGGCAGTTTTTGCATTGGCCACACCGGGGCAGGAACACCGTGACCACCCGTTGCCCCACCTCGAGGTCGGTGACACCGCTACCGAGCGCCACCACAATGCCTGCGGCCTCGTGGCCCAGAAGCATGGGCAGCGGGCGCGGGCGGTCCCCATTGACCACTGAAAGATCCGAGTGGCACACCCCGGCCGCCTCGATCTTGATCAGCACCTCCATCGGACCCGGATCTGCAAGATCAACCTCGCAGATCGAGATCGGACGCGACTGGGCATAGGGGCGGGTGGCGCCGGAGGCTTCAAGAACTGCACCGGTGATCTTCATGGGTGGCCTTTCTTCTCAGGTTGGCGGGTGCCGTCACTGCGTATTGGTGCGAGTCTACGTCGGATGCACGGGAAGCTGGCGCAGGAATGCGGGCGCTGTCCAGCTGGGCTGCTGCTGCTTCTCCGACTGGGCTCCAGGCCGATCGCCGCAGGCAGTTTCAAGCCGTTGACCAGACGAAAATACAAGAACTCCACGCCCGCCGCTGTGGTATCCCTTTTTGCGGGAGACCGTCTTTGGCATCATGCGTGTTGGTTCGATCAGGCCCAAGAAATCTCGGTGGCCAGCCTTTGGCCTTCGGCCACGTAAGAGGCCATTTCCTGAAGCGGAACCATGGAACCGCCCGTGGCCCACACGATGTGGGTGGCGTTGGCCATTTTTTCGTCGTCGAGTCCGAACGCGCTGCGGTAGGCCGCATTCTGCAGAATCCTCCACGGGCCTGCAAAGCCGGCAGCCGCGGAGGGCTCAATGTCGATGCCTTCGATGTTGTGCAGAAGACCTTGGAAGGCCTTCATTCGCTCGTCGGTGAGCGTCACGAATCCGTCGATCATCTGTTGCAGGTGTTCCCCGACAAGTCGCGAGGGGCGGCCCACTGCCAAGCCGTCTGCAGCGGTAACCCCGTCCAGGCCGATGTCCGTGACGGAAATGGAATCGTGCAGACCGGTGCGCACACCCAATGACATGCAGGGGGCATTGACCGGTTCGGCAAAGATGGCGTGCACGGCGTCACCGAATGCCTGCTTCAAGCCAAAGGTCACCCCGCCCGGTCCTCCACCCACGCCGCACGGCAAATGGACGATCAGCGGGTGCGTTTGATCGACAGTGACTTCCAGGGATGCCAATTGGCCGGCGAGCCTGTCCCCGGCCGCGGAGTATCCGGCGAACAGGCTCAATGAGGATTCGTCATCGACGAACCATACGCCGGGATCTTCCGCAGCGGTGCGGCGCCCGGCGGCGACCGCGTCGGAGAAGTCGCCATCGTGCTCCACCACGGTGACGCCGCGGGAGCGCAGTAGGTCCTTTTTCCAGGCACGCGCATCGAGTGACATGTGCACGGTGGTCTTGAATCCTAGCTCGGAGGCAACAATGCCGATCGACAGGCCTAGGTTTCCCGTCGAACCCACGGCAATGCCGTGCTGCGCGAAAAGTTCCTTCACACCCGGGGCCATCAACACCCGGGCGTCATCGGCCGGGGTCATCATCCCTGCGTCCATGGCGATGCGTTCGGCGACCTGGAGGACCTCGTGGATCCCTCCGCGCGCCTTGATGGACCCGCTGACCGGAAGCAGGTCATCGCGCTTGAGCCACAGCTTGCCCGGCAGCTCGCGACCGAATCGGGTGCCCAGTTCGCGTTGCATCTCGGGAATGCCAACCAACGGGGATTCCAGGATGCCGTGGGTGGGTCTGGTGTCCGGGAAACGTTCGGCAAACCACGGGGCAAAGCGACCGAAGCGCGCCCGGGCATCGGCAGTGATTGCCGGGTCGATGCCGGAAGCTTCGATCGCTGCTGCGCTTGGGGTGGGGCTTTGGCTGAACCAGGCGGTTTCCTCGGCCCTGGCGAGGGCGGCAACCACAGGATCGGAGAGTAATTGCTCAAGGTCGAGAAGTTGGGTCATTGCGGCTCTCTTGGTGTTTGCTGCGTGCTGGGGTTTCCAATCTAGGCCACCATGTGCGTGGCACGAGTCGGGGATTTCCCGCTCGCGGGTGATTCATTCCTCCGGGTTGTCCCGAAGGGAGTGATGCAAGGCATCGGATAGGGCCACGGTGGCACGGGCATGTCGCAACAAGGGCTCATCGACCATCTTGCCCTCAAACGTGAACACGCCGCTGGCCCCTTGCGCTGCGTCAAGGATCTGTTGGGCCCGCTGGACCTGTTCGGAGGTGGGGGTGAAGGCCATGCGGATGATCGGCATTTGCCCGGGATGGATGGAAGCCTTGGCTCTAAAGCCCGAGGCGGCCGCGTCGATGGATTCGGCCAGCAGTCCTTCGTGGTCGGGGATGTCGATGTAAACCGAATCGATCGCAGCCTTGCCGTGCGCGCCGGCGGCCAGCAAGACCTGGGACCTGGCATGGAGGGCAACATTTCGGTACGTTCCCGAGTCGTTTCGCGAGGACGAGCCCCCGAGGGAAGCGACAAGGTCCTCGGCACCCCACATCAATGCCACGACATTGGTTGCAGCGGCAATGGCCGGGGCGTTGAGGATGCCCAGGGCGGTCTCGCACAGGGCCACCACGCGATAGCCGGGGATCTTGGCCAGGTCCCGTGGATCCTCGGTCTTGGCCAGCATGATGGTGGTGTACCCCGTGGATGACAAGGCCTTGATATCGGCGGCGAAGTCGTCGCTCCCCACCGGGTTCACCCTCACGATGGTGCGTGCCGGATCCAACGGGTTCCCCACCAAGCAGGTGCGGGCCCGCTCCCGGTTTTCCGGCGCCACCGCATCCTCGAGATCAAGGATCACCGCATCGGCGCGTTGAAGGGCCTTGGCGTAGCGGTCGGGCCGATCCGCCGGGCAGAACAGGATGGATGGTCCCATGGTGAAGGTGCTCATGCTTCTTCCTCCTCGGTGTTGTAGGACAGGGTCGCTAGGATCTGGTTTGCCTTGACTAGGTCTCCGACCCGCAACCGCCCGATGTCCACTGTTCCCGCTGCGGGGGAGCGCAGGTGGTGTTCCATCTTCATGGCCTCGATCGTCACGAGGATCTGGTTCGTCTCAACCCGTTGGCCGTCGCTGATGCCCACCGCGATGACGGTGCCGGGCATGGGGGAGCGCACCTCGGGGGATGCCTCCCCGGCCGGGTGGTCCCTGGTGGCCAGTTCGCGGTGCAGCAACGCTTCCCGGTCCAGGAACCCGATGGATCCGACCCAGCCGTTGTGCCCCATCCACAGCGTTGAATCGTTTCCGAACGCCGTGTCCAGGTGACGGAGCATCCCGTTGACGGAAACCGCGCCGCCGGGCAGGTGGGCAACCTCGAATTCCTCTCCGTCCAGGCTGAAGGTGCGCCCGGTGCCCGAGGGAATCGATGAGAGTGTGATGGTTTTGTCGTTGACCTCGAGCGTGGTGGTGAGGACCGCTGGGGTGCCCAGCCTCCAGGAGTCCGGAACCTGCCAGGTTCCGCCGTGGACTGGTTGGCGCGCCAGCTGAAGCGCGGCGGCAAGCACCAGCTCGGTGTTGCCGAACGAACCGAAGGCCATCGAGGGCATCTTGCGTTCAATCAGAGTGGTGTCGAGGTTCCCGGCGAGCACGTCGGGGTCGGCAAGGAGCAGGCGCAGGTATTCGATGTTGGTGTGCACACCTAGGATCTCGGTCCGCGACAGTGCCGCGTCGAGGCGTTCCAAAGCGGTGTCTCGCTCCGGTCCCCAGGCAATGACCTTGGCCAGCATCGGGTCGTAGTGCGGGGAGATGACCAGGCCGGTGGCCAGGGAGGAATCCACCCGTACGTGTTCCCCTCCCGGTTCGGCCACGCGCAGCAACCTGCCGGTGGAAGGCATGAAGTCGCGCGACGGGTCCTCGGCATACACCCGGGCTTCTATGGCATGCCCGTGCAGGGAGACCTGCTCCTGGGTGAAGCCCAGGGGCAGGCCTGCGGCAATGCGCACCTGTGCTTCGACGAGGTCCAGGCGCTCGCCGTCCACGCGCACCACTTCTTCGGTGACGGGGTGTTCGACCTGTAGCCGGGTGTTCATTTCCATGAAGAAGAATTCGCCCGGCGCCTCGTCGGAGATCAGGAACTCAACGGTCCCGGCACCCACGTAGTTCACCGACGCCGCGGCAGCCACCGCGGCGGCACCGATCTCAGCGCGGATGCGTGCCCCGTCCGGATTCTTCTCCAGCAGCGGGGAGGGAGCTTCCTCAATGACCTTCTGGTGCCGGCGCTGCAGCGAGCATTCGCGTTCCCCCAGGTACACGGTGCTCCCGTGGGTGTCGGCAAGGATCTGCACCTCGATGTGCCTCGGGCTGCGAACCAGGCGTTCGAGGAACAAGGTGTCATCCCCGAAGGAGCTTTGCGCGGTGCGCCGGGCGCTGGCCAGGGCCTCCGGCAGGGCCTCGGGCGAATTTACGGCGACCATTCCCTTGCCGCCGCCGCCGGCCGAGGGCTTGATGAGCACCGGGAAGCCGATGTCGGCCGCCGCATCGATAAGTTCATCGTCGCTGAGCTCGGGCTCTGCGATGCCCGGTGTTACCGGGACGTCGTGGGCCGAGACGTGGTTCTTGGAGCGGATCTTGTCGCCCATGAGCAGCAGCGCGTCAATGCCGGGGCCGATGAAGGTGATCCCTGCGTCCTTCAATGCCCTGGCGAAGGCGACGTTTTCCGAAAGGAACCCGTAGCCGGGGTGCACGGCCTGGGCGCCGGAGGCCTGGCAAGCGGCAATGATGTTTTCGATGTTGAGGTAGCTCTCGGTGGCGGGGGAGCCGCCAACCCGGATGGCGGTGTCCGCCTCGCGCACGTGGCGGGCGTCGGCATCGGCGTCGGAGTAGATGGCCACCGAGAAGATGCCCATGGTTCGCAGCGTGCGGATCACCCGGACGGCGATTTCCCCTCGGTTTGCCACAAGGACCGTGTCAAAAAGTTTGGTGGTCATGGTGCATCACATCCTGAAGATTCCGAAGGAGGTTTCCGGCAATGGTTGGGTGGAGGCGACATCCAGGGCCATGCCCAGCACCCTGCGGGTATCCATCGGGTCGATGACCCCGTCGTCCCAGAGCCGGGCGGTGGAGTAGTACGGGTTTCCCTGGTCCTCGTATTGGGTCTTGAGCGGTTCCTTGAATGCCTCTTCCTCCTCGGGGCTCCAGGTGCCGCCTTCGGCCTCAATCCCGTCGCGCTTGACGGTGGCCAGCACGGAGGAGGCCTGGTTTCCTCCCATGACCGAGATCCGGGCTGCCGGCCACATCCACAAAAACCGCGGGGAGTAGGCACGCCCGCACATCGAGTAGTTTCCGGCCCCGAAGGACCCGCCGATGATGATGGTGAGCTTGGGGACCCGGGCGGTGGCCACGGCGGTGACCATCTTGGCGCCGTGCTTGGCGATGCCTCCGGCCTCGTAGTCCCGTCCGACCATGAAGCCGGAGAGGTTCTGCAGGAAGATCAGCGGGATGCCGCGCTGGTCGCAGAGTTCGATGAAGTGGGCTCCCTTGAGCGCGGATTCGGAAAACAGCACACCGTTGTTGGCAACGATTCCGACCCTGTGCCCATGGATGCGCGCGAATCCGGTGACAAGGGTGGTGCCGTAGTTTTCCTTGAACTCGTGGAACATGCTGCCATCGACGACCCGGGAAATGACCTCGTGCACGTCGTAGGAGGCATTCACGTCAGTGGGCACAGCACCGTAGATCTCCGCTGGATTCGCCAGCGGTTCGGTGACCTCTACGATGCGGTCCCAGACCGGCGATCCGCTCGGTGGCAAAGTTTCGGTGATGTCCCGGACGATGGAGATGGCGTGGGCGTCGTTCTCGGCCAGGTGATCCACCACGCCGGAAACTTTGGCGTGCAGGTCCCCGCCGCCGAGTTCCTCGGCGCTGACCACTTCGCCGATGGCCGCCTTCACCAACGGGGGACCACCGAGGAAGATGGTTCCCTGGTTGCGCACGATCACCGTCTCGTCGCTCATTGCCGGCACGTAGGCACCGCCTGCGGTGCATGAACCAAGTACCGCGGCAATTTGCGGGATCTTGGCTGCGGAGAGTTTGGCCTGGTTGAAGAAGATCCGCCCGAAGTGGTCCCGGTCCGGGAAGACCTCGTCCTGCATGGGAAGGAACGCTCCACCCGAATCGACGAGGTAGATGCAGGGAAGAGCGTTTTCCAGGGCGATTTCCTGGGCACGCAAGTGCTTCTTCACGGTCATCGGGAAGTAGGTTCCGCCCTTGACGGTGGCGTCGTTGCACACCACCATCACGTAGCGTCCGTGGACCAGGCCGATCCCGGTGATCAACCCGGCCCCGGGAATGTCCCCGCCATACATGCCCTCGGCGGCCAACGGTGCGATTTCAAGGAAGGGGGAGCCGACATCCAGCAGTGAATCCACGCGGTCGCGAGGCAGGAGCTTGCCGCGGTCCACGTGTCGTTGACGGGACTTCTCGGATCCTCCACGTGCCGCTCTCGCCAGGCGTTGGCGCAGTTCTTTGACCAGCGCCGACTGCTCGGCTGCGTTCTTCAGGAAGCCGGGGTCTGCAGCATCGATTGTGCTGGGCAGTGTTTCCATGGATCCTCTTTCCTCGATGACGTGGCGCGCGGATTTAGGCAAGGGTTGGCCACGGGATACTGATCGGTTCGCTTGCCACAACGGGCGGTGGGTGTATGTAGTCGATGCCCTCCAACAGGCTGCGCTTGGCGGAGAGGATCTTGAAGGCCATGGCAACGAAGTTGTGCTGGACCTCGGCCAGGGCGAGTCGTCCGTCGGGGCGGTACCAGTGGGCCACCCCGGTTCCCATTTCCATCAGGGCCAGACGCGCCATGGTCGTGTCCTCGGTGGAGAAGTCACCAACACGCATCCCGCGCTCGAGCACCTGGGCGAAGAGCGATTCGTAGTCATCGCGCAGCTTCTGCATTGCCGTGGTGTTTACCGGTGAAAGCGCGCGCATCTCGTATTCGGCGACCCGTGCGGTCAGTGGGTTGGTGGCGGTAAATCCCACATGCGAGGAAACCAGTGCGGCGAGTTGGATAGTTGGCTCGGCGCTGATCCGCAGGGCAGAGGCACCCGAGTTGATCATCGCTTCAAGGCAGGTGCGCATCACCTGGACCAACAGCTCTTCTTTGCTGCCGGCGTAGTGGTAGAGCGTTGCCGAGTTGATTCCGGCGGCGGCTCCGAGTTCGCGGATGCCCGTGGCGGCAAAGCCCTGCCGGGCAAACAGGAGCACGGCTGCCTGCTGTACCTTGGCGATGTTCACGGTGGGCTCCATTGCCGATTGTGGAGGGTGAGCCAATCAATCGATTGGCTCCTGTGACCTAGCAAACACCGTGATGTGGCATGCTGTCAATCAGTTGATTGACAGCTGCTTGAATACCTGGCGCTTAGGTGATGGATCCTGCTGCGCACATGGGCCTGCACCTACCCCCGAGATGGTGCGGACACCTTTGGGCGAAGGGTCTTGAGCCTGCGGCAGCGCCCCGGAGGCGGTCTAATCGTTGTGGGTCTGGCGCTCTCCCGCGAGAAAACCGCGCAGCAGCGCCGTTGTCCCTGCCAGGTGCTCTTCCATGAGGGTGCGTGCGCTTGCCGGGTTCCCGCCGAGGATCGCATCGACAATGGCTCGGTGTTGCTCCTCGGAGTGCTCGATGTTTCGTTCCAAGAAGGGAATACGGTCCAGCAGATCGCTGGTTGCCGCCCGGGCTTCGGCAACGGCGGCGGCCAGTCTTCTTGAGGGCGTTAGTTCAGCGATGCAGATATGCAGGCGGGCGTCCAGCGGCCTGTACTGGCCGGGAGTAGCATTTGAGACAGCGTTGAGGGCATCCAGCAGGCTGGTCCGCTGTGCGGCCGTGAGCGATGAATCAGCTGCCATCGCAGCTGCTGCGGGCTCAACCACTGAGCGAAACGCGAGTACGTCCTCTACCAGTTCGTGGTCTTGCCATCCAAGGATCTCGCTTCGGGCCGGGGGAGTGTCTGTTACGAAAGCACCACCGTAGCGGCCTCGTTGAATGGTTAGATATTGCGCCTTTTGCAGTTCAGCAAGTGCGTCGCGCAACGTTGCGCGAGATACGCCCAAGGCTTCGGCAAGTTCGCGCTCGGCGGGTAGTCGTTCTCCGGGTGCGAAGATTCCGATTTTGATTCCACGAAGGAGCTGCTCCACGGTTTCCTCGAAGGCGTTTCCTTTGCGGGCCATTCCTAGAAGACGGTACTTGGGGTCGATCTCTGTGGGAGTCCCGTCTATCGTTGCCATCTTCTCAGCATGCCATGAACCCTTGGAAGAGCACTATGCGCACTGCTCTTGAGGAAGGTGTTTTTGTCGAACCCTTGACACCATCGAGTGATAGGAGTCACTCTTGATTCAGTTCAATGGACTGAAAACGTTCCATTGATGTTCGGTTAGCGCGGTTGAAACCTTCAAAAAACAGCGAGGCACTCATGGCACGAACATCCCGTATCGAATACAGCAAGGTGGACAAGGATTACCTTAAGCATCGTCAGCTCAAGCGCGGGGCTGCTGGCTGGGTGTTGCTGGCTGGCCTCGGCATTGCGTACGTGGTTTCGGGTGACTTCTCAGGTTGGAACCTCGGGCTTGCGGTTGGTGGATGGGGTGGCCTACTCATCGCTTTCATCTTGATGGGCTTGATGTACACCTGCATGGTGTTTGGTCTCGCTGAGCTTTCATCAACCTTGCCCACAGCAGGAGCAGGATACGGTTTCGCTCGCCGGGCACTTGGCCCATTGGGTGGTTTCGCAACGGGAATGGCCGTGCTGATCGAGTACGCAGTCGCTCCGGCAGCTATTGCCACCTTCATCGGCGGCTACATCGAAGCCCTCGGCCTGTTCGGGCTGACCAATTCATGGCCCGTGTACCTGGTGACCTACGTAGTCTTCATCGGCATCCACCTGTGGGGTGTAGGGGAAGCGCTCAAATTAATTTTCGGTATCACCGCCATTGCCGTCGTGGCCCTCGTTATTACGGCTATCGCCCTACTGCCCCACTTCGAGGCTGCCAAGTTGTTCGACATCATCCCCGACGGTTCCGTTGGTTCCAGCGCCTTCCTGCCTTTCGGGGTTTCGGGTGTGCTGGCTGCGTTGGTCTTTGGCATCTGGTTCTTCCTTGCCGTCGAAGGTGTTCCGCTGGCTGCCGAGGAAACAGCCGATCCGGTGAAGGACATGCCGCGTGGCATTATCGTTGCTGTCTTGTTCCTGGTCGTCTCGGGGGCAACCATGCTGATCTTGGTGCCCGGTACTGCAGGGGCGGCGGCTATGAGTAGCTCCGAATCCCCGCTGCCCGAGGCCCTTCGAGCGGCCTATGGGGAAAATGCTTTGGTGGCCGACATCGTCAATTACGCGGGGCTTGCCGGACTGGTTGCTAGCTTCTTCTCGATCGTCTTTGCCTACTCACGGCAGCTTTTCGCACTCTCGCGCGCTGGATACCTTCCGAAAATGCTCTCGCTGACGTCATCGCGCAACACACCGTGGGTGGCACTGCTGGTCCCGGGAACCATTGGTTTTCTCCTGGCGGCCATCACCGGCAACGGTGGCCTGCTGATCAATATCGCGGTATTTGGTGCCACCCTCTCCTACGTCTTGCTTAACCTGAGCCACATCATGCTGCGTATCAAGGAGCCGGACCTTCCCCGCGGGTACCGGACTCCCGGAGGGGCCGTCACCACGGGAGTTGCCCTGGTGCTTGCGGTCGTCGCACTGTGTGCCACCTTCGTCGTCGACGTTGTGGCCGCGAGTATTACAGCAAGCATCTTCTTGGCAGCGATCGGCTACTTTTGGTTCTACAGCCGCCACCGCTTGGTCGCCAGCGCACCCGAAGAGGAATTCGCCCTACTGCAAAATCAAGAAACAGATCTGAAGTAAAACCATGACGAAACCCACGATTGTTGAGGAATCCATGTCCATGAATCCACATCCCAGGAGCGAGAAGATGCTCACCGTCGAGCAGCTGCGCCAAGCAGTGCGCGCCGGTGAAGTCGACAGCGTCATCTTGTCGTTTACCGACATGCAAGGCCGGCTGCAAGGAAAAGTCATTCACGGAGGATTCTTTGTGGACTCCGCACTCGAAGACGGCTCCGAGGCCTGCAACTACTTGTTGGCGGTCGACACCGAGATGCGCACCGTCGAGGGCTATGCCATGACCAGCTGGGACAAGGGCTACGGCGATATGGTCTTCGACCTTGATCTGGACACAATCCGCCACGTTCCGTACTTGGACAAGACGGTGATGATCCAGACCGATTTGAATTACACCACCGGTGAACGAGTGGAAGTGTCCCCGCGCAGCCTGCTGCGAACACAGCAGGAGAAGGCCGAAAAGCTCGGGTTCAAGGCCGTAGCCGGAACCGAACTGGAATTCATGATCTACAACACGAGCTACGAGGACGCGCAGAAGGGGAACTATCTGAACCTCACCCCTGCCAACCTCTACAACGTCGATTACTCCATCTTGGGATCAATGCGCGTGGAACCTCTTCTCCGGGATATCCGCAATGCCATGCATGAAGCAGGGATGATCGTTGAATCAGCGAAGGGCGAGTGCAATCTCGGCCAGCATGAGATCGCTTTCAGGTACGACGACGTACTGACCACCGCCGACAACCACACTTTCTACAAACTCTCCGCCAAGCAGATGGCCTCCCAGCGAGGGGAGTCGATTACCTTCATGGCCAAGCCCAACGAGCGTGACGGTTCCTCGTGCCACATCCACATGTCCCTGCGTGGCCTTGACGGAAGTTTGGCTTTCTGGGATGCCGAGAAGGGTGAACGCACAGCACTCTATGACCATTTCATCGCCGGCGTGCTGGCGACGATGCGTGACTTCACGATCTTTTACGCACCGAACATCAATTCATACAAGCGTTTCGCCAAGGGTTCCTTCGCCCCGACCGCGGTCGCCTGGGGAATGGACAACCGCAGCTGCTCTGTTCGTCTCGTGGGCAAGGGGCATTCCGCACGCATGGAGAACAGGCTGCCGGGCGCGGACGCGAACCCGTACCTGGCACTTTCGGCAATGCTGGCCGGTGGGCTCTACGGGATCAAGCATCAGCTCGAACTGCCCGGGAAGATCGATGGCAACGCCTATGAGTCAGATGCGTTGCACGTGCCGCGCACCATGGCCGAGGCCCGTGAACTGTTCGCAAACTCCGAGATCGCCGTGGAGGTCTTTGGCCAGGAAGTGGTCGATCACTACACCCACTATGCCGACGTGGAAATCGAGGCGTTCAACTCCTCGATCACCGATTGGGAAGTGCGCCGCGGATTCGAGCGACACTAATGGCCATGGAAAAAAGCTATCGGCCACGGATCGGGCTGACCACGTACTGGCAGGATGCCTCCTGGGGGGTATGGAACTCCCAAGCCGCCATCGTCCCGGGCAAGTATGTCACCGGCGTGGCCGATGCCGGAGGCACCCCCATCCTCCTGCCACCGGTGGGCAGCGATGAATCGGTCCTGGAACTCCTTGACGGATTGATCGTGATCGGAGGAGTGGATGTCGACCCGTCCAACTACGGTGCGACGGCGCATCCGCGGACCGCTGCCCAGCCCGACAGGGATGAGCACGATCTTCGATTGACGCGGGTTGCGCTGGGGATGGGGCTCCCGCTGTTCGCGATATGCCGCGGCGCGCAGATCCTGAACGTCGCCTTGGGCGGGACCTTGCACCAACATGTCCCGGACGTGCTGCCCAAATCCAACTACCAGCCGTCGCCGGGGGTGTTTGGCACCGTTGAATTCACCACGGAGGCATCAACGCTCGCACGGGAGCTGCTCGGCGGCACAGCAGAAGCACCGTGCTACCACCACCAGTCACTGGACAGGCTGGGCGAGGGCCTGGTGGCCACTGCGCGGGCATCGGATGGAACCATCGAAGCCGTTGAATGCCCCACGGGGATCGGCTGGATGTTGGGCGTGCAATTTCATCCCGAGGAAAATCCCCGTGATGCCCGGCTGTTTGCGGGGTTTGTCGAGGCCGCCAGGAAATATCGCTATGAACAACAACAGGAGTCTCTTGCATGAGCACCTTCACCGTCATCAATCCGGCCACGGGTACCGCCATCCAAGACGTGGCGCTTGCCGATGTGCACCAAACCGACCGCGCCATCGACGCCGCGGCCAAGGCCTTCCTCTCGTGGCGGGACGTCGCGCCAAGTGATCGGGCATTGCTGCTGCGCCGATTCGCCGCAGCGGTGGAGGGCGACATGGAAAACCTGGCATCGCTGGAAGTCTCCAACGCAGGGCACACCATTGGCAACGCCCGATGGGAGGCCGGAAACGTCCGCGATGTCTTGACGTATTATTCCGCTGCGCCCGAACGGCACACCGGATTGCAGATCCCGGTAGCCGGCGGCGTGGATTTGACCTTCCACGAGCCGCTGGGTGTGGTCGGGGTGATCGTCCCGTGGAATTTCCCCATGCCGATTGCCGCCTGGGGCTTCGCGCCGGCGCTGGCGGCAGGCAACACTGTGGTGCTCAAGCCCGCGGAGCTTACGCCCTTGACCGCCATTCGGTTGGGCGAGCTTGCCCGTGAAGCGGGCATCCCCGAAGGCGTCTTCACCGTGATACCAGGCAAGGGTTCGGTGGTTGGGGAGCGGTTTGTGACCCATCCCGCCGTTCGAAAAGTGGTCTTCACCGGGTCTACCGGAGTCGGCAAGAGGATCATGGCCGGCTGCGCGGAGCAGGTCAAGCGAGTGACCCTTGAACTGGGCGGCAAGAGCGCAAATATCGTCTTTGCCGACGCCGACCTTGAAAAAGCGGCGGCCAGCGCCCCGGACGGTGTGTTCGACAATGCCGGCCAGGATTGCTGTGCACGTTCACGGATCCTGGTCCAGCGAAGTGCGTACGAGAAGTTCATGGGGTACCTGGAGCCGGCCGTCAAGGGTTTTCGCGTGGGCGACCCCAGCGCGGCAGAGACGCAAATGGGGCCGCTCATTTCCGCGAACCAGCGCGATACGGTTTCCTCGTTCGTCTTCGATTCACGGGGAAAGGCCACTGCCGAGGTGGCTTTCCAAGGAACGGCGCCAGGGGGACCGGGCTTCTGGTTTGCGCCAACGGTGCTGACACCGACCGATCCCTCGGCCCGATCGATGCAGGAGGAGATATTCGGTCCGGTGGTCACCGTTGTACCTTTCGAGGATGAAGCCGACGCGCTGCGGATCGCCAACGATTCAAGGTTCGGTCTCTCCGGATCGATCTGGACACGCGACGTCGGGCGGGCCCTGCGGGTCTCAAGAGGCATCGACGCGGGTAACCTTTCGGTGAATTCGCATGCGTCGGTCCGTTATTCCACGCCGTTTGGTGGCTACAAGCAGTCGGGGCTGGGGCGTGAACTAGGCCCGGACGCACTGGACGCATTCAGTGAGGTCAAGAACGTCTTCATCGCCATCGACTAGGCGGTGCCTACCCCCAGCGGCGCACCTGCAGCAAACATGCACCAACATACCCAAGGAGAATCCAGATGACCGAGAACAACCCAGCTCCCTACAACGGACTTGTCAGCAACCGGCTTGAGGGTCGCAGCGCCGTCATCACCGGTGGCGCATCGGGTATTGGGCTGGCTACGGCAAAACGATTGGCACATGAGGGGGCCAAGGTCGTCATCGCCGATATCTGCTCGCCCGAGGTCGGCCAGGCAGCTGCCGACATGGTGGGAGGAATCTTCATTCGTACCGATGTCACCAACGAGGAAGATGTCATCAACGTCTTCAAGGTCACCAATGAGAGATTCGGCAGCGTTGATATTGCGTTCAACAACGCGGGGATCTCTCCGGCCGACGACGCCTCCATCCTGGACACCGGGATCGATGCGTGGCGCAAGGTCCAGGAAGTCAACCTGACCAGCGTCTTCTACTGCTGCAAGCACGTAATTCCGTACATGCTCGAACAGAAGCGCGGGTCAATCATCAACACTGCATCGTTCGTAGCGGTGATGGGGGCCGCGACGTCGCAGATCTCCTACTCCGCTTCAAAGGGCGGGGTCCTCTCGATGAGCCGGGAGCTGGGCGTTGAGTTTGCCCGTCAAGGCATCCGGGTCAATGCGCTGTGCCCCGGACCGGTCAATACCCCGTTGCTCACGGAGCTCTTTGCCAATGATCCCGAGCGTGCCGCCCGCCGCCTGGTCCATGTGCCCCTGGGCAGGTTCGCCGATCCGGACGAGTTGGCTGCCGCGGTGGCTTTTCTGGCCTCGGATGATTCATCGTTCATCACGGCAAGCCAGTTCCTTGTCGACGGAGGCATTGCGGGCGCGTATGTCACCCCCGAGTGAAACCATCCACCACTAGGCTGGGACCGATTGCGGCCATGAAGCAAGGAACCCTCCTGCGCTGACACAGGAGACCCGGGCTGAACCAGCAACATCGTGCATCACGAGCAGAGGGCTCCCGGGATTGAAACCGGGAGCCCTCTGCTCGTTTACCGCTATCGGTGCGCAGCCTCCTACAGGGCGCGCAGCACCACAGCGCTGCCCTGTCCGCCGCCGCCGCAGATTCCGACGGCTCCGAGCGACCCTGCTCCGAGTTCGGACAGCTGGCGTGCCAGGGTGCCCACGATCCGTGCTCCCGAGGCCCCGATTGGGTGGCCCAGGGCGATGGCCCCGCCCTTGGTGTTCACGATTTCCGTATCGATGCCGAGCTTGGCGACCGAGCGTACGCCAACGGCGGCAAAAGCCTCGTTGATTTCCACGGCCTTGAGGTCGCTTGGCTCAAACCCGGTACCTTCAAGGGCAGCGAGGATCGCGTTGGCGGGCTGCTCGTGCAGCAGTACGTCCGGGCCGGCAACGAAGCCGTGGGAGACGATCTCGGCAATGGGCTTGATGCCCAGGCGGTCTGCCGCGGCCTGGCTGACCAGGACCACGGCTGCGGCGCCGTCGGTGATCTGCGAGGAGTTTCCCGCGGTGATCGTGCCTTCCTTGCTGAAGGCCGGGCGCAGCTTGCCCAGGGTGTCCACCGTGGTGTCGGCACGGATGCCGTCATCGGTGGAAACCACGATCTCGCCCTTGCGGGTGGAGATCGTGTAGGGGGCGATCTCCCCGGCGTGGAAGTCGGCCGCGGCGGCCGCCAGCTGGTGGGAGCGGGCGGAGAACTCGTCCTGCACCGCGCGTGTCAGGCCAAAGGAAGTGTTCCCGTCCTCCGTGGAGGACCCCATGGAGCGGGCCTCGAACGCGTCGGTGAGCCCGTCGTGCTCCAGGGTGTCGATCATTTCAATGGCACCGTACTTGGTGCCGGCGCGGGCGCGCTGCACATGGGGAGCTAAGGACATGGACTCTTGGCCGATGGCCACCACCACGTCGGCCTCGCCGGAGGCGATCAAGCGCTCGGCGGCCACCACCGCCTCGGTGCCCGAAAGGCACACCGCGTTCAGCGTCATGGCCGGGACATTGAATCCGATTCCGGCGCCCACGGCGGACTGCCGTGCGGGGTTCTGTCCGGCACCGCCCTGGAGCACCTGGCCGGCGAAGACGCGCTGGACCATATCGGCCCCGATCCCCGCGCGCTCAAGCGCGGCGGCCGCCGCATGGGCGCCAAGGGCCGTGGCGGAGACGGTGGACAGTGCTCCGTTGAAGCGTGCAAACGGTGTGCGGGCGTACCCGGCAATCAATGCGCTCATGCTGTTTTTACTTCCTCAAGCTCAATCAGGTCAATGGTGAATGGTGCCCCGGTGGCTTCAATCAGCGACTCGGTGGTGACGCCCGGTGCCATGGCCCGCAGCACCAAGGCCGAGTCAGACACGTCGAAGACGGCACGGTCGGTAATGATCCTATCCACCACGCCCACCCCGGTCAGTGGAAGGTTGCAGTGTTCGACGATCTTCGGCGTGCCGTCCTTGGCCACGTGGTCCGTGATCACGATGACGCGCGGGGTTCCGGCGACCAGGTCCATGGCTCCGCCCATGCCCTTGACGAGCTTGCCCGGGATGGTCCAGTTGGCCAGGTCCCCGTTGGCGGCAACCTGCAGGGCACCAAGGATCGCGGTGGCAACGTGCCCGCCGCGGATCATGCCGAACGAGGTGGCCGAATCAAAGAAGCTGCCTCCGGGCAGCAGCGTGACGGTCTGTTTGCCTGCGTTGATCAAATCGGCGTCCTCTTCCCCTTCATAGGGGAAGGGGCCCATGCCCAGCAGTCCGTTTTCGCTTTGCAGCGTCACCCGCACACCCTCGGGCAGGTTGTTGGCCACCAGGGTCGGGATGCCGATGCCCAGGTTCACGTATTGGCCGTCGGTCAGTTCACTGGCGGCAATTGCAGCCATTTCATCGCGTGTCCACATGCTTGCTATGCCTCCTGGCGGACGCGTACGGTCCGCTGTTCGATGTCTTTGATGCCGTCGGTCTTTACGACGTGCTGCACGAAGATCCCCGGGGTTTCCACCAATGAGGGATCCAGGTAGTCCTCGCGGATGATCTCCGCCTCGGCGAAGGTGATGCGTCCGGCGGTGGCCACCAGCGGGTTGAAGTTCTTCGAGGTCATCCGGTAGCGCAGGTTGCCTTCGGAATCCGCCTCATGGGCGCGCACCAAGGAAATGTCGGCGACGATGCCGCGTTCCAGGATCGAGGTGCGTCCGTTGAACTCCATGGTTTCCTTGCCCTCCGCGACTGGGGTGCCGAACCCCGTGGGGGTGTAGAAGGCGGGTATCCCCGCTCCGCCTGCACGAAGCCTCTCGGCCAGGGTTCCCTGGGGCACGAATTCGACCTCGAGCTCGTTGTTGAGGAACTGCTGGGCGAAGAGCTTGTTCTCTCCCACGTAGGAGGCCATGACCTTGGAAACCTGCTTATTTTCCAGCAGTACGCCCAGTCCCTTGCCATCCACGCCCATGTTGTTCGAGACGATGGTCAGCCCCGTGGCCCCGGAGTCGCGCAGTGCCGTGATCAGCCGGCTGGGGATTCCGCTGAGCCCGAATCCGCCCACCGCGATGATCATTCCGTCGCGCACGCATGAGGCCAACGCCTCGGCGGCATCTGCCACTACTTTCGTTGCCATGATTGTCCTCGCCTCGTCCATTATGTGGAATACATCTCTTTCCTGTCTTGACCGTAGCTATGTTGCGGGTTCGCAGTCAATGAAAGGGATTGGATGACGTCGGATTGTTCGGCTGGTGATCCGGACGACAAAAATCGTCCATACTATGGACATGAGTACTTCATACCCAGGTGCGCAGGTGGTGGGCAGGATGGCTTCGGTGCTGCGTGCGGTGAGCACGGCAATGCCCAGAGGGGTCTCGACCGCGGAAGCCGCCCGCAGTACCGGCCTGGCGCGTCCCACTGTGCACCGATTGCTGGCCGCGCTGACGGCGGAGGGGTTTTGCGACCACGACCACAAGGCCGGTTTGTGGCTGCTGGGCCCGGAGATGTACTTGATGGGCGTGGTGGCCGCCGAACGCTACGACATCACCGAGATCGCCCGGGACCACGTCGCGGCCCTTGCCGAGGCCACCGGTGAGAGCGCGTTCCTTTCGGTGCGCCGGGGCGAGGAAACGGTGTGCCTGCTGCGCCAGGACGGTGCCTTTCCCATCCGCTCCTTCGTGCTCTATGAAGGCAAGCGCTTCCCCCTGGGCGTGGCCTCTGCCGGCCTGGCGATTCTCTCGTTCCTGCCGGAAAAGACAATGGAACGCTATGTCGAGGGCCACGACTTGGCCTCCGGGCACGGGAGCGAGCACGGCCAAGGCCTGCTGCGCCTACGCATTGCCGAAACCCGGGAGCGCGGTTGGGCGGTGAATCCGGGGTTGGTCGTCGAAGGCAGCTGGGGGATGGGGGCAGCGGTCTTCGACACCGCCGGCCAACCCGCCTGGGCACTGAGCTTGACCGGTATCGAGTCGCGGTTCTCCACGGATCGCAGGCCGGAGTTGGGTCGGCTGTTGCTGCACCACGCCCATGAGCTATCCAAGCAGTTGCGCGGCGAGCATGCCTTCCCCGTGGGCTGATGCCGCAGGTTCCGGTATGGTCCACGATCGTGCCCGAATCAACCGTAGGGGGGATTCGGCGGATCACCGACGTTACTAGGCTCTATTCATGCTCATTCCTGCGATCATTCTTATTACCGCTGCCCTTGCCTTTTACTCCATCGGGGTCTGGGCCGAACACGTCCAACGCGTGTTGAGGTGGTGGCATGCCGGGCTCTTTGGCCTGGGACTGGCCTGTGACGCCAGTGGAACGTTCCTGATGTCCAAGATCGCCGCTTCCGGTGAAGTGCAAGCTGTTGGGGTCGCCGCCGGACTGAACACCGTCATGGCGATCACCGGGGCGGCGGCCTTGGCGCTGATGGTGTTCCACCTGATCTGGGCCCTCATTGTGCTGATCCGCAACCGCGAAGCTGAAAAGAAGCGCTTCCACAAGTTCTCGCTCGTGGTGTGGGCACTCTGGCTGATCCCGTATTTCACCGGCGCCATCGGCGCCAACATGGGCTGAGGGAGCTGGCGCAACCGACCCGGGCCCTGCCCCTTTATCAGGCGGGTCCGGGCAATCCGTGAAATCAGTTATCCAAGCTTCCGCTGGCCAGGACCCGGGCCGCGGACTGGTCCGCGCGTCGCGGCCACGTCCAGGAACAATAGGCGATAGACAGCAGGAGCAGCAGCTCGATCACGCTTCCCAGGATGTAGTAGCTCCACGATTCGCCAAGAACCATCACCACGACCGAGACGAACCAGACCAGGCTGACGATGATGTTGGCGAGCCGGTTGATCCGGGCCGGCATGAGCAGCGAGACGATGATCATCAGGCTCGGGACCAAGACGTAGGCGGTGGCGGAAACCAGGAATGCCTGGTCAATGTCTATCTGGGTGCCGGACACCGTGCCCGCCAGTATGCCGTTGATGATGTCCGAGCGCCAAAACCCAAAGATGTCGACGAAGGCGAATACGAAAAGCACGGTGACCCACAAGCCGCTGAGCACGATCTTTCGCTCCACCTTGGTGTCCAACAATTTGACTCTTCTATTCTTGTTCATCAGGGGGTCCGCTTTCCTTGTGCGTGTGAGCCGGGATGCTCATGCTTAATCCTCGCGCTACTTAGGCACCGACGCACCGGTCCCGGAGCCGGTGACGACCTGGCCGATCGTCCAGGTTGAGCGTGTCCGGTAGGGCGTTGCGTTGGGTGCGAACGGCTCATAGGCTTCGGAATATGGGTAGTGCAGCCAGATCGCTGTGGGATGAGCCGGCCGTGGTGCGGCCGGTTGCCGGTGTGCGCTGGCACGATTGGGTCTTTGCCGCGGCGGTGCTCGCCGCAGCTGCCGTGGAGGCGCTCATCCGGTCATCGGTGCAATGGGGATTCGCGCTCATGGCAGTGGCGTTGGCGGCGGCCGTGGTGGTTCGGCGTGTGCACCCCTTGGCCGGAATTGGCCTTGGGTTCGGTGCGTTGTTTCTCTTCGATGCCGCAGCGCTCCTTTTCGGCCTAGCGCCGGTGGTCATCGATACCGGTGTGGTCATCTTGGTTCTTGCCTACTCGCTGCTGCGGTGGGCGAAGGGGCGCGACATCGTCTTGGGTGCGGGCATCGTGCTTCTGGAATTCATCGTGGCGATATTCGCGGATTCCAGTGATCGAACGGAGGTGCTAGGGGGCGCAGCCGTTTTGCTCCTGGCCGCTGCGTTGGGCACGGTCCTGCGGTACCGGGGAACCCTCCGGGTCCAATTGATCGAGCGGGCGAAACTCGAGGAGCGCGAGTACCTGGCTAGGGAGCTGCACGACACCGTTGCCCACCACGTTTCCGCGATCCTTATCCAGGCCCAGTCCGGGCTAGTCCTGGCACGCTCGGCGTCCGGGAACGGGACTATCGAGGCGCTGGAATCAATTGAGCGTGAAGCGGCGGGCGCCTTGGAAGAAATGCGCTCGATCGTCGGAGCCCTGCGCCGCAGCGGCCACCCATCGCCGCTTGGCCCAACACACGGTGTGGCAGACATCGAGGACCTGGCCGTTTCGGGGGAGGGGACATTGGAAGTCGAGGTTCGGCTCGATGGTGACCTTGCCGGTCTTCCCCCGGGGGTGGAGGCCGCCTTGTTCCGTGTGGCGCAGGAATCGGTGACCAATGCTCGTCGTCACGCGCGGGCGGCGAGCTTGGTTCAGGTCACGGTGTCGGGAGGGATCTCGGGGGTGGAGTTGCGCGTGGGCGATGACGGATTGCGTGCCCCTGCCAAGGCTCCGGGTTACGGGCTGAGCGGCATGGCCGAGAGGATTGCACTGCTGGGCGGGACGCTTCAGGCAGGGCCCGGGGCCAACAACGGATGGCTGGTGTGCGTGGTGCTTCCACGCCCCGGGAGGGGAACATGAACATCCGCGTGCTGATTGCCGATGACCAAAGCATTATCCGGGCCGGCCTTGCGACCATCCTGGGGGACCAAGAGGGAATCACCGTCGTTGGCCAAGCCGCGGACGGGCGCCAGGCCGTGGCCATGGCGCGGGAACTGCGCCCCGATGTATGCCTGTTTGATATCCGCATGCCGAACCTCGACGGGATCGAAGCGACTCGTCTTCTGGCCGGTGCCGGAGTTGCCGAACCCTTGGCGGTCGTGGTGATCACCACGTTCGACACCGATGAATACATTTACGGTGCGCTCAAGGCCGGCGCTTGCGGGTTTCTCCTCAAAGGAGCTTCGCCCGGTCGATTGGCCCAAGGAATCGAAGCCGCGGCGAAAGGGGAAGCGCTCATTGATCCGTCGGTGACTGCCCGGCTTCTTGGGGACTTTGCGAGCCGCGCCCCGAAGCGGCCGGTTGAGCCGATCGATCCGCTGACCCCGCGCGAGGAAATGGTGCTTTTGGGGGCAGCCCGGGGCAAGACCAATGCGGAAATCGCCGGCGAGCTGCACATCAGCATGAGCACCGTGAAATTCCACCTGGGAAGCCTCACGGCCAAGCTCAATGTCCGCAACCGGGTCGAGTTGGCCATTTGGGCCTACGAGACCCGGCGCTTGCCGTGAGCCGTTCTCTTGCTATTCCGCGCAGTCGCGGCAGATCTTCATCCCGTTGGATTCCGCGGCAACCTGGCTGCCGTGGCGGACCGCAAAGCATTCGCCGCAGATAAACTCGTCCGTGCGCGGAGGGATGACCTCTACTACGAGCTCATCGAGCACGATGGCGCCGGGCAACTCGGCGCCTTCGGAGAAGTCGGTTTCCTCCATGTTGGTGTGGACGCTTTTGGCGTCCGGTGCGTCCATTTCCTGGACGGCCTTGAGGGTTCGCTCGGAAGCCTCCGCCACATCAGGGCGGACTTCATCATAATCCTGAGCCATGGTATATCTCCTGGTTGGTTCGTGGTGCTGCAAGAGTCTAAGCCCGTGATGTTGCTAGGGCAAACCGAAACCGTGTGAAGTGATGAACGTCGCAGGCTTTCGGCGGCAGACGGGCAAACAGGCATGTGATTGCCAGAGCCCCAAGCCCCAAGCCGAGCGCCTCGCGGATGTTTCGGATTGACAAGACTAGCAGTCGGTACCGGGCGCCGTTGACAGGATTGGTCACACCGGCGCCGGCTGCGGGAACGGGGATCCGCTCCTTGGTTATTGTCCGGTCATGTAGGCCACGGCTTCGCGCAGCGGATCGTGGACCCGTTCAATGTATTCCCCGCGGGTTTCCCGTGCCGTGGGTGTCGGGACGCTAAGGGCAGCCACCCGTCCGTGGCTTAGCCGAAAGGCCATGGACATGGTTCGGATCCCGGGGGTGTGCTCCTCCTCGACCAGTGCGTAGCCTTGCTGCCAGGCTTGGGCGATCTGCTCGATGATGGCCTCGGTTTCGGTGAGCGTGTGGATCGTGTGGCGTTCGCGCGGCTGCTTCTCAATGATGGTGCGGATCCCCTCGGGGGGCAGCAGTGAGAGCATGGCACGTCCCATGGCGGTGCAATAGGAAGGAAGCTTGCGTCCGGGCATCACCTGGATCGAGAGCTCGCGCACCGAGGTGCTGGCCAGGACGTTGATGACATCGCCGCCCTCGAGCTGGGTCAGCGTCGTTGTCTCGTTCAGTGTGCCGGTGAGCTCGCGCAGTGCGGTTTGGGCCCGCATCGTCGGGTCGGTGGTGGCGACGTAGGGGGCCGAGAGCTCCAGCAGCCTGGCCAGCGGGGAGAACTTCCCGCGCCGATGGGCGAAATAGCCCAGTTCCGTCAGCGTGACCAGGTAGCGGCGGGCCGCGGCCGGGGACATGTCGACCCGGGCGGCGACTTCCGAGAGCGTCAGTGCCGATCCGTCGAATGCCGAAATGACGGCCAGTCCGCGTTCGAACGCCTGGACGTACTCGTTCCTGGTTTCCGTTGCACCCATGGTGGGCCCCCTATTCGAGATATGTCGGTTAATAGAGCGTCAACCTCTTGACGGGAGAGGTGGCTCACATTGATACTGTTTCGGTAAGCGAACTCTAGTTTCGCACACCGAAAAGGAAAGGTGAAGAGATGCGCCGGAATTTTTTGAAGACCACCACCGCGCTTTCCCTGGCATTGGCCACGACCCTGGCCCTGAGCGGTTGCGTGGTGCTGCGCCCGGGCGTCTCCGCCAACCAGGACGGTGCCGAAAAGGGTGCCGCACACACAGAAATAGTCGAACTGCCCAGCGACATCAAGGACAAGGGCGTCCTGGTGTTCGGCTCGCAGCTTGCCTCGCCGCCGCTGATCTTCCAGAAGGAAGGCTCCGGCGACATCGAGGGAATCAACAAGGACGTCGCAGATGAAGTAGGCAAGCGACTGGGCGTGAAGATCAAGTGGTCCCAGCTTCCCTTCGCCGGATTGATCCCCGCCGTGCAGTCCGGAAAGGCCGATGCCGGCATCGACCTGATCGGGGACACCGACCAGCGCCGGGCCGCGGTGGACTTCGCCAACTACATGAACCAGGCGACCTCACCGCTGGTGCAGCGCGGGAACCCGCACAACATCAACTCCGTTGATGACCTGTGCGGATTGCCCGTGTCCATCGTCCGCGGCGGGGTGCAGCTCGAACTTGCCGAGGAAATCAGCGCCAAATGCCTCGACGAAGGCAAGAAGGCAATCCAGATCGACCAATACAGCGCCCCCGGGGACGCAAGGTTGTCCGTGCAAGCAGGCCGGGACGCAGCCTTTCTGGGAAACACCCCGGTGATGCGCTACATCTCGGAGCAAAAGGCCACCAAGAACATCTTTGAAATGGGTGGGGACGCGACCTACCAGCTCCAGCCCATCGGCATCATCACCGCCAAGAACCGGCCCGAGATCCACGAATCGATCCAATCGGCCCTGGATTTGATGCAGGCCGATGGCGACATCGCCAAGATCCTCGACAAGTGGGATACCGCCGACCTCGCCCTTTCCAATGCACCAGGGGACAACAAATGAGCCACGTGACAGACACCCGGGGACGGGCCGCCCTTGCCGGAGCCACCGATGTTGTGGCAGCCAAACGGCACCCTTGGCGCATTGTCCTTGCGCTTGTCGCTACCGTCATCGTCGTGTGGGGCGCCCTGGGCCTCTGGTTCAACCCGGCGCTGGACCACGAGACCATCTTCAAGTACCTCACCGCCGATGCAATCCTCTCCGGGGTGAAGAACACCATTGTGCTGGCCGTGATTTCCATGGTCATCGGCACGGTGGGCGGGTTCCTGGTTGCCGTGATGCGACTCTCGGCCAACCCGGTGCTGCGTGCCATCGGATTCGCCTACGTGGCACTGATCCGCAGCATCCCGCTGCTGGTGCTGATCCTGTTCATGGGCAACCTTGCACTCTTTTGGTCCCGACTGGAGATCGTGAACCCGTTGAACCACGACGAGATCTGGTTCAGCTGGAGCATGAACGACCTCGTCACCCCGTTCATTGCCTCGATCTTGGCGCTGGCCATCAACGAGGCTGCCTACATGGGCGAGGTCATTCGCTCGGGACTGCGCTCGGTGGACCAGGGGCAGCGCGAGGCCGCCACCGCCCTGGGGCTCGGTGCCTCCCATTCCATGCTCAAGGTCATCTTGCCGCAGGCGATGCGGGTGATCCTGCCGCCGGCCGGCAGCCAATTCGTCACCATGATCAAGATGACCTCGCTGGTCTCGGTGATCGCCGGCGGGGACCTGCTGACCGCGGCCCAGAACATTGCCGCAACCAACCTGCGCACCCTTGAATTGCTCGTGATCGCCTCCGCTTGGTACCTCGTGGTCACCGGCATCGCGACCATTGGCCAGTCGATTCTGGAACACCGCCTTGAGCGCGGCCAGAGGAAGGTATCGGTATAGCCATGAGCCAACAGGCATTGCTGGAAATTTCCAACGTCCACAAGTACTACGGCAACCACCACGTCCTGAAGGGGGTCGGGCTCAGCGTCGACGAAGGATCTGTGGCCTGCCTGCTGGGCCCGTCGGGTTCGGGCAAGTCAACGCTGCTTCGCTGCATCAACCACCTGGAGTCCATTGACGCCGGACGCATCACCATGGAGGGGGAAACGCTCTCATACGTGGAGCGCGACGGGCAGATGCACGAGCGAAAGCGCTCGGTGATCGACAAGCAGCGCCAGGACATCGGCATGGTGTTCCAGCACTTCAACCTCTTCCCGCACTACACGGTGCTGGAAAACATTACCCTGGCACCGACCCTGCTGCGCAGGGCCGGACGATCAAAGGCAAAGGCACGCGCCATGGAACTGCTGGAACAGGTGGGGCTGAGCGACAAGCACAAGGCCTACCCCTCCTCGCTCTCCGGCGGGCAGCAGCAACGCGTGGCGATCGCCCGGGCGCTGGCGATGGAACCTAAGGCCATGCTCTTTGACGAACCGACCTCCGCCCTTGACCCCGAGCTGGTGGGAGAGGTCCTGAAGGTCATGAAGGACCTTGCGAACGGTGGCATGACGATGATCGTCGTCACCCACGAGATGGCCTTCGCCCGTGAAGTCGCGGACTCGGTGGTCGTCATGGATGCCGGGGTCATTATCGAATCCGGTTCACCGGCAACGATTTTTGATGACCCGAAGCAGGACCGCACCCGGGACTTCCTGCGCCACGTGCGCTAGGAGCCAAAAGTGAAAGGAACGGACATGGCAAGCAAGCTCGTCTTGTTGGGCACCGGAGGCGGTCCCACACCCAAGGCCGAACGCAGCGCGGCGGCCAACGCCATTGTTGTCGGGGACGCCACCTACATCATCGATGCGGGCAACGGGGTGGCGCGCCAGATGGCCTTCGCGGGCCTTGCCTTTAATTCGATCAGGGCCGTGGGAATCACCCACCACCACTCGGACCACAATGCCGATGCCGGTACCCTGCTGCACCTTGCCTGGTGCTCGAACCTGCAGGGCCCGGTGACGACCTTTGGCCCGGCGCCCTGGTCGGAGATCTGGGAGTCGTTCCTGGAATACTCGAAAACCGACGTTGATATCCGCAAGGTCGATGAGGGACGTCCCGACTTCGCCGCCATGGTCACCGCCAAGGACGTGGTGGACCCCGGGGTTATCTTCGAGGACGAGAGGGTGCGGATCACCGCGGCGTGGGTGAACCATCCGCCGATTCCCGCGCTGGCCTACCGGATCGACACCGAGGACCGCTCCTATGTGATCTCCGGGGACACCACCCCGTGCGATTCGCTGATCGAGCTGGCACGCGGCGCCGATGTGCTGGTGCACGAGGTCATGCACATCCCCAGCATCGATCCGCTGCTGCAGCGTTCCAACGGCCAACGCCTGCGCGAGCACCTGATCAACTCGCACACCTCTTCCACCGACGTCGGGCACATCGCCACGGACGCCGGGGTGGGCACGCTGGTGCTCTCGCACTTCGTTCCCGGCAGCCCCGCGGTAGACGAGGACATATGGCTGGCCGATGCACGCAAGGGATTCGCCGGTGAGCTGGTGGCGGGGCGGGACCTGATGGTCATCTGAGGCACACCTGATAAGGGACCGGCCACAACGCTGTTCTTCCGTGGCCTATCGCCGGGTCAATGGCGTGAAATAAGCTTGGGCCATGCCGCACGACGGCTCGGCGCCGGGAAGCAACGGTGCGATCCAGAGCTCTCCATCCGCTGCTGCGATCCCTCCGGCGAAGGGGCATCGCACGTTCCTGCACGTGTTGGTCAACACGGCGCTCGCGAACGTGGTCACGAGCTTCTTGTGGTTTGCGCTGACCTTTTGGGTGTACCTCGAGACCCGGTCGGTGCTGGCCACCGGGCTCATCGGTGGTAGCTACATGTTGCTGATTGCCCTTTTCGGGCTCGTGTTCGGCGTGCTGGTTGACCGCTACCGCAAGCACGCGGTGATGTTGGGGTCCACGATTTTCACCGTGGTAAGTTTCGGGGCAGCCGGGATGATGTTCTTGCTCCTTGGCGAGGAAACCCTGCTGGACTTCTCCGGAATCTGGTTCTGGGTCTTCGCACTGGTGGTTCTCATGGGTGCGGTCGTTGAACAGCTGCGCAACATTGCCCTGTCCACCACAGTCACCTTGCTGGTCCCGACGGAGCGCCGAGCCAATGCCAATGGCTTGGTGGGTGCCGTGCAGGGCTTAGCCTTCATGGTCACCAGCGTATTCAGCGGCCTGGCCATTGGGTTCCTGGGGATGGGCGGGGCGATCACTATCGCGCTGGTTGCATGCTGCGCAGTGTTGGTGCACCTGGTGTTCCTGCAGGTCCCCGAAGCGCGGATCATCCATGCCTCACCTGCCGGTGGTTTAGCTGAATTGAGGACCGGGATCACCGCGATCCGCGCCACCGCCGGCCTGCTGGCGCTGATTCTGTTCACTACCTTCAACAACCTCGCCGGCGGGGTCTACATGGCATTGATGGATCCCTATGGCCTGACGATCTTCCCGGTCCAGATCTGGGGTCTCGTCCTGGGGGTCACGGCCACCGGGTTCCTGCTCGGTGGTGGGCTGGTAGCCAAGTTCGGACTGGGAGCTAACCCCATCCGCACCATGCTGATCTTGGTCGCGCTCGGCGGAGTGATCGGCGCCGGGTTCACGATCCGCGAATGGTGGTGGCTGTACGCGGTGGGTATATGGATCTACATGATGCTGATTCCTGCGGTGGAGGCCGCGGAGCAAACCGTGATCCAGAAAGTGGTTCCCTATCCCGTCCAGGGCAGGGTCTTTGGGTTCGCCATGATGTTCGAGGCGGCAGCAGCGCCTCTCACAGCGTTCGTGGTCGCGCCGATGGCCGAGTTCTGGGTGATCCCCTACATGGCCTCGGGCGCGGGGCAGCAGCGCTGGGGCTGGCTGTTGGGTGTCGGGGAAGCCCGCGGGATCGCGTTGGTGTTCTTGCTTGCCGGGATCATCTCGATCATGTTGGCATGCGCAGCCATGCTGTCCCGTTCCTATAGGCGCCTATCGGCGAACTATGCCGATCCGAGCTCGGCATCGGCGCCACCTCGGACCGCGCCGGTTTCCTAAATTACGGGCGGAACGGTCCCGCATAGATGTTTGTGGTCTGCCCCACTGTGACCGGGCGGGGCCTTACGGTCACCTGACGGCGCATCGGTGGGGCCTTGAGAGAGCGGTTTTTCGTAATTTTTGTGATTGGTTCGTTCACTTTCAGGTAATTCTCAGAAAAGGGTCCTATGTTGGAAACTGTTCTTGTTGTTATCAATCGAAGGAGGGCCTATGGGTCTCGGAGACAAAATCGGTAACAAAGCAGAAGAAGTATCCGGCAAGGTCAAGGAAAAGACCGGCGAAGCCACTGACAATGCATCGCTGCAGGCTGAAGGCGCTAGTGAACAGGCCTCCGCCAAAGCAAAGCAGGCTGGGGAACACGTCAAAGACGCTGCCAAAGACGTGACCGGCCAGTAATAACCGGCATTGACAGAAAACCTGGGCTCCCCGCACAAGATCCACAGCAACACGGATCATGTGCGGGGAGCTTTTTGCTGGAAGCCTGGACCCGCCGTGCCATGCTGGCGACACCGCGGCCCTGTGCGGGAACCGGGGAACCAGCGCTCACCGACTAGGGCTGGACGTAGAGGACTTCGCCGGTCGTCTTTCCTGTGTGCAGGTCCCAGTAGGCCTCGGAAATCAGATCCGGATCGAAGAAAGTGCCCGGCTGGACTGCGCCCCCGATGGTCACCGTGCCTACCTTGAGGCCGTGTTCGGTGAGTTCATCGGAGAGGGTGAAGGCCAGGTTGCGCAACCCGGCCTTGCTGATGGAGGCCGAGGCCCTGGATGCGACCGGGTTCACCCCCAGCAGTCCTCCGGTGAAAATGATCGAGCCCGAACCACGTGCAACCATTTCAGGTGCCACCAGCTGTGCACATTGAAGCGCGCCGACCACATTGATGGTGAAATCCCGGACCAGGTCCGCGGCGTCCAAGGCGGTCGGGTTGGAAATCGTGTTGGCTCCGGCGTTGTAGACCAAGACGTCCAGCACTCCGTAGTCGGCCCGGACCCGCTCGAACGCCGATTCCACGCTCTGCTTGTCGGTCACGTCAGCGACGAGCCCGTGAGCGTCGATGCCGGCACCCTTGAGTTCCTCCACCCGGAGTTGGATCGATTCGGGGTTCCGGGCCAACAGGATCACCGAGAAGCCATTGGCTCCGAACTTCCTGGCGACTCCGGCGCTGACGCCCGGGCCAGCGCCGACGATGGCCACATGCTTCTTGGTCATTTGTGCTGCTTTCGTTGGATGCGATTGCGACGAGTGCCAATCGGGGGAAAGGAGCTGGAGACGTTCGAAGCGTGGGCAGACATTCCATGGCGTTCGCGTGGAGGGTTGGCTTTTCGAATGTATCACGCAGGGAATCCTTGGTTTCGTGCAGGTCAAGGTACCCGGACGCATGCTTGGTCGGCTTCGTCCCGCGCGATGCGGGAATCCCCATCCACCAAATGCCGAGGGTGGTTACCTGCCGGCCAAGGCGATCAAGTCCTTGGCCGGGCCGGCATGGGACTTGCCTCCGGTTAGCCACAACGCGGTGATCGTGCGATTCAGTGCCACTCCGTACACCGGTACCCGGACCAAGCGCTTCAGTGCCAGATCGTCACGCACCGCCAAGGCGCTCATAACCGCCGGCGCGGAGCCCGCGGCAACAGCCGAGCGGACGGCGGCTGAGGTGGGCAGCTCCATGCGGGCAGGTTCGCACCGCGGGATACCGTTAGCCAGCATGGCTGCGTCCAGTGCTTCGCGGGTTCCGCTTCCTTCTTCCCGCACGACCAGCGGGCACCGTGCCAGCTCCGCGGCGGTGACCGGACGGTTCCGTGCAGCCCAGGGATGATCGGGAGCGACCACCAGGACAAGCTCGTCCTGCCGGACGGCGGCGGCGTGCAGATCGTTGGGCAAGATGGGGGTTTCCACGAAGCCCAGTGCTGCGCGTCCGGTGCGCAAATGCTCGATCGTGCTGGCGCTGTTGGAGATGACAAGCCTGATCACGGTGGCGGGGACCCCGCGTTGTCCCTGCCCGCGACGCAGTTCGACGAGCCATCCGGGCAACAAGTGTTCGGCGACCGTTTGGCTTGCCGCCACGACAAGCTCCTGGTGTCCCTCCAATCGCAGGGCTGCGGCTCCGACATCCAGCAGCTCGGCTGCGGCGAGCACGTTTCGGGCCCAGCGCCCCAACAGCAAGCCGCTCTGCGTCAAGGTGCTCTCCCGCGGGGTGCGCACTAACAGGGCTTCGCCTACCCGGGATTCCAGCGAACGCATCCGTAAGGAGATCGCCTGTGGGCTCAGCCCCAGGACCTTCCCGGCCGCGGAGAAGGACCCGTGGTCCGCGACGGCGACAGGCATTTCCAAGGAAGCAACATCAGGCATGCGCGAACGAAGCACCGTACTGGGCTCCTGCAGGTCAGGGATGAAACCTTGGATACAAGCAGCGCTTGTACCCACACAAGTCTATGCCTGCTAATGGCCTTATCACCTCGAGGAAAAAATGGAAACATGCAGATAACCTCACTACTCTTCGCCCCCACCGATACCCCGGCGCCAATCTCCACAACACGCAGCTGCCGACCCTCTGGGCTGCTGCGCGCGCTGAAGAACCCGAGGCAGCTCTTCTCCAACATCACCCCCCAACTGGTTTGCCTCGGTGATGGGCACCGGGATCGTGGCCACCGCAGCGGCAACACTTCCCACCGCTTCCCCGCTGCTGCACGGGATCGCTGTCGTGATGTGGATGCTCGCCTAGCTGCTCCTGGTGCTGTTGGCCGGGGCAACACTCATCCACTGGATCGCCCACACTGAAACCGCCAAGAGCCACCACCGCCATCCAGTGATGTCACACTTCTACGGTGCGCCGGCCATGGCCCTGTTGACCGTCGGGGCCGGTGCCATGCTGGTGGGCCGGGACATGCTCGGGCTTCAACTGGCCCTGCGCATTGACCTCGTACTCTGGGCCGCCGGTACCGCTCTGGGCCTGTTCACCGCCGTGGCCATCCCGTACCTGCAATTCACCGCGCACGAGGTGGGAGCGGACGCGGCGTTTGGCGGTTGGTTGATGCCGGTGGTTTCGGCCTCCACCGGCGCCCTGCTGCTGCCCTGCCTGCCGCAGGGCCAGACGCGGCTATGCATGCTGCTGGCCCGCTACGCAATGTTCGGGCTGAGCCTGCTGGCCTCGATGATGAGCATCTCGCAGATCTTGAGCCGGCTCATAGAGCACAAGGTCGGTGCCGCCGCAGCGGTTCCCACACTGTGGATCGTCCTGGGCCCGCTGGGCCAATCCATCACTGCGGCTAACCTGTTGGGTTCAAATGCCCACCTGGCCGTTTCCGGATTCCTCGCCCAGGCCTTAGAAGCCTTCGGGATCCTCTAAGGGGTTCCAATGCTCGGATTCGCACTGTTGTGGGCCTCGATCGCGGCGATCCGCACCGTACGCGAATACCTGTCGTTCTCGCTGACCTGGTGGTCGTTCACCTTCCCCGTGGGCACCTGCATGACGCGTTTGAGCGGTCTGGCGGCACACACCGGCCTGGTTGCATTCCAGACGATGGCGGTTGCCGGATTCATTGAATTGGCTCCAGCGTGGTTGCTGGTTGCTGGTGGCGGCCAGGACCTTCATCGGCAGCGTCATCCAGGGAACCTTGTTTTTGAGGGTGCAGCCAAGTCCGGCGAAGCAGGAAGCCCGGGAGAGCCGGTTCAAAGGCCCAGTGCCCGCATCACCATCTGGCAGGCGCTGGATATCGGCTCGATGACTTCGATGTCCTCGCTCTGGGCAATGCGCCGCGCGGTATCGGCCAACGGGCCACCGGCAATGATCACCGCACGTGCCCCGTGCCCAAGTCCCCGCCGTGTGGCGTCGCGCAACTGCACAAACTGCGCCTCGGGGTCCGCGGCGAGTTCCAGTGGGGAGGAGGAGGTTAGTTCGACACCGATAAAATGCTCCGCGCAGCCGTGTGATTCCACCAAGCCGGTCAGCGAACTAACCAGCTCGGGGGTGCTGGTGGCCATGGCAAAGGGACGGTCGTTGGAAGCCGCTGTAAGGATCGCCGCCTGACCGATGCCGATCACCGGAATGCGAAGTTCGGTAACGAGTTCGGCCCGGCCGGGATCTCCCATGGCGCCGATAATGACTGCGGCGACCTCATTCCCTTGGGAACCAGCAAGGTATCCACGCACTGCATCCAGGACCGGCCCCACCGATTCCTTGAGGGCTGTTGAATCCGTGATCATCGATGGGGTTGCGACGGTGGTGATGCCCACCACACGCAGTGAGTCCTTCCTGAAATACTCCTGCGCCAACGTCTGCATCATCGACGTGGTGTCGGTATTGGAGTTCGGGTTGATGAGTAACAACAGGTCAGACCTGTGTGGCGTGTCAGAGAGCAAGACTTGTGGGCTTCTTTCGGTCACGTGCAACTAGCGCGGAGTGATGGCTGGATTTTGTCTTCCATTCTTCCCCACCTTTGCGCGAGGGACTCCTTTGCGCGCACCGACGATCCCCAGCGAATAGCCAGGGGACCATCATCTGTGTATTGTTTTCAGCTGTGCATCCTAAATCTGATGCAGAAACTAACACCTTCATCCGAACGGGGAAAAGACATGGGTTTCATTGGTTGGATTGTTCTAGGACTTATTGCAGGTGCCATCGCCAAGGCCATTAAGCCCGGCGATCAAGGCGGCGGCTGGATCGCTACCCTGGTGCTTGGTGTCGTGGGAGCGCTCGTCGGCGGTTGGATCGGCTCTGCCGTATTCGGCGTTGACATCAGCGGCTTCTTCAATATCTCTACGTGGCTCCTGGCCATTGGCGGGGCATTGATCGTCTTGGTCATCTGGGGTTTCCTGACGCGCAAGAAGGCCTAGTTAAGCGCATATAAGAGAGGCCCCAACCTTACGAGGTTGGGGCCTCTCTTATGTTTTCCGGCGTTGCCGAAATACTGCCCGTATGAGGCCGAGGCTTTTATTTGACAGCTGCCACGACGTCCATTTCGATGCGCTTTTCCCCGCGGAAGCGCGAAACCTCGACCGTGGTGCGCGGCGGGAGCGTCACATCAGCCAGCCGGCGCACGTAGGCGGCGTTGAACTCATCGAATTCGTCGAGGTTGGCCAGGAACACCGTGACCTTCAAGATCGTGGACAGATCCGCACCCGCATCGGCGAGGACCGTCTCGAGGTTGTCGAACACCGTATCGACCTGGTCGTTAAGCGACACTGCGGTGGACCCGTCGACCCGGGTGGGAACCTGGCCGCAGGCGAAGACGATCCCGGAGAAAGTGGCGGTGGCGGTGTAATTGCGCGTCTTGCCGTCTTGGTGCCAGCGGCGCTGCACCCCGCTCACTTGTCTGCCACCAGGTAGCCGGCGGCGATGGTTCGCAGTTCGGCCCAGATGGCCGCGTCAACCAGGATCCCGCCGTGGGCCAGTTCCAGGCGCCGCGCGGTCCTCTGCGCCTCAGTGCTCAGGGAAAACTCGCCTTGCGGGGGTTCGTTGGCGGTGTAGAAGCGCGAGTTCTCCAGTTCCTCCGGGGCAGTGTGCGGCGCACCCTGGCCGGCGGCGCTGAACCCGGTGCCCAGATCGCCTTGGGGCGTGGCGAAGGTGGTGCGGTTCTCGGCGCCCGCGCTGCGGTGCACCACGGTGTGCCCGGAGCTGATGGCGGCGTTGAGCAGTGCCTCGTCAAGCAGGTGCGTGTCGTGTCGCATGGGGCTGCACAGCACTTCGCTGCCAACCCCGGTGCTGGCGACATCCACCAGCAGTACCCCGTGGACCAGTGCGTGGCAGGGAGCCGCGGGATCCACCCGGTAGCTCTTGCCTGACGGGGTGTCGATGCGGGTGTAGGGGAAGGCGCCGAGCAGCCAGGTTCCGTCGTGGAGCCAGGCGGCCAGGGATTGAAGGCCGGTACCGTGGTGCAGCTCGGCGAAGAGCACCTGGCGGGCGGCCGCCTGGGCCTCGGAGTTGGAGGCCCCCTTGGTCATCAGTGCGCGGTAGGCGCATTCGCGGACCTCGCGCATGGCCAGACGCATTGTTAATGCCGTGTCTTTGCCGTCCATGCTCTGTCCTTTCTCGGTCGTGAGTGTCATGAGATTTTCCTTCCCGGGAAGACGTCGTCAAAGAGGTTCAGCCAGTTCTCGCCGAGCACGCCGCGGATGGTGGTTTCGTCCAGGCCGACCTTGAGCAACCCGTCAGTGAGCCGGGGGAAGTCCTCGGGGCCGACGAACCATTCGGGCCATTCGGGCCAGGTGGCCTTGGTTTCGCCCTCGGGCTGCCAGCGCCCGTTGCGCAGCCAGCCCACGAACTTGTCGTCCCAGTTCCGGGTGCAGTCACTGCCCAGCCCGATGCGGGTGGGGCCCAGCTCGTCAACCAGGCGTGCGACCATTTGGCAGAACTGCTCCAAGGTGGTCTTCTTGCCGCCAATGACCAGCGGGTAGAGGCAGCAGCCGAGCATTCCGCCGGCCTCGGTCACCGCACGGATAACCTCGTCGGGCTTGTTGCGCGGGTTCTCCACAAACCAGGTGGGATTCGAGTGGGTGATGGCGATCGGGGCCACGGAGGCCTCGACGGCATCCAGCGAGGTCCTGTTGCCCACATGGGACAGGTCGATGAGCATGCCCACCCGGTTCATTTCCGAGATGATGGTGCGCCCGAACCGGGTCAGCCCCGAGTCCTCGGGTTCGTAGCAGGCCCCGCCGACAAGGTTCTGGATGTTGTAGGTCAGCTGGGCGATCTTGACACCGAGTTCGTGGAAGACCTCGACGAGCTTGTAGTCATCCCCGAAGGAGCTGGTGTTCTGGAAGCCCAGCAGCACCGCGATCCGGTTATCGAGCTTTGCCCGGCGGATATCATCGGCGGTGCGCGCCATGGTGAGAAGGTCCGGGTTCTTGGCGGCTAGCTGGTACCAGTCGCCGATGGCCTTGAGGGTGTCGGCTGGTCCTTCCCAGACGGCGGCGGTGGCATTGACGCCACTGATCCCGCCAGCGCGCAGTTCCTCCAAGGTCGCCCGGTCCCAGTTGCTGATCTGCAGGCCGTCAACGATGGTGGCGGCGGTATGCAATGCCGCTGCGCTATCGCTGGCGGGGGCCTTGAGCAGGGTCGAGGTGCGATTTTCAGCCATGGTGGTTTTTCTCCTGGGGGCGGCGGGTGAACATCCAGGCGTCATCGGCGGTGCCGTTGGCCAGGTCGGCGATGCGCGGGGCTCCTGCCATCAGGGTCACGCGCAGCCAGTCGGTGGACTGCGGGGTGAAGTTTTCCATGCCGTAGAGGGCCAGCTGGAAGCGCTGGACATTCAGCGGCAGGAACTCTGCACCGAGCAGGTTGTCGCGAACCTCGCCGTAGGGAAGCTTGCCGATGTTCTGCACGCGTCCCACCGTGGCGCGGTGGCGCGGGTGGGTGAGCAGGAATTCCCCGACGTCCATGGTGGGTTCCGCCTCGGCGAGCTCGGCGCGCAGCGCGGCGACGGCGCGGGCGATGTCCACCGGGTGCTGGACTGCTTCTCCGGCATCCATGCCTTGCAAGGCACGGCGGGGTTCCTCGTTGTTGATCGAGGAGAACCAGAAGTGCTTCTGCGAACCCGGGGAAGCGAAGTCGAAGGCGCCGATCCAGGAATAGGAGGCATCGATGTCCGCAGCCAGCTCGGCGCAGCTGATTCCCGCGGTGACGCGGCGGGACTCGTCGCAGCGCAGCACGGACTCGACGACGTCGTCGAGGTCTTCGCTGAGCTCGGTCAGGATCGTGGCGACCATGCCGCGTGCGGCCGGGCTCTGTGCCCCGGCGCCATTGTGCAGCTCGCGGAAGATGTGCGTGGTTTCGTATCCGGCGAAGATCCCGGTTTCCGTCCATTCGCGCAGCTGCTCCACCAGCACCGACAACTGGGCCGAAAGCTCGGGCCCCGAGGTGAAGGGCGCCGTGATGATGTCATCCTGCTCGGCGAGGTAGGTGATGGCCTGATCCATGAGATCGATGATCCGTCCCACCGATGGGTCGGTTATCTCCACCGTGCGGGCGGTGACCGCGGCCAGCGGGACCTCGCGGGCCAGGGCCCAGGAGTTGATGACCTCGGGGTGGTTGATGGCGTAGGGCACCATGCCCAACCCGGTGGCGTTGCCCATGCCCAGGTAACGGCGCCACGGGCCCTCAAGCTTGGCGGCGTCGGGGTTGCGGGCGGCGGCGACGTGCTCGACCATGTCGTAGCTGAGCTCGCGCAACAGCCAGGCGGTGAGCATGTGGGCGCGGAACGGGGTGGCCAGCGGGTGGCCGTCCTCGATGCCCTCGTAGTCTGCCAGCCCGCACTTGCCGTTGGAGTAGAACGCGGTGGAACGGATCAGGTACGGGGAGCCGCCGAACTTATCGGCTTCCGGTGCCAGTCCCTGCGCCAGGCGGTCCGCGACGTAGTTGAAGAAGCGCTCGCTGCGGTTCGCACGGGTCCAGATGATGGAGCCGGTTTCTGCGCGCCCGTTTTCCTGCAGCGGCACCTGCGCGGCCAGGCGCTCGAGCTTTTCGGCGTCCACTGGGCCCTCGACCAAGGCTGCGGTAAGGTCCCAGCCCTTGGCGATGACCCGGTCCGTGCGGTCTTCCTCGGAGAGCTTCTGCGAGAAGGCGACGAAGCTGAAGTGGAGGGATTCGGCGTGGATCTCATAGATCGCCGAGCCGCAGCCGGCGTCGTCGATGTTGAAGGCGGTGCGCTGGATGATCCAGCCGTTCTTCACCGCACGGCGCATCATGGTTCGCATGAAGCTGTGCCGGGTGGACCGGGCGCCGCCCATGTCAACCGGGTCCATCACGGAGTTCGAGGGACGCAGCTGGCCTTCGAGGCTCTCCATCTGGCCTTCGCCCAACACCTGCGCACTCACGAGGCACGCACCGAAGGTGCGGTGCGGATGTAGGCGGTCTTGGTTACGGTGAAGAAGTCGGCGCAGGAATCGGCGTTCTGCTCGCGCGGGGCCGCGAAGGAGGAATCGCGCAGTCCGCCGAACGGTGCGTGCACCTCCGATCCGGTGGAGGGTCCGTTGACCTTGATCAGCCCGGCGACAACCTCGTCGAGGCAGCGGCGGATCGCATGCTCGTCGTTGGTGAACACCGAGGCGGTCAAGCCGAAGTCGGTGGCGTTGGCCAAGGCGATGGCCGCATCGAGGTCCTCGGCGCGCATCAGGGTCACCACGGGTCCGAAGACCTCTTCGCAGGTGATGCTCAGTGCGTCTGTGCCACCTAAAAGGGTGGCGGAAACGTAGTGTCCCTCCGAGCCCTCGGGCTTGGTGCCCCGGGCCAGCACGGTGGCGCCCTCGTTCTTGGCGGTGGCCAGGGCCTCGTCGACGTCGCGGGCCGCGCGGGCGGAGATGACCGGACCCATGTAGGAGCCGGCATCGGTACCCGGGCCGGAAACCAGTGCGTTGACCTTGGGAACCAAGGCTGCGGCAAGACGATCGTGGACATCGCCCACGGCGATGATGCGGCGGGTGGCAGTGCATTTCTGGCCGGTGCTGGACATGGCTGCGGCGATGATGAACGCCGCTGCGTGGTCCACGTCTGCGTCGGGCATGACGATGGCGGCGTTGTGTCCGCCGAGTTCCATCTGCAGCTTCGCGCCGCGGCCCACCACGCGATCGCGGATCTGGTGGCCAACCGGGACCGAGCCGGTGAAGGTGACCGCGGCGATGTCCTGGTGCTCGACCAACGCCGAGCCCAGCGAGCCGGGGCCAAGGAGCAGGTTCAGCACGCCGGCAGGGACGCCGGCGTCAATGAGCAGCTGGGCGAAGGCGACGGAGACTGCGGGGGTGTCACTGGCTGACTTCCAGACGACCGTGTTGCCCCAGAGCAGTGCCGGTGCGATCTTCCAGGCCGGGATCTGCAGCGGGAAGTTCCACGGGGTGATGACCCCCACGACGCCTACCGGGCGGCGGATGGTGCGCACCAGCTCGTCTGCATTGCCCGAGGGGAAGGTGGTGCCGGTGGCGCTTCGGGCCGAACCCGCCTGGTAGTAGAGGGTTTCGACGGTGGCGCCGACCTCGCCGCGCGAATCGGCAAGGGTCTTGCCCTGTTCACGGGTCATCAGCACGGCAATGTCCTCGGCGCGCTCCTCGAGCAACGCTGCGGCACGGCGCAGGACGCGTCCGCGGCCAATGAGCCCGAGCTTGTCCCAGTCGGCGCGTGCATCGCGGCCGGCGGTGACTGCGGCTTGAAGGGTCTCGGCGGTGGCGGTGGCGTAGGTGGCAACGACGTCGGAAGGATCGGCCGGGTTCAGGCTCTGGGCTTCCTTACCTGTGGCGTTCATCCAGGCTCCGTTGATGAACTGCTTGAGTTCCAGGGTTTTGGTGGTTGTGGTGTTAGCCATGAGGGGGTTCCTGCCTTCTTGCTGCCGAGTACTGTTCTGTGATCCACACTACGGGGATCGGTGATAACAGAGAAGTATTTATTGCCTATCGACTCATAAGCAGACACACTTAGTTCCTATGGAACTCAGACAGCTTCGCTACTTCGTCGCCGTGGCCGAGGAGATGCACTTCAACCGTGCGGCCGAACGCCTGCATATCGCCCAGCCGGCGCTGAGCCAGCAGATCCAGCGGCTGGAACGGAACCTGAAGACCCAGCTGTTCATCCGCACCACCCGGTCGGTGCAGATTACCGACACTGGCAGGGTGCTGCTCGAGGCCGCCCGCCGGGTGCTGGCCGAGGCCGAACGCGCCAAGTCCGAGGTGGCGCAGGCGACCAGTGGCAGTGCCGGGCTGCTGCGCGTGGGCTTTGTGAGCTCCGCTGCCTTGTCCCTGTTGCCGGGCATGGTCAACAACATGCACGAGCAGCTGCCCCTGATCCGCTTCCAGCTGCAGGAGAACACCACCGAAACCCAGATCCAGGCGGTGCTTGACGGGCGGATGGATGTGGGGATCGTGAGGGAAATCGAACCCATCGAGGGTATTTCCGCCACCCCGCTGCGCCGTGAGGCGTTGGTGGTCGCGGTGCCCCAGACCCATCCGCTAGCGCAACTGGACAGCGTGGCGCTGGCGCAGTTGGCGGGGGAGGAGTTCGTGATGTTCCCGCGCCACCATGTCTCGCGGCTCTATGACCTGATTTCGGCGTTGTGCATCCAGGCAGGCTTTCATATCAAGGTCTCCCAGGAGGCTATCCAGTTCCCCACGATCCTGGGCTTGGTGGCGGCCCGCACGGGCATCGCGGTGGTACCCGAGTCGCTGCGCGCGCTGCAGATCCCCGGGATCGTGTATGTGGATCTGAGCGACGAGGCGGCGTTCTCGCAGGTCTCGCTGATTTGTGCCGAGGGCCGGCGTGAATCGGCGCTGGTGAAGCAATTCATTGACATGAGTGATTTCTAGGGCGCTCCGGGACAAACGGCGAAGGACCCCGAGCGGTGTCAAACCGTTCGGGGCCCTTACTGCGTACACAGTGATCCAGGCGGGCGCGCGCCCGCAACCATGCCTAGCTGTTGGACTTCACCTTCTTGGGCTTCATGACGCCCTGCTCGATGGCCATGCGGCGCACGAACACGGGGGCCGCGAAGACCGAGGGGAGCATCAGGAACCCGACCGGGACCGCAGTGATCACGATGAAGGACTGCAGTCCGGTGATTCCACCGTCACCGATGGAGATCAATACCGCCGCGGCAACGCCCATGGCAATGGCCCAGAAGGCGCGCAGCTTGGTGGAGGGCTCGTCGGTGACCGTGCAGGACTGCGCAATGCTGTAGGACATGGAGTCCGCGGTGGTGGCCACGAACATCACCGTCAGGACCAGGAACCCCACTCCAATGACCCCGGCGAAGGGGAGCTGGTTGGCAATGGCCATCACCGCCGCGGGCAACCCGTCGCTGGCCAGCGGGTCGGAAATCGATCCCGGGTTCTGCTGCTCGAACATGATGCCGGTTCCGCCCAGGACGGTGAACCAGAAGCAGGTGACGATCGGGGGCATGACGGTGGAGAACAGGATCAGTTCCCGTACCGTGCGGCCGCGGGAAATAGTGGCCACGAAGATCGCCATCAGCGGGGCGTAACCCAGGAACCAGGCAAAGAAGAAGACCGTCCAGCCGGCCACCCAGCCCGCGTCGCCTTGATAGAGCGACATGGGGACGAAGTCCTTGAGGTAAACGCCCATGCCGCCGATGAAGGCCTTGAAGATGTAGCCGACCGAACCCAGGACCAGGATGGCGGCCATCAGTGCTAGGGCCAGCCAAACGTTCAGGCGGCTCATGATCTGGATACCCTTGGACAGCCCCGAGGAGACCGAGAGTGCCGCGACGCCGGTGAGCACCGCGATGATCACCAGCTGGGTGCCGTAATTGTTCGGAATGCCAAAGAGCGAGGACATGCCGTAGGAGACTTGCAGGCCCAGGAAGCCAATGGGTCCCACGGTACCGGCCATGACGGCCAGAATGCTGACCACGTCGGCCACGGTGCCGACCCAGCTGGTGAGCACCTTGCGGCCCATGATCGGGTAGAGCAGTGTGCGGGGGCGCAACGGCATGCCCTTGGAAACCGCGTGGGTCATCACGATGGCACCGAGCGAGCCCAGAATGGCCCAAGCCAAGAAGCCCCAGTGCACGAAGCTCTGTCCCAGCGCCTGGTGTACGGCCACGGTCGGATCCGAGGCGGTCGCGCCGAAGAACGGGGGACCGGAGACGTAGTGGGAGATCGGCTCGGCTGCTGCCCAGAAGACGCCTCCGCCGGCCAGCAGGGTGCACATGATCATGGCGACCCACTTGAAGCGGCCGTATTCGGGCTTCATGTTCCCGCCCAGCTTGGCCTTGGCATAGGGGGTCAACGCCAGGACGATGGCCACCAGGAAGGTTGCCAGCAGCAGTGCTTGCCAGTAGATACCGAGCCACTTGGCGGCGGTGGTGAAGCCGTTGCTGATGGCTTCAGAGGACTGGACGGGGAAGATCAGGCTGGTGAGCACAAAGATCGCCAGGATGGAGATGCTCGCCACGGTGACCTTGCGGTCCAGTATGTAGCCCGATCGCGCCGCCGGGGCTTCATCGATCCTCTCGGTGGCTACCGGCGGACTGGGATTGGGTGGTTTAGGGCTGGAGCTGTTGGTTGTCATCGTGGAATCAACGGCTTTCCTGTTAGCTGGATCACGCGTCTTGCGTAAGGATGAGATTAGTCGCACAACATTGACCGAGTCCAAGACTTAGTTCGACTTCATTGATAACTTTCGATTATCTGTCTTGTCGTGGATTCGGTGGTGATGCGGAGTTGGAACCGTTGAATCGAGGGTTCCAAGGCCGGCGGTTTCCCGGGCCAAAGGGGTGCTCACGTCCGTGGCGTGCGGCGTTGATCGAATAACTATACACCATTTGGATCCGAAATGGGAGTCCAGAGCCGGTGTTGTTTTCCGCCGCATCGAAAAACAAGTGGTCACCGAGGTGTCGAAGACGCAAAAAGTGGTCCGGGTCCTCAAGGGACCCGGACCACTTCTTTACTTCAGGAGTGCTGTGCGTGGGGAAATCTAGAGAGTTGCCAGCACCTTCTCATCCTCCGGTGCGCTGGTGATGAAGGGCTCGGGATCAAGAGGGCCAAGAACCTCAGTGGTGGTGCGCACCGGCTTGAACTTGTCGATGACCAAGACCACGGCCAGCGACACTGCGCCCCAGATCCCGAAGGTCACCAACTGCGCGCCGACGATGTCGGATCCGAAGTAGAGAATGGAGCGGACGGCCTCGACCGCGGCCGGCATCGGCAGGATCTCGTGCAGCACGGAGAAGATCTCCGGTTGCATGTAGATCGACAGGGCTGCCCCCGAGGCGGGGATGCCCAGGAACATCAAGATGGCCACGACCGGCAGGATCGAGAGCATGCCCATGAGCCTCTCGAAGACCGTGGCAAACATCGCCACGGTGAAGATCGCGACGATTCCGGTGCCGAACATGGCCCAGAAATGGCCGGAGAACCCGCCGATGATTGGGCCGGCGATCCACCACAACAGGGCCGACATGAATACCGACCAGCCGGCCACGATGGGCAGCAGCTTGCGCAGCGGACGCGAGGCCGGGGCGGCACTGGCACCCACGACGATGATCATGAAGCCGGACATGATCCAGCCCATGGCCATGTACATGGACACGGTACCGGCACTGTCCCCGGAGGAGAGCGGGGCCACGTCCTGGCTCACCAGCTCCATGCCGTTGCCGGCAGCGACCTGGCCGAAGATCTGGGTGATGAGCTGGTGCGCGCTTGACCCGGCCGCCTCGTTGGTCAGTAGCAAGGCCGGTTCCCCGGGCGCGGCCGGCATGACCATGGCGCCGGAGACGGTGCGCTCGGCCACCATGGTGCGGGCCTCGGCCTCGGAGTCCACGGTACGCAGGTCAAAGAGCCCGGGCATGGATTCGTGAAGCGAATCGACGGTTTGCGCCGTGGTGGACACGGTGGGTGCCGAGATGGCAACGGGCATTTCGCGCGGTGTCGGCTCGGCCATGGCACCGAGCATGAAGGAGACCATCATGATGACCATGCCCAGAGGGAAGAAGAGCAAGGCGGCGTAGCGCCAGAAGCGGGTCTTGGGCCGCTTGCCGCCGTGCAGGGACGGAACGCCGATGGCGGGGTCCGGGGCGTTGGGCTTCAACCGGCGCTTCCGGGCATCGTAGGCAAGGACCAGCAGCAGGGCGATGACCGCTCCGATGACCAGCACGGCCAGGTAGCCCCAGGTGCCGGCGCCCTCGAAGTAGAGCACCGAGCGCAGCGCCTCACCCAGTGCGGGGGTGGGCAGGAAGGAGTGGAAGAAGGTGTAGATCCCCGGCATGGTGTAGACGGACAAACCCATGTTCGAAGCCGGGACGCCCAGGACCATCAGCATGAACATGGCTACCAGGATCGCCAGCGGCCCCAGCAGCCGGGTGAGCAGCAGCTGGACGGCGCCAATGGAGAAGACGCCCAGCCAGCTGACCCCGACCATGGCCCAAGCATTTTCCGGTGTCACCACTCCCAGCAGCGGTCCGGTCACGACCCAGACCAGGGACGCGATCAGGGTGGACCAACCTGCCAGCAAAGGCAGGGCGCGGCGGAAGCGCAATAGCTCGGGGGAGTTGGACAGTGTGAGGCTGAAGGGCAGGTAGCCGGCCATGACCAGCGCGGTGGTCAGGAACATGGCACCGAGACCGGACTTGTCGTTCTCCGGCAGCGGGGCCAGGTCCTCGGCGGACATTTTGAGGTCCTGGCCCATGATCTGCGGTGCGAGCAATGCGGTGACGGCCGAGGCCTGTGAGGCTCCGGCGGAACCTGCGGTGTAGAGCGTGGCGTTCGAGCCCTCGAGCACCACCGACGCGGTGACCGTGCGGTCCAGCACCGCCTGGCGGGCCGAGTCGGCGTCGACGGTGATGCGTACATCAACGGCCTCTGGATCGGCCGCTTCCAGCGCCTTGGCAAATCCGGTGGCGCTCGCCGGAGCACCGGCCACGGCGATCGGCATGTTGTGCGGTGTGGGGGCGTGCATGGCCGCCAGGTATCCGCCGACCATCATGACGACCATGATCAGCGGCATGAGGAACATCGCGACGTAGCGTGCGATGGTCTCGGCCTTGGCCTTCTTGCGTGCGGTGGCCTCCGCGTCGAGTTCGGGGGGATGCCCGTTGGTGGTTGTTGCCGTGATGCTCAAATGCTTGCTCCTGATGCTATTGCCTGCCCGGTAGCCGCAGCCCCCAGGGGCTGTCCTGGGTCCACGAAAAACCCATTCGCAAAGTAGGTGGTTGATTCTGTTCAACTACTTTACGCCACGTGGCGTAAAGTTTTCTGCCATAGCGTCAAAAATCACAAAAGCGTGTGTCCGCGATAACGTGGGGACCCAACGAAAGGTGTTCTCCATGGGGCAGCAGGGCGACAAGGCGCGCGAGATATTAATGGACGCTGCTGAGGAGCTTTTTGCCACCCATGGCATAGACGCCGTCTCGAACCGGAAAATCGCCGAGAGAGCGGGAACGGCCAACCACTCGGCCATTGCTTACCACTTCGGGAACCGGGACGAGCTCATACGCTCGCTGATCAACCGCCACCTGGGACAGCTGGAGGGGCGCAAGGCCGAACTCATCGCCGGGCTGGGCGATACTGCCACACTCAGTGACGTGATTGCCTGCCGGGTCCTGCCCTGGGTCGAGCAGCTTGAATCCATGCCGCATCCGAGTTGGCGTGCGCGATTCCTCTACCAAATCCGCACGATTCCCTCGGTGGCGGCCGTGTTTATCTCCTCGTTCGAGATTAACGACGACTTTGACATCCTTCTGGAGAACGTGCGCGGAACACTTGAAGGAATCCCGGAGGCGGTCCTCCGCGCCCGGGCCGACGTGCTCGGGCACATGGCTCTGGGTATCTGCGCCGAGTACGAGACCCAGATCCATGAGGGCTCCGAGGAGGGCAGCTGGCTGTCGGTGGGCTACTTCCTCATTGACGCCGGTGCGGGGATGCTTTCAGCGCCAGTGACCCATCCCGGGGACTTCATGGCCCTGATTCCGACACCCACACTCATTTAGCTTTTATCGTCCGTGGGGGCCATCCGGGCGCAGGGTCCGCCCACGTCGAGTTCTGCGCATGTTGCCAAGGAGGTGCCATGCGGTGATTTTAGTGCCGTCGTACCCCTGCGCATTGCGTCGCTACCAGGTCTCCGCCATCTGCGCGAACCAGCTTCGGCCCTCAAGAAGACGTTGCCCCTGAAGGGTAGTCCAACGCGATTCTTGCCCCTGTCCTATGGCATGGTTCACATTTTCTCCCAATGTAGATAAAAGCTCAAGAAACTCTCAAGAACCACCCCTAAAGACCGGTGTAAAAACTGATGAAAGCTTACGGGAACCCTGCTTAAGACCATGTCCGTGCCTTGAGCATGCGCAGACATAGTTGTCTTAGCGCAGGCCGCTGGGGCAAGGCGCTGAGGATCAAAGGGAAACACCATGAACAAGATGACCAAAGGCGCATTGGCAACCGGCGTAGGCGTAGCACTTCTGCTCAGCGGCGGAGGAACACTGGCCGTGTGGAACACCGCAGCCGAGGCCAATGCAGGCACTATGACCGGCGGCGACCTGCAGATGACTGCCGGAACCGGTACCTGGACCAACTCCAAGGGCACCGTGGTGAAGCTTGCCAGCTACCGCGTGGTCCCGGGCGACGTCCTGACCTTCACGCAGCCGGTCACCGTGGCCATCGACGGTGACTTGATGCGTGCAAGCCTGACAGTCACGGACAAGCTCACCGCTGCCCAGGCCTCCTACCTCAGCGTCGGGGAAACCACGCTCTCGGACAGTGTGAACAAGCCGGTGACCACCGAACTGAACAAGGATTCCGACGGGACCTACACCGCAGCAGTTAAGGTGACCTTCAAGGAAGGGACCACCACCACGACCGGTGCGAAGGCCACCAACGATCTGGGCAAGATCGGCTTCAAGCTCGACCAGATCGCGCCGACCAGCTAGCCAACCCCGCCGGTATTCCCGCAAATCCACGATCGGAAGTCCTGAAATGAAGCGCATGCTCAAAGTGGCCGGGCTGATGCTGGCAGCCACTGTCCTGGGACTTCTCACCGTCCAGGGTTCCTTGGCACTGTGGAACACTGCGGCTTCCTCCACGGCTCAAAGCGTCACCGCGGCGCAGTTCGCGGTGTCGGTGACCTCGGGTAGCGGCGCTGTCGAATACCTGAGCGCGGGAACCAGCACTGTGGACCTGGCGGGCCAAGATCCCCTGAAGCCAGGAGAATCCAATACCCTGGCGATCCGGGTCGGCAACGCCCCCGATGCCGGCAGCGGCACCTTCCGCACCCGCATTGTCCTGGGATCCCCGAGCGTCGGCGGGGAAATGGGGAGCCACCTGACGCTGAACCTCACCAAGGCCAAGGGCAGCGACTGCTCCACCAGGGGCAACAGCCTCACCGGCAGTGACCTGGGGCAGGACGAATCCGCCTTGTACTGCCTGAAAACCACCTTGGCCAAGGACGCCCCGGCGACTCTCTCCGGAGCCAAGGGAACCATCAGCGTTCCGTTGACCGCAACACAGCTCTAAGCCACCACACCAGCTCATCTTGAAAGGACCGGCCACCATGGGACGGCACCAAGCTCCCCGCACCACCGCCAAGAACACCTCGGCGTTGCGCCCCATCGGCCAACTGGTGAGCTTCTCCGTGCTCATCATCACCGCGCTGGTTGCCATGGTCTTGATAGTGGTGCCGATCCTGACCGGCTCCCAGTCCTACTCCGTGCTGACCAACTCGATGAAGCCGCACTACGCGCCGGGTACCTTCCTAGTGGTCAAACCGACCTCCTTCAACTCACTGAAGATCGGCGACGTCGTCACCTACCAGATTGATTCGGGCCGCCCCGAGGTCATCACCCACCGTGTGCTCTCCGTGGGTGCAGACCAAGACGGCCACCGGACGCTGATCACCAAGGGCGACAACAACGCGGTTGCCGATGACGCCGCGGTCACCGAGGTCCAGGTGCGCGGCAAGCTGATGTATGCGGTGCCGTACGTTGGATTCGTCGCCAACTGGTTGGGGAACCAGAACCGTGGCTTGTTCAGCGAGGTGGCAGCCGGCGGATTCATTCTCTACGGGGCGGGCCTGATCATCAACGGCGTGCGAACCCGCCGCAAGCGCATCAAGACCATGGCCGAAACCGCTTCCGTATCGATGGAGCTCGCAGCATGAGCAAGCACCGCGCAACCAAAAAGTCCTTCGGGTGGCGGCTGGCCATCATCACCTATGTGACCGTCCTGCTGCTTGGTCTTGGCGGGGCCGGGGCCCATGCACTGTGGAACATGTCCGGCGCCGGTGTCGGCACGGTAACCGCCGGTTCGTGGGCACCGAAGACCATTCCAGCCAGCGAAGTGGAGTGCTCACGCAAAGACAGCGGCAGCACCTCGAAGATCACCGTGACGTGGCCTGCCGTGGATGCCGACTCGTACATGCTGGATTTGAAAGGTGAGGGGCGGACCGAGACAGGGAAGACCAGCGGATTGACGTGGACCTTCAACCTGGACCGTCCAGGGGTTTTTGGCAGTGACAATTACAAGCTGGCCATCACGCCTTACGTAGGCGGCGTATCCTCCGCTCCTGCGGCTAACGTTGACGTCAACGTCAGGCTCTACACCTCAGGCTTGGGCGAGGTAAGGTGCTCGGCCGCTAAGTAGAAACGGGTGGGCGATCTTTGGCCTCGGCAGTGACATCGTGCGTTTTATTCCGCAGGATTGCTGCCGAGGTTTTGTCGTTGATCGCTGAATGTGTGATGAGCGTAGTGGAGCTTTCAGGGAATCCGGTGTGCGGTTCGTTCCATGAATACCTTTGAATACCGTGGCCGCCTTCATCAGTGCCTCATGCATATATGGGTGGTTGCGGCCATGTAAATGGCAGCGATGATCTTGCCGATGCCGATGCCGATGCCGATGCCATTGTGGGACCTGAGATCCAATACGGGTGGAGCGCGATGGTCCCAGCGCCACATAAAAATTGAACATGCTTGCGGAAATGGCTTTCGGCATGAAGGCATTCTTTGGCCAATAGAAAGGGACGCTGTTCTGCTTCGATCAGTACCATCCAGTGCACTCTCAGCAAGCACACCCAGTTATCTCCGGCCAGTTGGTATCTGGCCGCTTCGCTGGCACCTCGGAATATCGCACGCTGAGGCGAGGTTGGGACTGGGAGCGGCTGCCATTGGCGCAGCAATCCGCATAATAGGCAAGGAGCGCCCATGACTACCCTCGGAACCTCGAATCTTGATATTTTCCCACTGAACCTCGGAGGCAACACCTTTGGGTGGACCTCGGATGAAGCCACCTCGCATGCGGTACTAGATGCCTTCGTCGAAGGCGGGGGGAACTTCGTGGACAGTGCGGACGTCTATTCTGTGTGGGCCGAGGGCAACTCCGGCGGTGAGTCCGAGGCCATCATCAGCTCTTGGCTTGCCAAGGGCGTGAGAGAACGACTGGTCGTGGCCACCAAGGTCTCCCAGCACCCCGACTTCCCTGGACTCTCCGCCCAGAACATCTCTGCTGCTGCCGATGCCTCACTGGAGCGTTTGGGTACCGATTACATCGACCTGTACTACGCGCACCAATACGACGAGAACACGCCCATCATCGAGAGCGCCGCCGCCTTCGACAACCTGGTGCGCGCGGGGAAGATCCGCCATATCGGGCTCTCGAACTTCCCGGCGGAGAAGATTGATGAATGGTTCGCCGTGGCTCATGCCCAGGGCTTCGCGGCGCCGGTGGCGCTGCAGCCCGCGTACAACCTGGTAGCCCGCGAAGAGTACGAAACCAAGTTGGCCGACGTAGCTGCGCGGCATGACCTTGCGGTGCTGCCGTACTTCTCCTTGGCCAGCGGCCTGTTGACCGGCAAATACCGTTCGGCTGCAGACTTGGAAGGAAAGGCACGCGGCCACATGGCCGGGAGTTTCCTCAACGACCGTTCCTTGGGCATCGTCGAGGCCTTGGTGTCTCTGGCCGATGGGCTCAAGGTTGAACCTGCGACCGTGGCGCTGGCCTGGCTCCGCGGCCGGGACAACATTCTCGCTCCGATTGCCAGCGCGAGGAATATCGAGCAGTTGCCGGCATTGATGGCCTCGGCAACCCTTGAACTCAATGACGAGGAGCTTCGGGTCTTGAATACAGCCTCGGAACCAGTGAGCGTGAGCTAGCGGTTTCGGGGGGAACGCGGCCGCGAAGCGGTGCTCATGCGGCCGCTGGCGGCCTCGAGTCGCCCAACCGGTTGGGATTGGCGCCATGACCGCACATATTCGCCGCATCCAGGTTCCGGGGCGGCGCTGATCACGCACTATGATTCTGGGAGTCTTCATCACGTGGCTAGCGGCAGGCGTTGCTGAAGTCAGTCGCCGTAGGTTCGCCCCGTGTAGCCGAGCTTGCGTGAAATTTGCTGCGCGGTATGTGCCATGACGGTCTTGAGTGCCGTCATTCGCGCCTCGGGCATGTACGGGGTGGTGGCAGACATGCTGATTGCGGCGATGATCTTGCCGCTGCCATCGCGGATCGGGGCTGCCACGCATCGAATGCCCGGTTCGTTGTCTTCCAAATCAAGCGCGATACCGGCCAACGCATACACTTCCATCCTGGCCAGGAATTCCTGCCGGGAGGAATGCGAAACCTGGTCAACGGGTGACTCCCGGTCAAAGGTGGAAGTCCAGCGTTCCGGGGTATCCAGCAACAACGCCTTGCCGATGCCAGTTCTGCTCAACGGCATACGCTGGCCCACGCGGGAGCGCATCTGGGCTCCACGTGTTCCCGGAACCTTGTCAACATAGAGAACCTGCGCCTCGTCCTCGACGGCCAGGTGCACCGTATCCTGGTATTTCGCCGCGAGCTCTTCGAGAATCGGCTTGGCGATCACGGGAACCGGGCTTTGGTACAGGGCATGGAAACCCAGCTCGATCAACGCCGAGCCCAGGCTGTAGTCGCTTCCGGCGGTGTTGCGCAGGAACCCGCGGGCGCTCAATAGCTGCAGCAACCGGTGGGTGGTGCTCTTGCCGATGCCCGTTGCTGCGCTCACGGAGCCCAGTGTCGTGGCGCCGTCGGCTACCGCCCGCAAGACATCCAGCCCCCGGGCAAGGGTCTGGGTTCCCGGCGGCGGGGCCGCGACGGCATCTGCATCTTTAGGGGGAGAGTTCAATTCCACGGTGACTTCCTGTTGTTCGGTGTGCAAGGGCTGGAAACAAGGTTTTGCGATTTTCCACCCATCCCACTATATGCGACGGCCTTTGAAATATAGGAACGACTGTCGGACGATTTCATTGTGAACGGGGGCACAACAGGACCCGTGCCAATAAACATTGAAGTTGGGAATCATGAAGCAGAACGACGCACCACGGCTGATCGCCCTTGACTGGGGGACCAGCTCTTGCCGTGTCTATCTGCTCGGCGAGGGCGGTCGGATCATCGAGACCCGCAGCGAACCATGGGGAATCCTGCAGGTTGCCGAGCGGGCTCGCGCGCACTCCACGAGCCTTGAGGCCCAGTTCGAGGAGACGCTCAACGAACTATGTGGCGCATGGATGAATGCCTATAGCTGGCTGCCCGTGGTTGCTTGCGGCATGGTGGGCAGCCAACAAGGGTGGGTCCAAGCGGACTACCGACCGACCCCGGCCGATCTGGCCGTCCCAACAAATACCTTGGCTACCGTGGCCCTGACCAATGGCGGGAGTATCCACATCATCCCCGGCGTCATTGACGATTCGGCACTGCCCGATGTGATGCGTGGAGAGGAAACCCAGATCCTGGGCGCCTTGGAGCTCCAGCGTGGCAGTGACAACGAAGATGTGTCCGCCGGGCAGTGGATGGTTCTGCCGGGGACCCACTCAAAATGGGTCAAGGTCAAGGGATCAACGATCCAGGAATTCTCCACCTCGATGACCGGTGAAACCTACAACCTGTTGATGCAGTACAGCATCCTCGCCAAGCTGGCCGAGACCCCTCTCGAGGCATCTTGGGATGCCTTTGATCGCGGTTTGGCCACCGCCTTCTCCACCGAGGGGAGAAGGGGAATCATGGCCACCGCGTTCTCCGCACGAACCCTGGTGCTTACCGGTCACCTGAGAGCCACAGAAATCTCCGACTACCTTTCCGGGCTCATGATCGGAGATGAGATCCTCTCCGTCTCCCAATCCTGGGAAGGCGAGCAACCACAGCGCATCACCATCTGCGGCAACGAGAACCTCAGCCCGCGCTACCGCCGCGGCCTGAAGCGCCTGGGCATCGAAGAGATCGTGGAACTGCGCAACACCGCCCCCGCGGGCATCTGGAAAATCGCCGAATCCGTGGGTCTCTTGGCCAACAAGAACACCACTGAAGCCGAGGCACACCTCCGGCTTTCCCATTCCTCCGAGCGAAAGGTTACTTCCTGATCATGGCATCACCGAAACGTACACAAACAGGGCTGGTGGCCATTCTTCGCGGGTTGCCCCCGGAAGACGCCGCAGCAGTCGGAAAGCTCCTTTACGCCGCCGGTTTCAGGTCCTTGGAGGTCCCGTTGAATTCTCCCGAACCGTTGAAGAGCATCGGGATCCTGCGCGCGGAGCTGCCCGCGGACTGCGTTATCGGCGCGGGAACAGTGCTCACCGTTGAACAGGTCAATGCCTGCAGGGATGCCGGAGCCCAGATCATCGTTTCACCCAACACCGATCTCGAGGTCATCAAGGCGACGCTTGCCGCCGGGATGGAAAGCTTCCCCGGAGCGGCAACCCCCAGTGAGGCCTTTGCCGCCGTCGCCGCGGGTGCCCGCAACATCAAGATCTTCCCCGTGGAGCAGGTCGGCCTGGCCGGATACAAGGCCTGGCGCGCCGTCCTGCCGGCGGATATCGGGATCATCCCGGTGGGCGGGATCAACGCGGAGAACATGGACACCTGGGTCGAGGCCGGCGCCACCGGCTTTGGCATTGCTTCGGCGCTTTATGCGCCCGGGCGGGACCTGGAAGAACTCACCGCCAGGGCAACAGCGATTGCCGAGGCCTGGAATCGGATTCAAGAGACGAGGAAGTCTGCATGAAAATCACCAAACTCACGACCTACACGGTTCCGCCGCGCTGGCTGTTCCTCAAGGTTGAAACAGACGAGGGAATCGTCGGCTGGGGTGAGCCTGTGCTGGAGGGGCGCGCCGCCACGGTCGCCGCTGCGGTGGAGGAACTCTCCGACTACGTGATCGGCCAGGACCCGCGCAACATCGAGGATCTGTGGACGATCATGTATCGGGCAGGCTTTTACCGGGGCGGACCGATCCTAATGAGCGCGCTCGCCGGCATCGACCAGGCCTTGTGGGACATCAAGGGCAAGGCCTTGGGCGTTCCGGCTTACGAGCTGCTCGGTGGCAAGGTCCGCGACCGCATCCGCGTCTACTCCTGGATTGGAGGGGATCGCCCGGCGGACACCGCACAGGCAGCGCGCGACGCCGTTGACCGCGGATTCACCGCCGTGAAGATGAACGGCACCGAAGAAATGCAGTACATCGATTCCTGGGACAAGGTCGAACAGTGCATCGCCAACGTGCAGGCGGTCCGCGACGCCGTGGGCACCAGCGTGGGAATTGGGGTGGACTTCCACGGCCGCGTGCACAAGCCCATGGCCAAGGTGTTGATCAACGAGCTCGAACCCTACAAGCTCATGTTCATCGAGGAACCGGTGCTCAGCGAAAACATCGGCTCGATGCTCGACGTGCTGCGCAACGCCAGCACCCCGATCGCCCTGGGCGAGCGGCTCTACTCGCGCTGGGACTTCAAGGACATCCTGGCTTCGGGAGCCGTGGACATCATCCAGCCCGACCCTTCGCACGCCGGCGGCATCACCGAGACCCGGAAGATCGCCGCCATGGCGGAGGCTTACGACGTCGCCGTGGCCCTGCACTGCCCGTTGGGCCCGATCGCGCTGGCTGCCAACCTGCAGATCGATGCCGGTTGCTACAACGCCTTCATCCAGGAGCAGAGCCTGGGCATCCACTACAACAAGTCCAATGACCTGCTCGACTACGTGGTGGACCCCTCGGTGTTTGCCTATGAAGAGGGTATGGTCCAGATCCCCAATGGGCCGGGGCTTGGCATCGAAGTCAATGAGGAGTACGTGATCGAACGTTCCAAGGAAGGCCATCGCTGGCGCAACCCGGTATGGCGCCACGCCGATGGGTCGTTTGCGGAATGGTAAGCCAGCACTTGTCCCCGGAAATCTCTGCCCCGAAGGTTCATGCGACCACGGACAAAGCCACCAAGGTCCGCTACGTCGTCGCATTCATGCTCTTCCTTACGGTGGTCATCAACTATCTTGACCGCTCCAACCTCTCGGTGGCGGCGCCGCTGATCGCCGAGGAGTTCGGGCTCGACACCGCCCAGCAGGGTTTCCTGCTCTCGGCGTTCGGCTGGACCTACGCCGCCATGCAGCTGCCCGGCGGCTGGTTGGTTGACCGTGTCCCGCCGCGCTTGCTCTACCCGATCTGCCTGGTGCTGTGGTCCCTGGCCACGATCTTCATGGGGATGGCGGGTAGCTTCGTGGCACTGATCGTGCTGCGCATGGCGGTTGGTGCCTTCGAGGCCCCGGCCTACCCGATCAACAACAAGGTGGTCACCGCCTGGTTCCCGGAAAAGGAACGCGCCACGGCCATCGGGTTCTACACCTCGGGCCAGTTCATTGGCTTGGCGCTGCTGACTCCGGTGCTGATCTGGCTGCAGCACGTGATGAGCTGGCACTGGGTCTTCGTGGCCACCGGTGCCGTGGGCATCGTCTGGGGCCTGATCTGGTACCTCTTCTACCGCAACCCGGTGGATTCGAAGCGTGCCAACGCGGCGGAGATCGAATACATCCGCGAAGGCGGCGGACTTGTCGATCTAGGCAGTACCGAGACTACCGAGAAGAAGCCAAAGCTCAGCAAGACCGACTTCGCCTTGGTCCTGGGACGGCGCAAGCTCTGGGGCATTTACATCGGCCAGTTCTGCCTGACTTCGACACTGTGGTTCTTCCTGACCTGGTTCCCCACCTATCTGGTGAACTACCGGCAGATGGATTACATCCAGACAGGCTTCCTGACCTCGCTGCCGTTCATCGCCGCCCTGGTGGGTGTCCTGATTTCCGGGGTACTCTCCGATACGTTGCTCAAGCGCGGAATGACGCTGGGTGCTTCACGCAAGCTCCCGATCATCACCGGCCTGCTGTTGTCGATGAGCATGATCGGCGCGATCTTCACCGATAGCACCGCACTGGTCATCATGTTCATGTCCATTGCGTTCTTCGGCAACGGGCTGGCTTCCATCACTTGGTCGTTGGTGTCGGCACTGGCTCCGGCACGCTTGATCGGCCTGACCGGTGGCATGTTCAATTTCATTGGCAATCTTTCATCGATCGCGACCCCGATCGTGATCGGCATGCTGGTGACCAAGACCGACTTTGGTCCGGCCTTCATCTACATGACCGTTGTTGCTGCGGCGGGAATCGTTTCCTACATTGCACTCGTGGGCAAGGTCGAGCGGGTCGAAGGCTAGAAGGTTCTCGATCTCAGTACGTAACAGCGGGCTTCCACAGAACCAGCCCGGTTCTTTGGAAGCCCGCTGTTGCGTTTAAGAAGAAGTTGATTGCCTGCTGCCGTACAAGATCGACGTGCCGTCAATAGTTGAGGGCTGCTCAGTGTTCCGCCTCACTCCGGAGACCGTTGGGGAATATCCAGATCACTAGGACTCGTTGCATGATGCAAGTACAAACGACTGGAGTCCTACCGTGAACTTGTTTTCCCCGCTGACCCTTGGCGACCTTGAGCTGCCCAACCGCTTGGTTATGGCGCCGCTGACCCGTTCGCGTTCCCGCATCGACGGTGTGCCGAACGACGACGTCGTGGAGTACTACCGCCAGCGTGCCTCCATGGGCCTGATCATCTCCGAAGGTGTCTACCCCAGCTTCACCGGCCAGGGGTTCGTCCGCCAGCCCGGCTTGGCCACCGAGAAGCAGGTCGCGGGTTGGAAGCGCGTCACTGACGCCGTGCACGCCGAAGGGGGACTCATCGTGGCCCAGGTGATGCACGCCGGACGCGTCACCCACACGGAGATCACCGGGCAGGAGCAGATCGTCGCTCCCAGCGCCATCGCCGTGGAAGGGGAAACCCGGACCTACACCGGTAAGCATGCCTACCAAGTCCCACACGCCCTATCAGCCGCCGAGCTGCCGGGAATCATCGACGAGTTTGTCAGCGCATCGCGCAATGCCATGACGGCAGGATTCGATGGCGTCGAGCTGCACGGTGCCAACGGGTACCTGCTGCACGAGTTCTTGGCACCGAGTGCCAACACGCGTACCGACGCCGATGGCGGCTCCCCGCAAAACCGGGCAAAGTTTGTCATCGAGGTCGTTACGGCTGTGGCCAACGCCATCGGGGCGGGCCGTACCGGCCTGCGTATTTCCCCGGAACACAACGTCCAGGGCGCGCTGGAGACCGACCCGGTGGATGTGGCGGCCACCTATGGCGCGCTGATCGACGGCATTGCCCCGTTGGCACTGGCTGCGTTGAGCATCCTGCACAAGGATCCCTCCGGTGCGCTGGTCCAGGACCTGCGCACCCGCTTTGGTGGACCGGTCCTGCTGAACACCGGTTTCCAGTCCATCACCACGTACGACGACGCGGTGGCCGTGGCAGCCAACGGCTGGGGAGATGCCGTGGTGGTGGGTCGCCCGGCGATCGCCAACCCGGATCTGGTGCGCCGCTGGCGCGAGGACCTGCCGTTGAACGAACCTGATGCTTCGACTTTCTACACCGAGGGCCCTGCCGGCTACACCGACTACCCGTTCTGGGAGAACTAGGCGACATTGGGGAGCAGAGCACGTGAAGCGGTCGGAATCAGTTAAGACTGGTTCCGACCGCTTCACTTTCGGCTGCAGATGTTTAGATTGCGCTTATGCGTTCCATAGTGCTGCATCCAGATCTCCAGGCCGCCAGCCGCGCTTCGCGGCGGCTTCATGGATGACCGCGGAGAGGTGCGGGTATGCGTGATCGATGATTCCAGCTTTGGCAGCCAGTTTGCGGATCCTTACATCGATGGCAACCGTGGTGAAACTGCCGGCCAAGATATCGAAGTAGTCCAACGTTTTTGGTCCGACATGCTTGATGCGGCGCAGTGCCGCACGGAGTTCGTCCCTCTCTGGTGCTGAAGCGAGACGATCACGGAGCTCACTGACGGTGTTGATCTGCTTGGACTCGAAAACACCGAGGATCTCATCGATTTGCTGTAGACGTTCAGTTGATTTCCAACGGATAACCGTACCGAGGTCTCCACCGTTGATCCGCGCACGGAATCCCGAGGCTGTTTCGGCGTCCGGCCAAGCCGCGATCAAAGCGCGTACACGGGGTTCCACAGTGGACTTATAACGTTGACGCCGCTGAAGTACAGCATCAACGATCACTGCACCCATATGATCCCATCCACGTGCCACTTGGGCAGATCCGGTGATTCCGTTCGCATCGATGTAAGTGAGAAGTTTTTCAGCATCAATCGTCGTTGTCATGTAGGCATCTTGACACGAAGCTACGACGGATACCCGGAGATGACGTGTGAAAGCGTGGAGACTACGGGAACGTAAGAATCTGGAACATCCGGCTCCGATAATCTTCCCGAAGAGATGTTGTTGAGCTGAGACGCCCTTGTTGGTGCTGGGGATGATGATGGTGACTCGGACTGGGCAACGCAAATGCCGCGTTTCCCATAACTACCGATGTTCAAGAGCATAGGCCCCGCATGCATGGAGAGATTATGTTCTGGATTTACGCCGGGTTGCCTCGCTCTACAGCGAGGCAACCCGGCGTAAATCCTTTATGGTCGAAGATTAAGTGGTTGCATCGTTGGGTTCTTGAGGGCCTCGATGAGATCATCTTGTCGGGCTTGGCCCAGAAGCAGACGGTATGAGGCCAGCCCCGAGAGCATCCGTGCGGTACGTGGAACGTCACGGCTCAAGGGATGGTCCAGCAGTCGTCGCTCGATTTTCTGGACTCCGGGATGGATCCAGTACGGAGCAAATTCACGTTGGTTCTCCGGAAGATCCGGCAAATGGCGTTCTGCTTCCTTGAACAATTCGTGCCAAGGATTCCGAGGCTTCGATTCCATGACACGTTTGGCGTGGGCTACCGCTGTATTCTTTCGGACGGCGTGTCCCATGTAGCGATTCACTCGTCCTTCGCGTTGTTCGAAATCGACGGGGTTGGACGGCGCATTCCAGTGGATGACCGAATGGCACCACCAGTGGAAGTCGATTCCTTCCTGCCCTACGGATGTCGTAGCCAAGACGAAGGGCCAAAACGGGCTATTGAATGCCCGACGGACTTCGGGAAGTCGCTGGGTCATCCCGCCCTCTGTTTTGCCTCCGCCATACCGGACTGCGAAGCGGGTGGCCATGCGCAGGATCGCCTCAGGCTGGCCAGGATATTTGGCCGTCAACTGCGCAGCTGTCAACGACAGTGCACCTCGAATCGTTTCGGCGATATCCCAAAGCTGCTCGGCGGTTATCGTAGCCTTGGGCTGCTGGCTGCGTAGCTGGTAGACATACTCATCAAGAACGGACTGCAGGTTGCCGTCCAAGCAGTATTGCAAGACATGCTGCCAGTAGTCGCCCTCCTGATACATGTAGTCCAGTAGGGCTGAAACATCCTGCCGGTTAAACAGCGCGCGCAGCCCATTGGCGGCATGAACTGTTGCTTTCCAGTGCTCCTCGGCGTCGAAGGAGGCGGGCAGGATTCGACCCAACGCCCGATACATGCAATTAGCGGGCGAAGCGATGGCCAGCTTTCCAAGACCGGGGCGCGCGCCGGTCTTTGGTCCGGCAATGGTTTCCAGCATCTTGACGGCGTGCACCATGAAGATGCTTTCCTCGGGCACTTCACCCTCAACACTGGATGTGGATGACCGGGATCCAAGATCGGCGACCATCTTGATGTGATTGCGGGCTTGAGCTGGGTCGGTTTTCCAATGCGGCGGCAGTGCCCCGGGAAGGCCGAAGTATGAAGACCACAACCCCAGCTCGTCGTTCGGCACCGTGTCGCCGGCTCGTTCGCGACAAACGGCTTCGGCCGAAGCAACCAAATCCGAGGTCACCGGCAATCCCCTGCTTCCGGTGTCGGATGGCGTTGATCCGGACGCATCGCCGGGGTTGAGACGGAGTGGATCCGTGCGGTTGGCTAGGGCGGCATGGGGCACGAATAGTGCCATGGCAGACATGCTGGAAGGCGCACCTTCACGCAAACGCCAGTTGAACCGTCCCGTGAAGCGTTTCCGAGCTTCGGCCGTGTTTTCCAGCGGTACGTCACGCAATGTCATCATCTTCCGCTCCGCCTCGTACGACAAGAGCGTGGATACGGCATTCGGGGTGGCGTTCCACGACGAAAATATGAGTTGCTTGGTCAAATCGGGGCTAACGGCCGCGTATGCCCCTGCCGGTTGGGTATAGGGGCAGGAGGGCGGCATCCATAGCAGTTTCCATTGGCCTTGGCCAAGTGCGTGTTCTTCGACCTCACGGTACTTGGCGTTGTCGGATTCGAGCCGATCGAAGTTTGCGTAGCGGAGGCTATCGATGGTTTTCAGGCTTGGAAGCAGTGGCACTAAGGACTCGGTCGCGCCCTCGATTGTCCCGTCTATGATCTTTCCGAGTTGGTAGTCGCCAAGGAAATTTGCGAAGTAGGGTACGGATTTCCAATACTCGATGGGATTGCCGGCATCCGCCGCTCGCGAGGCCGCCGTGAGTGCCGTCAGGCTGCGTAGGTCTTCGGCGTGGAGCCTGTTTGGTTTCATCCGAACCACACGCAACATGTCTCCTTCGGACAGCTGCGGACGTTCCGTCCTGCACATATAGCGCTTGAGCTGCTTCTGCAGGTTCAGATAATTGTCCCCGCTTTCGATACCGGTGAGCTGGCGCCGGCGGCGTGCCAACAGGGAGTCCAGCCGTCCCATCCACTGCGGTTCATCTTGGGACAGGAAGGAAAGTAGCTGACGGAATTCCTTCGCATGGTCTTCCCCTGATTCGTTGTCGCCCGATGTATGTGCTTTGTAGGGGGTGGCCGAAAGCAGCAGTAACTTGGCTCCCTTGTAGTTCAGGAAATTGCGGGCGAGTTCCGCTGCCCCCTCTAGTTCGCTTTCCTCACCTGTGCTGAACAGGAGGTCTTGAAACCGTTGGAACTCATCCAGGATGATCAGATCAGGCTCGAGGCATTCGAGTCCGATTTCGGCGAGGACAGCCCGCATCTGACCGATGAGGTCCCGCATGGGTTCCCTTAAAGAATCTAGGTCGGACATGGAATGCAGCATGCTCTTGAAACGTCGTATCAAGCCAAGCTTTGTGGCACGGGACTTGAACCCGCGCTTCACCATTCCGGAGAACCCCTTGGGAACGCGCTGTCTCGTTCTATTCACGTTGTAGCTGAAGCCAGGGATTCCGGAATTTCCGCGAAGTAGTTCAAGGGCACGTTCTTGATCATCGGCCGAGAACCTCCGCGGAGCGATTCGGCTGTCACCTTCACCCAGGATTTGTTCCAGCATGACGTAGAGAACAGCACGCTCGTCTGAGTTTCCTAGCCTCTGGCTATCGTTGAAGGATGTGCCGGGAGTGATGGAAATGAAATTGACGCGCTTGGTGGTGTTCGCTGCTGGTGAGGCATTGAGTTTGCCGAGCTCAAGTGGGAGCAGTGAGAGGCGTCCGGATTCAATAACGTCAGCCTGTCCGGTGACGTTGATCCGGGCGATGTTTTGTCGGGCGAGGTCCGAATTGGAGCACATATAGACAATGTCAATGCGGTCAACGTCATTAACGGACTCCAGATGTTCTATCGCCTTGGCGACGAGGCCGGCCGCCACGACGGATTTACCCAAGCCGGTTTCATCCGAGACGAGGAATCGGTCGGTGGTGGGCGAATCCGTGTACAGGCGCTTGAAAACATGGTTGACGGTCTTCGTCTGGAACTTTTTGAGTCCTGAAAGTGTGGACTGAGCTTTGAACATGGTTATGGTCCTTCAACTGCAGCCAAGGCTGCGTCCCAGAGAATGCGGATTTCATCCAAATCGGGATCCCCGTCGGACATCGCATAGAGCTGTGCCAGCACTGGCTCCACATCCGCAAAAAGCTTTGCCGCACCTGGACTGGCTGCGGCTGTTGCCACCACCTCGAACAAACCAGAAAATCCCATTCCATTATCTGCCAGCGCTGCACCGAAAAAACCCAGCGACCCATCAGTCGAGTTCTGGGGAGAGACATCTTCGGGTGTGAGAAACAAAAGCAGGAATGCCCGGAGCTTCTCGGGTGTGTCGAGTTGGCTGGCAATGATTCTGTCGATGCGTCCATCTATATCCGTACGCAGGACCCCCTGAACAATGGTGCTGCGTTTCATTCCTGAATCGACGTCCGTCAACTCTATGAGGGCGAACGGCGTCACTGATGCCAGCGGCAAGCGGGAGAAGAAATGGCGTTCGGGCCTGTTATCAGCCTCGATACGATGCAGCTGGTTGGGCAATGTCAGTAGGCCGATCTTCGCCGCGAATCCTGGTGAAGGTGCGTAGGAGTGTTCAATCCGAAGCTCGTAGTCATCACGTCCGATCGAACTGGAAGCGTCGAGGGTGAACACGTGGGATGCGGCCTCGATCAGGGCATTTTGAAGTCGGAATTCAAGTGCTGATTCTTCAGTGTGCTCCATGCCGCCGGGTCCCTCATGCAGAAGGAAATGTAGCGATTCGAGGTCCTTGCGAACCTGGTCGACACCGATCGTCGTCTTGGGGCCGGTCATCTCAACACAGAATTCGACGTTACGGCGGAACGCGGCTTGCGTGGCATTCGCAGATCCAAGAAGCACATGGGTGGTACGGTCAAAATCCGTGAAAACGGCCTTCGCGTGTAGTCCTCGTAAATCTTCGGCTTCCATCATGGCATCCATTTCCTCTTCGTCAGCGACACCAAGCTCGTTGAAAGAGTGGAAAACAATCTTTGGATCGCTCAGTGTCTCCGGAGAGAGCGTGTCCAATTCTTCGCCCCTCCCGAATACATCAAGTTGTTGCGTCCATTTGTCACGGAGCGCCACAACGGTGGTGTCGTCAACAAACGGCGAAATCAGAAGCTTCTTGGCACCAAAGCTTCGGCGGCCATCGCTTTGTCCGTTAAGGCCGACGGCGGACTCACCATCACCCAGCAATCTGGCAAGTGAGCTTTCCGGGATGTTTTCTCCCGTTCCGAGGGGACGGAATGCCAAAGTGCCGATGTCGGGTGGCAGCTCCCATATCGCTTGGGTGAGTCGCTGAGTGAGCCCCGAAATCCGGGTAATACGATCGGGATCAAGATCGCGGGTTGCCATCCCCGGCAATGCCTCTATAAAGCGGGCCAGCGGACCGTTATCTATGGAGAAATCCTGTGAGTCCTCTTCCGGATCAGAGATACGCCCGTCAACACGGACCAAGAGATCCCACGAGGCATCAGGGGTGAGGTTCCGGCTGCTACACAGGAATCTATATGTGAGGTGTTCGCCGGACTCGTATTCGACGAGCCAGATTTTTGGATGGAAAAGTGCCCCACGCTGCGGAGACACGACCTGATGGAGCATCGGTTCAAGGACCGTCAATAAATCGTTGGCTTGGCGGGGAACACGTGTCAGTCCGGCTTGACTGAAGATGTCGATCCGGTCGGAGACCTTTCGGACGGCATTTATGACCGCGACGGAGTTCTCCGGGTCTTCACCGGAGCCTTTGATGAAGCTCAGTGGAATGGCGAGCGCGCTGACCATATCCAGCGTGAACGTGGTTCCCACCGCTTGCCTCAGTCGGTAGCCATGAGGTGGGCGTAGCTGTTCCGACAAGGACTCGCGTGAATTGGCATCAAGCATTCTTCAACCCTTCAGCAATGTCGTTGACCATGGTTCGGACTTGGGCCCATCTAAACGTCTGTCGTCCGAAGGATTCGGGGGCTCGCCACTCACGAAGCCTGCGCATATTCACGAAACGCGAGTTTGAGCGCTTGGCCTGTTGCTCTCGATGTTTCACCATTTGATGCAGAGTCGTATTCGTTGCTGGGTGCACGGAAGAGGATAGTTCCTTTACTGCCGAACTGAGGAAGGCAATTGAGGAAGGCGGAATTCGCGGATTGGTTTGATGGGCACGGCGAAGAAAGTCTTCCAGATTCCATCTTCTAAGTAGCAACCGGTTTTCGTCGTCTTCCACCCACTCGTCAAGAGGAGCGTAGCCGTCGTCATTCGTGGCCGACGCGGGTTCCGCTGCGAACTTCCGGGAAGCTTCTACTGCCAAAAGGTGTGCATAGGTTGAGTCGAGTCCCCATTGCAGTGCGGAGTAGGCCTGCGCATGTTGAAGCCACACGGAGGCTTCCCCTTGCGCTTCTTGACAGCCGGGATCAGCCCAAGGCGATGAAGATTTTTTCTGGACCAAGCGGGGCTTGGAAACTATGTGCGCAAGTAGTGTGTCGGGGACCGTGGCCAGGATGCGGTCTTGGATCCAGAGCGCTTCGTCTCTTGTAAGTTCCATGCCTCGGTCGTTGCTTGCGGGGAAGCCGTCGGGGACCAGCGGCAGAGTAGCGGTCCATACTCGTTGAGTAGGGATACCGCTCTCATGTGCAGATGCTTCATGCAGCATCTCTTCGCCGACGTTCGTCCGGTCCACCCCGTCCCCAACGATCCCCCACCGCCGGAGTGCCGTCCAATAGGCTGCCGATGGAAGCGTTGAGATTCGGTCGCCAATATCGCTGCCGATGAACTGTCTGGCACCGATGCGCTGCAAGTTGCGAATGAGGCGCCGTTCGGTGTGTTCGCCTTTGGCCCGTTGTTCTTCACCCGTGGACGCGAGGCTCCCGGCTTGGTAGCACCACGGAATAAGGATCAAGTACTTGGCCGCCACATGCAGCACCGAGGTACCGGGGAACAGGCTATTGCTAATGACATCGCGAAACTGTCCCAGGGCAAGGTCATCAACGCTTCCGGGGAGTTCGAAAAGCTTGACGATCTCTCGCATGCGATTAGTCTCTGCGGTGTTGGCATCAAGCCATGAAATCAGCGAAGGCATAACCGACTTATATCCCACGAACTAGGCGAAAAGGAAAACGGAGTGAACGTAGTGCGCGTTCCCGCGCGGATTTGACGATTTCGCCAGAAGGGATGTGGTGAACTTGCTCGAACGAAATTGTTCCCCGGTGTACGAAGAACTAAGAAAGCCCCGTCCACCATCTTCGAAGTTTAGTCCGTTTGAGAGGGTCAAATTCGATGCGTGGGTCTTCGATGAGTGCCTTAAAATTATCCAGACGTTCCGAAGGGAAGCCCTGCGCAAGTTTGATGAGTTGGGGATCACGCAGCGCAAAAACGATACCTGACATCCAGATATGCCAAGTTTGGTCAGTAATGAAGCCCTGTTCACGAAGATCAAGCTCATCCTCACATAGGAGCAAATAATCGCAGAGTGCGTTTCGTTCCGCGTTATTTGGAACGTAGTCCACGTGCCCATGCACAAAACGGGAGGGCATGCGTGAAGAAATATCCCAGTAGCGTTGTACATACATGTTCTCGAACTCGCGATGCCGGGCGTTTCGTTCACCGATTATTTGCCAGCCGATGGCCAGAACCCCGATACCAGTCAGTATCGTTACAGCGAAATAGATACAGTCAGCCCAATCCCACTCGACTAATGGGTCCACCAGCAATACTCCTTCGGTCATTTTCCAACCCGTCAGTTATATCTTGTTTGAGGCGGACGATGGAAAAGCGTCAATTCGTGAATTGGTCGGTTCCTGGACACGGAAGTGCGAACCGAGTGCGTGGATGACGCCGACAGGCGAACCTATCCTGAGCAAGTGGCTAAACTGGGAGGAACCTCTACTTGGACAGCATGAGGAGTGTACTAGCGAGGGGATCTCGGAACCATGACTCAAGAAATTAGTAGCATCAACGAGTCTGAAGTCCCCATTTGGCCACATTTCGTTCGATACGTTCTTGAAGTCCTCCACGATGGAGAGACCCTCCATCGAAGGGATATCGTCGGACGGTCAATTGACGCTGCAGGCTTGTCTTCTGCGGCTCGCGCGGAAACCTTGAATTCGGGTGGGCTTCGTTCTAAGCAACGGATGGGTTGGGCGATCAGTAATTTGCTCAAGGCTGGTTGGATCGAGCGTCCTATTCGAGCCAATTACCGGATTACTGATTCCGGACGCCAGTGGCTTGCCGAGAATTCCGAAGGGATTAGGAATTTTACCGAAGCCAACAGGATCTTTGCAGAGTATTGGCCACAACCGGAAAAGTCGCGGGAAGCAGTCATTCCGGTGAGCACCCAGGCTGAAGTTATCGATCCCATCGAACAGATCGAATCCGGAATCAACCGGATCACTGCCGATGTGGGAGATGCGCTTCTGCTGCGGCTGCGTGAAAGCCATCCAGACTTCTTTGAAGAGGCCGTGGTCAAGATTCTTTTGGCGATGGGCTACGGAGGCGCTGAACAGCGCGGTCGTCGCATCGGTGGTTCCGGCGACGGGGGAGTCGACGGAGTTATCGACCAGGATGCCCTTGGCCTTGACCGTATTTACGTGCAGGCCAAACGATATGCCGAAGGCAGCAACATCGGCCGAGAAATGATTCAGGCTTTTGTAGGTGCGCTACATGGGGTTGCGGCAACTAAAGGTGTATTTATCACGACTAGCACGTTCACCCAGAATGCCCGTGACTACGCTGCAAACATTCCGACAAGAACAATTCTTATCGACGGTAAACGCCTTGTATCGCTAATGATCAAATACAGGGTCGGTGTCCAGGTTGAACAGAGTTATGACGTGGTGGATATCGACGAGGACTTCTTCGAATAAGGACCGTGAGGAAGTTACGGAAGTGCAATGACAATGCTCGACTCACGGCTGGAGTGCTGTAGGAAGAACAAAGCTGGTCGCTATATCGGCACTTCGATGGCACTGCGCGTATTGGCGTATTGGGTTGACTTGACAAGTTTTTCTATACGGCTCCCGATTTAGCGTCAATCGCTAGAAACGGGTCGCATTGCGGCTTGTCAGCATCCGCAGATCGACACAGGAGTCAGGGCCTGCACCTGTAGATGATTCGTCGCGTGGACTTTCTGCAGCTCTGCCCAATGCCGCCCGGTGCTTGGAACAGGGTGACCTTGGTAGGGTTCATACACCCTCTGATTCGAAAGGTGTTGAACTTTGGCTGATGTTTTTTGGTCCGCTGAACGGGACCGACGGTTAAGAGACGAAGCGATTGCTTGGCTGAAATTGCGTACCAACGATGGCGCGGTTCCGCTTACACGTTCTGAGATCAAAGATTTCAGCTTTGACGGTGATACGTTCGCGCTGCAAGCAACCCAACAGGGCATTCGTAAACCACGACAGTTAGAAGCAGCCCTTTCTATTCAAACGGTGTATCGGTCGCCAGGGCAACCTCGTCCGTATGAAGACACCATGGGTTCAGACGGATTACTCCGCTACATGTGGCGAGGGGAAGACCCCGAGATACCTGACAATATGGCTTTGCGGGCAGCACTTGAGAACGACCTTCCACTGATCTGGTTTATTGGTGTTGGGATGGCACCAGCCATATTCCAGGCAGTGTGTCCTGTCTATATCGTTTCCGAAGAGCCGGACCTTAAGCGGTTCGTGCTGGCACCATTTGATGAAGAGGCATTTCTTCCGCGTGTGGCAGGACAGGACACTGTCATTCAAGAGACCGTGAAGCGGTATTTGACACGCGAGACAAAGATTCGTCTGCACCAACCAGTTTTCAGATCAACGGTCCTTCGAGCCTACGAAGACCGATGCTCGGTTTGCAATCTCGGTCACCGCGTACTTTTGGACGCAGCCCACATAGTTCCCGACTCCCACGAACTTGGCATCGCCTCGGTGGTGAACGGGCTGGCACTTTGCAAGATCCACCATGCAGCATTTGATTCGTCCATCTTAGGTATTCGTCCAGACCTTGTCGTTCAGATTCGTCCGGACCTGTTGGAAGAAATCGATGGACCCATGTTGCAATATGGGCTGAAGGAACGGCATGGCCAGAAGTTAATGATGTTGCCGAATCGCAAGGTAGAGCAGCCGCGCGCGGATCTGCTGGAGATCGCATACGACAGGTTTTTGAACGCAACGCCGGCTTAGCACCAAATTTCGAGATTTAAACTTTCAGGAAGTAACCAGATCGAAAGCCGGCGTTCGGAGTGCACTGAATCGTTCGGAGTGCCGTCGTTTTAGGTAGCAGGAAGTATTCGATGCAAGCGGTGAGTTCGGGCACGTTTTGTTGGGCCAGGCTGGTGCATGCTGAAAGACCCTGCGCGCCGAGGGGTGGCGGCTAGAGACATCGAGTTGGCCCGCGTTGTTCCCAGCGTGTGAGTTCAAGTCTGGGGAAATTAGGCATTTGTTCGGTGTTGCTGCGCATACCAGCGCGATCGTTTCGTGGCATTCCAAACTGTTTCAGCGCTGTGCCCGCCAATGTCTGTGGGGAGATCTTCATCCATCGGTTGGATCCTGTTCAGCAACTATCTTTGCAGCGCGCTCCACCAGCTCATTTTGGTGACGATCTGACCTTGACAGTCCAGCTAGGTGTATCAGCAGATTTCTGACGCAACCGTACGCGAGTCAATGAACCCTCCCAATCCGGGCATTCAGTCCAAGACGTTAGGACTACACGAGAGCGTTGTTTTTCTTGATCAATTACATTTTTGGATCAACAAGGCTCGCTGAACGGTGTTCAGTGAAATGAGAATTCAGGGTGTACGGTTGTTTTGACCATAATTGAACGGTGTTCAGTTCATAGTTTCGAAGGCTGGAAACAGTCCTCGGATCCACGCGCACCAAAACTCCGCCGCACCGGAAGGCCCCCACCATGACCCCGACCCAGGTAAGCGCAACCGTGCTTGACGATGAAACACGGGAATCCGACGCCGGCGATGCGCTGGATGTAGCTGATCTGGTCGCGCGGATAACTGCTGGGCACGTTGTTACCGAATCCGAGGCTCTGCAGGTCCTCGAGGTGCCCGACTCCGAAACCCTGGCGCTGGTGGGTGCCGCCGGCACACTGCGCCGCAAGTACTTCGGCAACACCGTCAAGGTCAACTACCTGGTGAATCTGAAGTCGGGGCTCTGCCCGGAAGACTGCACCTATTGCTCCCAACGGCTGGGCTCGAAAGCCGAGATTCTCAAGTACTCATGGCTCAAGCCCGAGGAAGCGGTCCACCAGGCTGGTCTGGGTGTTGCTGGCGGTGCCTCACGGGTGTGCATGGTCGCCTCAGGCAAGGGACCGAGCAACCGGGACGTGGACCGGGTAGCAACAATGGTGGAGCAGCTCAAGGACGAGCATCCACACATCGAGGTCTGCGCATGTCTGGGCATCCTCAAAGACGGACAGGCCGAGAAGCTCAAAGCCGCCGGCGCAGATGCCTACAACCACAACCTGAACACCGCCGAATCCCTGTACCCGCAGATCTGCAGCACGCACAGCTACCAGGAACGCATCGATACGGTGGAACATGCCAAGACCGCGGGGCTCTCCCCATGTTCGGGCCTGATCGTCGGACTCGGGGAAACCCCCGAGCAGCTGATCGAAGCGGTCTTTGCGCTGCGCGACCTGGAGTCCGACTCCATCCCCGTGAACTTCCTGATGCCCTTTGACGGCACGCCACTTGAAGGGACCTGGCTCCTGACCCCCTTGGATTGCCTGCGCATCCTAGCGTTGGTGCGACTGGTCTGCGCGGACAAGGAATTGCGCATGGCCGGCGGACGCGAGATGCACTTGCGCTCCCTGCAGTCAACGGCCCTGGAAGTGGCGAACTCCTTCTTCCTGGGGGACTACCTCACCAGCGAGGGCCAAGACGCCCAAAAGGACCTGGAGATGATCGCAGATGCCGGGTTCGTGGTCCTCGGACAGGAATCCCGGGATCCCGTCGAGGTTTCCGCAGAGCTCAGGCAAGCAGCCGCCAAGGTGACGAGCCAAACCACGGAGGCACCAAGCTGCGGAAGTGGTTGCGGATCGGCATGCGCCCCGCAGGGTTGCGGTCCCGGCGGCGGCGGGGGAGAACCGGTGTTGCGCCGCCGCGGTGCCGGAACCGGTCAAAGCCCCAACGCATGAGTGACCTGAACACGGACCTGCTGGCGCGTGACGAAGGCCTGCTCTGGCACCCCTACGCGTCGCTGGATGGCGGGGCGCACTATGCGGTGACTGCCGCGAAGGGTGCCACCCTGACGCTGGCTGACGCCCACGGCAGCCACGAGGTCATCGACGCAATGGGGTCCTGGTGGTCAATGGTCCATGGCTATCGCCACCCGGTCCTCGACGCCGCCGCCCACGCACAAATCGACACCTTTAGCCATGTCATGTTCGGCGGCCTCACCCACGCACCGGCCATTGAGCTGGCCGAACGCTTGGTGGCCATGGCGCCGGGGGAGCTTGCGCACGTTTTCCTGGCCGACTCGGGATCCATCAGCGTTGAAGTGGCGCTCAAGCTGGCACTGCAGTACCAAGATGCCCGCGGCAAGAGTACCGGGCAGCGATTCCTGGCGCTGCGAGGCGGCTATCACGGGGACACCTTTGCCACGATGAGCGTGTGTGATCCCGTGGACGGGATGCACGCCGCCTTCGCGCCGCTGGGACGAGAGCAGGTATTTTTGCCCCGGCCACCGAGCGCCCGGCGCACCGAGGACGGAACCTGGGAATACGATGAAGCGCTGCTGGCCGACTGGGAAACCGAATCCCGGAGTCTCGCGGCGGAGCACGCAACGGTACTGGCCGGCATCATCTGCGAACCGGTCCTGCAGGGAGCCGGTGGGATGTTCATCTACCCGCCCCGGGCCCTGCGGATTTTGCGCGAGATCGCGGACGAGCATTCCCTGCTGCTGATCTTCGATGAAATTGCCACGGGGTTCGGCCGCACCGGTGAACTCTTTGCCGGCGAATGGGCGAATGTTGTCCCGGACATCATGTGCATGGGCAAGGCCTTGACCGGTGGCTATCTCTCGCTGGCGGCCATGCTGTGCACCCCGGCGGTGGCCGAGACGCTGCGCATCGGTTCCTCCGGCACCGGCAATGCACTGCTGCACGGGCCCACATTCATGGGAAACCCGTTGGCCTGTGCCGTGGCCTGCGCTTCGCTTGATCTGCTGACCGGTCCCGGCGACCCACGATCCCCCCAGGCGCCCTGGCGTGAACAGGTCGCAAAACTGGAGAAGGGCCTGCACGATTCGCTCATGCCTGCTACGGATCTCACCGCGGTGAAGGACGTCCGGGTGCTCGGCGGTGTGGGAGTGATCGAGCTGGATGTGCCCGTGAAGGTTCATGAACTGACCCATGCGGCCGTGGCCCGCGGGGTGTGGGTCCGCCCCTTCCGCAACCTGGTCTACGTCATGCCGCCCTATATCTGCACCGAAGAGGAGCTACGCACCCTGGGAGTCGCGCTGACCGGAGCCATCGAGGAGATCCACGGTGCCTGAGGACTGGACCTCTTGGTTGGAATCCCGGGCCCGGGTGCGCCAGCTGCGAGGGTTCCAGCGCACCGATACCTCACGCGGGTTGCTGATGGACCTTGCCTCCAATGACTACTTGGGGTTGAGTCGGCACCCCGAGGTCCAACAAGCGGTAACCGAGGCGGTAGGCACCTACGGCGCCGGAGCGACAGCCAGCCGCGTGGCCACCGGAACCCTGGGAATCCATCGAGAACTGGAACAGGCCCTGAGCACCTATAGCGGTCGCGAGAAAGCCCTGGTGTTTTCCAGCGGATACATGGCGAACCTCGGCCTGCTCCAGGCGCTTGGGGGTCCCGGAAGCCTGTTCATCCTCGACGCCCACGCCCACGCGAGCCTGATTGACGGTGCCAGGCTCTCCGGAGCGCAGGTCCGAATGGCCGGACACAATGACCCTGAAGTTATCCAACGGCTGCTGCGCGAAAACTTCCAAGAGCAGACACCCCGGCCACGGGTCGCGGTGGTGGTTGAGTCCATCTACTCGCTGCTCGGCGATGCTGCCCCGCTGGCCCGGATCGCGGAACTCTGCGCTGAGTACAACGCCCTGCTGGTGATTGACGAGGCCCATTCGCTGGCTGCCACCGAGCGGGGCTCCGCCGTATGCGCCGCCGGGCTGTCCAGCGCCACCCACGTGCTGGTCACGGCAACGCTTTCCAAGGCCTTGGGCGCCCAAGGCGGGGCCGTGCTTTTCGGCGGCCCGAACGCCGGCGCATTGCGTGAGCATCTGGTCAACACCTCACGCAGTTTCCTCTTTGACACCGCGCTGGCGCCGGCATCGGCAGGGGCTGCGTTGAAGGCGCTGGAACTGGCGACATCTCACCGGTTGAACAACCTGGCCCGGAACACGGACCTTGTTTACGAGACGCTGTCCGGGAATTCCGGCCTACGCGGTCTCATCGAGCCCGGCGCCGGGGCGGTGCACTCGGTGAGAATGCCCAGTGCCGATGCCGCCATGCGGGTCACCGCCGCACTGCGGGAAAAGGGGATTGCCGTCGCCTGTTTCCGACCGCCCAGCGTCCCCGACGGAATCTCCCGCATCAGGATCACCGCCCACGCACACCACCAACCAGAAGAACTGGTCACAGCCTTGCAGACCGTAGCCAGGACCATCACCGAGGAACCAGTATGAGCTGCCCCTTCAGCACCACCCCAACTCTGGATCGATTGGAGGCGCCCCTGGGTATCCCCTTGGAAAGGGCCTACCCGGCAGCCATCAACCAGCGCTACCGCAGCATCGAAGACCCCAAGGTGGTGCGCGAAATCCTGCGCCGGGTCGAGGACTTCAGTCCGGCCAACGCGCTGAGCACCGCGATCGACCTGACGCCGGCAGCGCTGCGGATCCTGGCCTCCGTGAAGTTTGCCTTGCCGCCGGTCCTGGCCAGTGCTTCGGGCCCGGCACACCGCACGGTGCGCCGGATAGTCACCGGGTTCTTCACCCCGGCGAAAGTTGCTGCCCAAGACGGATTCATCAGGGCGCGGGTCAAGGAGATCTGTGGGACATTGCAGCACGAGTACCGCCGGGGCGCGGGAGTGGATCTGGCTGTCGGACTGGCGGCGGTGCTTCCTCCGGAAATCATGCACCGACTCATCGGCATTCCGGTACCGGAACCTTCCTTGCTTAAGCGCTGGAGCCAAGACTCGCTGGAGCTCTTTTGGGGATGGCCCACCGAGGAGCGCCAACTCGAACTGGCAACAAGCGCCGCGGAATTCTATGCATGGCTCCGGGACAGCGTCGAGCAGGGGATCGGACGTGATGACGGGAACCTCTACGCGGCGCTGCACAACGCCGGGGTGGAGTCGGGCCGGATCCGCTCCCTGGGATACTTCCTGGCCATTGCCGGGCAGGAAACAACCTCCATGCTGATCCAGACGACACTCTTCAACGCTTTGGACCAAGGCTTGTGGCCCGCTTGTACTGATCCCGAGACCGGAGAGGAAAAGGCCAAGGAAATCGTCAGCGGGGTTTTGGCACGTGCTTCTTCGGTACCCACCTGGCGGCGCATCGCCACGGCCGATACGGACATTGACGGGGAGAGCTTCATGAAAGGCGAGCAGCTGGTGCTGCGCCTCTCCGGTGGCGCACTGGGAGAAGCGGGCGATGACTCGTTGGCCTTCGGCTTCGGGATTCACCGTTGCCTGGGAGCGGGGTTGGCAAGACTGGAAACGGAACTGGTGCTCTTCGAGGCTGCCCGCGCCTTGCCGGAAATTGAATTGCAGCCGGGGCACCGGGACTGGATACACCTGCTGTCCTTCCAAGCACCCACCACGGTTCCGACGAATGCCCACGCGGGGGCCCAAACGGCAGATGCAGCAAGCGCCACGGAAAGGAATGCATCGTGATCTACGTTGTCACCGGGACAGACACCGATGTGGGCAAGACCGTGGTCACCGCAGCGTTGACCGCACAAGCCCTGGAGCGCGGGGATCGCGTGGCCGTCTACAAGCCCACCCAAACTGGGGTGCTGCCCGGTGAGTCCGGGGACGCGCAAGATATTGGCCGTTGGCTGGGTAACCCAAAGGAACTCACGCTCGCCGAGGGAATCCGCTTGCGCGAACCAATGGCCCCGGTCGATGCCGCCCTGGAACAAGGCGGGCGGTCCACCGTCGACAACCTGCCCACGCTGGAGGAACACGTGGCGCGGATCAACGAACTGGCCCAAACACACGAAACAATCCTCGTGGAGGGTGCCGGGGGACTGCTGGTGAAGCTCACATCTGCCGGTGAAACCATCGCGGAGCTGGCACAGGCCGTCTGCGGGAACCTGGTGGTGGTCACCCGACCGGATCTCGGGACACTGAACCACTCGGCGCTGACCCTCGAAGCTGCAAGCGGGCGCGGATTTGTCCACGGGGCCCTGATCCTGGGAAGTTTCCCCGCATTGCCCACCGCGGTTCACGAGCGCAACAGGAAGAACCTGCAGGCGCTCGCCGAACACCACGGGTGGATGTGGGCAGAAGGGCTTCCTGCCGGATTGGGTTCGGTCGACACCAGCACAACCGGCAATATTGACCTTTGGAAGGCTAGTCGCAAATTAAATTACGTATTGGTTGAACGGGATTCAGGGCGGTAGGACCGCACTACGCGAACCCCAGCAGCTGTTCAGTGGCTAGCCGGGCGTCGGGGGTAGCCACTCATGCCGCGAACTTGCTGTGGTTTATTATCAGCCACGGCCAAAGCCGGTGGCGTAGGGTTGGCTCATGCGGGCGCCTCGAAACTCATTGTCACCTGAATTGATTGTCGCCGCTTCGCTCAAGCTCTTGCAAAGCGGAGGGGGCAACACCCTGAGCTTCAGAAAGCTGGGGTCAGCACTGGACGTGGATCCCACAGCGATATATCGGCACTTCAAGAACAAAGATGAGCTCATCCTTGCCATCGCGGACAGCCTGATGGTTTCCGCCCTCGAAGAGTTTGAACCGCACGCAGACTGGTTGGAAACGATTCGCGACCTGATGCACCGCAGCCGTCGTGTCTACATGGCGCACCCGGAGGCAGCTGTCTTGGGTGTCACCCGCGTGACCCGCCGTAGTGGCGAGATGCAAATAGTGGAGCAAATCTTGGCTGCGCTTTTCCGGGCAGGGTTCCACGCGCAGGAGGCAGCCCGCCTCTATCGAGTCATCGATGACTTGAACCTGGCCTTCGCCGGCCTGGATGCCGCTTTCCGGATCTTGCCGCACGCGGAGCAGGAAAAAGACACCGGAGCATGGAGCAATGAATACTCCCAAGTGGACGCGCAGGATTTTCCGTCTATCGCCGCTGCTGCCCAAGAATTGCCGGCCATTGACGAGGACCCGACCTACGAATTGGCGGTCGACTTGCTTCTGGAATCCATAGCCCGGCGGGCGGACCGGTTACCGTCCAGCGCAGCCGGGCGCGACGGAAGAATCGCGCAAGAAGGACCCTGACCCGGCGGACTTGCGCGGGTGTAAGAGGCCGAAACGGCAGCCTGGGTGAAGACGGTCAAGTAAACATAGTCAACGCCGTTGACTATAATTCGAGTCACCTTTAGGCTATTCATCATGACAAGTGATGTAAGCCACAATGAAGTGCCTGTCGTGTCCCGACCGACAGCGAATGCGGTCATCCACGGCGCGCGCATTTTCGACGGGATGGAACTGCTGAACGCCGACGCCGTGGCGATCGCCGATGGCACCATCGTTGCGATGGGTGCCGCCGAGGAAATCCTTGCAGCCCATGCACGGCTCGGAATCGTGACCATCGACGCCGGTGGCGCATTGCTCACTCCGGGCTTCATCGACGCCCACGTCCACACAGTGTTCGCCGGCATGGAGCGGCTCGGTTGCGATCTTAGCGAGGCCGAAGGCAGCCACGAAGCACTGGCCGTGATCGCCGCGTATGTCCACGGTCCTGCAGGTGCTGTTGAATGGATCCGCGGCGGTGGCTGGACCATGTCAGATTTTCCCGGCGGAGCCCCACTGGCCACCGACCTTGATGCGATCGTTGCGGATCGGGCCGTGTTCCTGATGAACCGGGACCACCACAGCGCCTGGGTGAACTCTCTGGCCCTTCAACGCGCCGGCATTACCGCTGCTACCCAGGACCCAGCCGGTGGACGGATTGAGCGCGATGCGGCTGGTAACCCCACCGGCACCCTGCACGAAGCGGCGCTGGATATGGTGGCGGACCTGCTTCCGGAGGAAACCCCGGAAGAATTCCGTGCGGGGCTCCTCGAGGGCCAGCGATACCTGCATTCAATGGGCATCACCGGATGGCAGGATGCCATCCTCGGAAACTACTCCGGACATGCAGACCCCTACGACACGTACCGTGATGCCGACGCGGCCGGCGAACTAAGCGCCGACGTCGTGGGGGCCCTGTGGTGGCCGCGCGACGTCACGGACATCCCGGCCCAGGTGCGGAGCCTGGTGGCCAGAAGCCAAGAGCGTGGAACGAAGTTCCGGGCAACGGCCGTGAAGTTCATGCTGGACGGGGTCATCGAAAGCCAAACCGCAGCCATGGCCGAGCCCTACCATTCCTGCGGATGTCCCGGAGCAGACACAGGACTGAACTACTTCGCTCCAGACTTCCTCACCGCAGCGATCACCGCCGTGGACGCCGCTGGCCTTGATGTACACCTGCACGCCATCGGAGATCGTGCCGTCACCCACGGCTTGGACGCCTTCGCGGCTGCCCGCCGTGCCAATCCCGGCAGTACCGGACGGCACCACATTGCCCACCTGCAGGTGGTGGATCCGGACGACATCCCGCGCTTCGCCGAACTCGGGATCACCGCCAACATGCAGGCACTCTGGGCCTGCAACGACGAAGCCATGCTCGAACTCACCGTTCCGGTCCTCGGTAAGGAACGCAGCGGATGGCAGTACCCCTTCAAGGCGCTGCTGGACGCCGGCGCCCCGCTGGCCATGGGATCGGACTGGCCGGTCTCCACCCCCGATCCCTGGCAGGGTATCCATACCGCGGTGACCCGTACCGAGGCCGGAGGAGACGGGAGTGACCCGGCGCTGAACCCCGACCAGGGCCTTGGCCTGATCGATGCGCTGCGCGCCTACACTTCCGGCTCGGCACGGCTGAACCGGGTGGATGCGGCCGGCCGGATTGCCGTGGGCACTACGGCCAACCTGGCGCTGGCGGACCGGGACCCCTTTAATGCGCCGTTGGGCGAACTTCACTCGGTCACCAACCGCCTCACGATTGCCGACGGCCGGATCGTCCACGATTCCGCCACGTCGATGACCCACCACACCGAAGGAGCAGCATGAGCACCACGACCATCACCGCAGCCGCGCCAGCCACCACCGGAGAGCTCTCGATCCGCTCACTGCGCAAGGACTTCGGCGCCGTGACAGCCATCAAGGACCTCGATCTGGAGATCAAGGCCGGGGAATTTATCTCGCTGCTCGGTCCCTCGGGCTGCGGCAAGACCACCTTGCTGCGCATGATTGCCGGCTTCGAAGCCCCCACAGAAGGCTCGATCGAGCTGGCCGGCGTCGACTTGGTGGGCATGCCGGTGCACAAGCGCCCGGTGAACACGGTCTTCCAGGCCTACGCACTCTTCCCGCACATGAATGTCACCGAGAACATCGCCTACGGACTCAAGCAATCCAAGACCCCCAAGAAGGAAATCGGCGAGCGTGTCCACGAGGCGCTGTCCATGGTGCGGATGCTGGAATTCGCGGACCGCAGCCCGGCCCAGCTTTCCGGAGGCCAGCAGCAGCGCATCGCCCTGGCCCGTGCACTGGTCAACCGACCCGACGTCCTGCTCCTGGATGAGCCGATGTCGGCGCTGGACCGCAAGCTGCGCGAGGAGATGCAGGTCGAGCTCAAGCTGCTGCAGAAGCGATTGGGCATCACCTTCGTCTTTGTCACCCACGACCAGGAGGAAGCCCTGGCCATGAGCGACCGGATCGTGGTCATGTACGACGGCAAGATCCAACAGATCGGCAGTGCCCAGGAAGTCTACACATCCCCGGCAAACAGCTTTGTGGGCGGCTTCATCGGCAAGCAGAACTTCGTGGACGCCACCGTTGAATCGCTGAAGGACGGTGCGGTGGGGCTGCGTTCGGTGAACCAGACGCTCATCCACCCGGCGGGTGGCGAAGCCAACGGCATCCCGCTGGTACTTGGCCAGCAGGTCCAGGTGGCGATCCGTCCTGAATCCATGCGCCTGCGCTTGGCTGACGAATCGGCCCAGGCGCCAAACTCGGTACCGGGGCGCATAGCCAGCGTTTCCTTCCTGGGAGACACGGTCCAATATGTCCTGTTGATTGGTGCCGGCAAGGAGATCATCGTGCGCATTCCCCAGGCACAAGCGGTGCAACTACCCACAGACCAGGACGTCATCATCGAATGGGACGGCGCAGCTGCCAAGGTGTACGCCGATGAAAGCTAGGTACGGCGCCTCCGCGCGCCCCTATATCAAGCTGCTTGCACCCATCGGGTTGAGCCGTGAATTCTCCCGCCGTTCCCTCTTTGCCGGTGCCGCAGCCGCAGGGTTGCTGGGCCTGGCCGCGTGCGGCACCCCCAAGGGGATGGCGGCCTCCCCGGCGCCCGACGGCAAAATCGAACCAAAAGTTAACCTCTACTCGTGGGGCGATTACGATCCGCCGGAAGCCATCGCTGCCTTCTCCGAGCAGACCGGGGCCACGGTCCAGGTCGATTCCTTCGGCTCCAACGAGGAACTGATTTCCAAGCTTGCCGCCACCCGCGGCACCTCCGGTTACGACATCGTCGTACCCACCGGGTTGATGATCCCGCAGATGGCGCAGCACCAGCTGCTCCAGCCCCTGCGCAAGGAATTGATCCCGAACTTCTCCAACATGGATCCCAACTTCACCGACCAGGTGTGGGACCCGGGGAACAAGTACTCGATCTGCAAAGCCTGGGGGACCACCGGGTATGTCTATGACACCACCAAGATCAAGCAAAACATGACCTCGTGGCAGGATTTCCTGGACGTTGCGATGGACCAGGCCTCTGGGCGCACCGCGCTGCTGGAGGATCCATGGGAAGTATGCTCCATTGCCCTCGGCGCCCAAGGGGTGGATATGAACACCACCTCCGAGAAGGACCTGGACGCCTGCGAGAAGACGGTGGTGGAGAAGCTGGCCAAGCACGTGCGGGCCTACGTCGGATCCGCATCCACCGGTATGGTCCAGGGTGGCTTCACGCTCATGCAGTCCTACAACGGGGACGCGCGGCAAGGCATGCTCGAAACCGATGATCCGGACAAATGGAAATTCGTCTACCCCACGCCCTCGGCCAACCTCTGGATGGACAACTGGGCCATAGCGTCCGGTGCTCCGCACCCGGACGCCGCCCACGCATTGATCAACCACATGATTTCTCCCGAGATCGCCTTCGAGCAGATGGATTACATCGGCTACCCGGTCGGGACCAAGGGCTTGAAGGAAGCTGCCGAGGCAGAAGAGCTGGAACTGCCGGAATTGATCTTCCCCTCGCAGAAAATCCTCGACCGGCTCACCCCCTCGGAAATGAACGAAGCCCAACAGCGCCGCGTGGAGATCTTCTCCCGCGCACAGGCAAGGAGCGGAGCATGAAAAAGTTCTTCAGCCGGTTCCTCGGGCCCGGCGCCCTGTCCTTCCCTACCTGGGCGTACATGGTCTTCTTCTTCGCCATCCCGGTCGCTTTGGTCATCTGGTACAGCTTCGGTTTCAAGCCCGACCAGTTCACCACCCACTCCATGGACCAGATCTCCCTGGACCGCTACGCCGAAGCCGTCGGTCCGACGTTCCTTTCCGTCTTTTCCGCCACCTTGCGCATCTCGATCGTTGGCACCATCGCGTGCCTGCTGATTTCACTGCCCTTCGCCTACTGGTTGGCTGTCAAGGTCCCGCCCAAGCGCCGCGGGCTGCTGCTGGCCCTGGTGCTGGTTCCGTTCTGGACCAACTTCCTGGTGCGCACCCTGGGCTGGCAGATCATCCTCTCCCCGGATGGTTTTGTCTCCGAGGCCATGCAATCGATCGGTTTGCTGGCCGCACCCTTGGATATCCTCTACTCCCGGGCGGCAGTGCAGATCGGCGTCATCTACAACTACCTGCCGCTGATGATCCTGCCCCTCTTTGTCGCCATGGATTCCGCCGGTGCCGCCCTACGCGAGGCCTCCAGCGACCTGGGCGCGGGCAAATTCAAGACCTTCTTCCAGGTGACCTTGCCGCTGGCCGCACCGGGCGTGATCAGTGGTTGCCTGCTGGTCTTCATCCCGCTGACCGGCGACTACATCACCGCCTCCGTGCTGGGAGGCGCCAACGGAACGATGATCGGCCAACTGGTGGCCAACCAGTTCCAGAATGCGCAGAACTGGGCACTTGGTTCGGCCATGGCCGTGGTGCTGATGCTCTTCACCCTCGCCGTGGTGATCATTGCCGGCCTGCTGGGACTGGCCCTGAAGGCGATCATTCACCGGGTCGGTCGGGTCGAGGTACGTCCCGCTGCTCCGGAGGCAGGATCCAACACAGCAGACGGCCAAGACCCGGATGCATGGCCAAATCAAGGCATCAAGGAAACGGTGGGTGCCCGCGGCCCGGCAGCCGCTAGCCCAATAACGCCACAGCAGGGGTCAATGAGCACCAACGAGACGAATCCAGGAGGCCACCGTGGCTGAACGACCCGCACGCCGGAACACCACCGATACACTGCTCCGCGGCTGGGGCGTCATCGTCTTCATCTTCTTGTTCCTGCCCATCGCCGTCATCGTCATCTACTCCTTCAACAATGGCCGGTTGCTGGCCTCCTTTGATGAGTTCGGCACCGACGCCTATTTCTCGGGCCTCTCCAACAACGTCATCATCGCCTCGGTGATGACCTCACTGAAGGCCGCGGCAGGCACCGCGGTGCTGGCCACCATCCTGGGAACCTGCGGCGGCATTGCCTTGGCGCGGGCCAAGAAGGGCAGCAAGTGGCCCATCGTGCTCACCGCACTGTTGGCCATCACGTTGGTCACCCCGGAGATCGTTGACGGCATCTCCATGCTTCCTTGGTTCGTCACCTTGGGTGTTGACGGCGGGATGGGGATGTTCAACAACGGGCTTTTCCGTCTGGTGATCGCCCACACAGCATTCTCCACCGCCATTGTCACCTTCATCATCCGGGCCCGCATGTCCGGCATCGACAGGTCCCTGGAAGAAGCCGCCGAAGACCTGGGCGCCACCAAGTGGCGCAGCTTCCGCGACGTAACGTTGCCACTGGCAGGGCCGGGCATTTTCGCCGGCGCACTGATGGCCTTCACCCTGTCGCTGGATAACACGATCCTCTCCAGCTTTGTGCAGCAGCCCGGTTACACGCCGTGGCCGGTCTACATCTTCTCCGCCGTCCGCGTGGCCCTGCGACCGGAAGTTGCCGCGGTCTCCGTGGTGATGCTGGCGCTGACGCTGCTGGCGTTGCTGTCCGTGGGAATGGTGCTCAAGAAATCCGGCAACTCCTCATCCGACATCGTCAAGACCATGGCCGGCTCCTAGAGCCGACCGCAAAGGAAAAAGCCATGAACCCCGCAACGAACAACCCACGCACCCATGTCCAAGACCCGACGTCCTCGCTGGCGGCGGCCTCCACCACGCCTTTCTGGCTCGATGACCCCAGTCGGCCAGAGCCGCTGCCAGCCTTGGATGGCAAGGCCTCAACCGATCTTGCCATCGTCGGCGGCGGATACTCGGGGCTCTGGACCGCAGTGCTGGCCAAGGAACGCGAGCCGGCTCGGCGGGTCACGCTGCTCGAAGGCGGCCGGATCGGTTGGGCAGCCTCCGGGCGCAACGGCGGTTTCTGCGATGCCAGCCTGACCCACGGAGAATCCAACGGTGAGCAGCACCTACCCAAGGAAAACGAACAACTGACCCGGCTTGGACTGGCGAACCTCGAGGAGATCGAGGAAACCATCAAACGGTACTCGATGGACTGCCAGTTCGAGCGCACCGGCGAAATGAACGTTGCCACTGAGGACTACCAGGTTCCCGAACTGGCAGCCGGCCACAACCCGGACATCGGGGATTACTTCCTTGATCAAGCCGAACTGGCCGAACTGGTGAAATCCCCGACCTACAAGGGCGGACTGTGGCGAAAGCGCGCCACCGCACTGCTGCACCCGGCCAAGCTCGCCTGGGAACTCCAGCGCGTAGCGCTGGAACTGGGAGTCGAGATCCATGAAAATACCCCGGTCCGCAAACTTGGACGGCGGGACGGGAAAATGGTGCTCACCACCGACGCCGGAGAGCTTCTCGCGGCCAAGGTGGCCCTGGGAACCAACGCTTTCCCCTCCTTGCTTAAGCGCATGCGCCTGCACACCGTTCCGGTCTATGACTACACACTGATGACTGAACCCCTCACCGATGAGCAGATGCGCTCCATCGGATGGGACGATCGATTCGGTCTGGCGGACAGCGCCAACCGCTTCCACTACTACCGGCTATCGGCAGACAACCGGATCCTGTGGGGCGGGTGGGACGCCATCTACCACTACGGACGCTCGCTGAACGCCGAGCACGACCAACGCCCCGAATCCTTCGAGACCTTGGCCCGGCAGTTCCACGAAACGTTCCCGCAGCTCGGCCACGTGCGTTTCACCCACAAGTGGGGCGGGGCGATCGACACCTGCACCCGCTTCTTCCCGTTCTTCACCACTGCATACTCCGGACAAGTGGCCTACACGGCCGGTTTCACCGGCCTGGGAGTTGGCGCCACCCGCTTCGCCGCGAACGTGATGCTGGATTTGCTCTCGGGTAAAAAAACCGAACGCACCGAGTTGGAGATGGTCAAGAAGTTGCCGTTGCCCTTCCCACCCGAACCTTTCGCGTGGATCGGCGTCAAGGCAACAACAGCAGCCATGATCAAGGCCGACGAAAACGAGGGCAAGCGCGGTCCACTGCTCAAAGCACTTGACGCCGTGGGAATGGGATTCGACTCGTGAAGAATCCAGAAACAGTCGAAGCCACCGACCAATACGTCGATTTGGGTGAGGGGCATCGGATTGATGTTGCAGCACTTCACGTGGCTCATGGTTCGGTGCCTGCGGAACAGGACGGCGGCAATGCTCCCAGCACCGGGTTCGCTGCTTTGGGGGTCCTGGCGGGGACCGAGTTCGGTGTGTGGGAAATGAGCACCGGAACGATGTTCGATGTGGAGGCCGAAGAGATCTTTGTTGTCACTGCAGGCCGCGGATCGGTGGTTATCGAGCCATTTGGCGACATACCGGAACAACGCATTGAACTATTCCCCGGAGCGCTGATGCGCTTGAGTGAGGGAATGGAAACAACCTGGACGGCGACCGAAACACTGCGCAAGGTCTATTTCACGCCTGCCACCCCCGAAGCTGACACAGCACACGAGAGGAACAACGAATGAACGAGAACAGCCACGGACACCAGTACATTGACGGCGTGTACCGGGTCGGCGCAGGAGGCACCTTCCCACACGTGAATCCTGCCACCGGGAAAGAAGCCGAGAGCATTGATTATGCCAGTGTCGAAGATGTGGATGACGCGGTTCAGGCTGCTGCCGCGGCTTTCCCCGCATGGGCGAAACTCACCCCAGGAGAACGCTCGGAACACATGCTGAAGTTCGCTGCCGTCTTGAGCCTCAACGCGGATAGGTTGGCTGAGCTGGAAACGGCCCAAACGGGCAAGACCACGCGCATGTCCAACGAATTCGACGTTCCGGGAACCATCGACAACGTGAACTTCTTTGCCGGGGCTGCCCGCCAGCTCCAAGGACTGGCGGCGGGCGACTATGCGGGAAATTCGACCTCGATGATACGTCGGGAACCCCTTGGCGTCATCGGTTCCATTGCGCCCTGGAACTATCCGTTGCAAATGGCGGCGTGGAAGATCCTGCCGGCCATCGCCGCCGGAAACACTATTGTCCTCAAGCCCAGCGAGTTGACCCCCGGAACTTCCTTGCTCTTCGCCGAATTTGCCGCCGAAGCGGGGATTCCTAAGGGTGTCATCAACGTGGTGGTCGGTTCCGGACGCGAGGTAGGCGAGGCATTGGTCAAGCACCCATTGGTCAAGATGAGTTCCTTCACCGGTTCCACCGCGGTTGGACGCCGAATCATGGAGATGGCCTCGGAAACCGGCAAGCGGGTCCACCTGGAACTCGGTGGCAAGGCGCCCCTGGTGGTGTTCAAGGACGCGGATGTGGAGGCGGCGGCCCACGGAGCCGTCGCCGGGTCCACGATCAACGCGGGGCAGGACTGTACGGCCGCGACTCGGGCGTATGTGCATTCATCGCTTTTTGAGATATTCACGGCACGGGTGGCGGAGCTGATGGAATCCATGGTGGTGGGGGACCCGCTGGACGAAGACACCGACATGGGATCTTTGATCTCCGAAGCCCATCGTTCCAAGGTTGCTTCCATGGTGCAGGGAGCAGTGGATGCCGGAGCCACCATCGTTGCCGGAGGCTGCGCGCCGGAGCTGCCCGGCTACTTTTACCGTCCGACGTTGATCATCGGTGCTGAGCAGGACAGTGAAATCGTCCAGGACGAGGTCTTTGGCCCGGTGCTGGTGGCACTACCCTTTGAGACCGAGGACGAGGCCATTGCCTTGGCGAATGATTCCGCCTTCGGTTTGGCGGCTTCCGCCTGGACCAAGGACGTGAACCTGGCGATGCGCGCAGCGGCAGAGATCGAAGCCGGATGCGTGTGGATCAACGAGCACATTCCGATGGCTTCTGAGATGCCTCATGGTGGATACAAGTCCTCCGGGTTCGGCAAGGACATGAGTACGTACTCCTTTGAGGACTACACCAACGTCAAGCATGTGCTGCTGTCCCATGACACCAGCGCGCACAAGGAATGGCAAAACACCGTTTTCAGGCAGCGGTAGCGGCATACAAATGAAGGAGGGCGTGGGTAGCGGCGATTGCCGCATACCCACGCCCTCCTTCACGTAAACATCTTTTGGTTTCGCCAGTAACGTCACACACCGCACACGGGAAGCCAGAAAACCCTAGACGAACAGTGAACCGGCGAAGATCTGCCACGCAAGGGCTGACTTGGCCACCAGGCTGAGCACCAGGTAGACCTTCTCCCCGTACGCGTAGTTCTTCCAAGGTCCGATGCCGCGGTACTGCAACCACTGGTTTACCCCGAAGCTGGAGAAGAAGACCGCAAGTGAAATGACGATGCCGTACACGAAGCCCGGTATCGCTCCGTCGGTTGCCTGCGTCGCGCCGATGAGGTTCACCAGGATCACGATCCACGGAGCCAGTCCCACCAGGGTGCCGAACCAAAACGGCAACATGGTGGTGCGCGCCCGACCCGGCGGGTTCATCAATTCCTGGAGCCAGCCGAAGAGGATCATGGCGACATTGCCGCCGATGATCAAGATGACCGTAGCAAGCCCGGTGAGGCCGTTGTAGAAGCCGATCAGCACGATCATGATCGTGGCGCTGAAGGAGTATTCGATCCAGCGAAAACGGTTGATACCGCTGCGCAGGCCGTTCTCGTAGCGGCCTCGCATCAGAGTTCCGGTCAGGCCGTGGTCCAAGGCGGCGAGGATCAGGAATGCGGCGATCGCCCACCCGATCCGCACGTCGAAAAAAGCCTCCGGCGCAGGTGCCGGGGCTCCGGGAGGTCCTTGCTGGAACGACGTTGTCACCGTGATCGCGAAGTCGGTGGCCAGAACCAGCACGGCGATCGCTTGGGCCAGGTGCAAGATGGTCAGGGCGATATTCCATCGCCGCAGACCAGTCAGGGCTTTCGAGTCCACGCCGGGAGCGTGCACCTCATCGGTGGTGGCGTTGGCATGTTTCGGGCTCATTGTGATCCCCTGGAGCGGCTGAGGTGCGAGCCTCGTTGAGCTGTCATAGAGACGACCTTACGCGCAAACTTCGGATCCAAGGCCCCCCCATGAAGGCGAATCGCCGCCTCAGGTCGCAAAGACTGCCATCCCTATGGAAACCGCTGGCCATCAACGTCAATATCCGTGGTTGGTTCATGGCCAAGATCTTGGTGTTCCGGTTTGCCCGTTGGTTTTCGTGCATTGGAATTCCGGACGGAAAATGTGTACGTGGGCGATTCAGCCAAGCCCCCGTAGGAACCCTTTGGCAGTGAGGTCCATCTGACCTCGTGGGACCGATGCAGGCGGTTGCGGCTTCAGCCCGGAACATCCTTATCGCCTACTGCGTCATGGTGGTTCAGCAGAAAAATACCGTTGTTGATCAAGCCCTCTGCTTTTTCTTCTCGGTGGTATGGGTAGTTTTGGACGTCGACCTGTTCAACGTGCCAAGGAAGGCTGGCCGAGCCCATGGCGCCAAATCGCGTCTAATACGTGGGTTACCTCAATTGATGGAACGCAAAGATGCTGTTCGGCCTGCGCCAGCTGGGTAGGTGCACGTGTATGTATTGGTGTCTGCCTAAACCCTCCGGCCCGTGTCCGAGATGAGCCACGTGCTGCGTTCCGTGCTTTGTGGCATCAGCCAACGGGCTCCTCGATGGATGCACGTTTTGCCTGCCCCAAGCCGAGACAACGAAAACTAAGGAGCTCGACCAAGAATCCCGGTCGAGCTCCTTGCCTGTTTCACGGCCACCTTCAACATCCCGCTGGCTCCCCAAAGACTGTCAGATGATCGCAACGAACGGTGAAGCCTTGAGCTAGCGGACGTGGACGGCCGTTTTTTCCTCGTCAGCCTCATCGGTCACGAGCTCGTCCTGCCTGTAGGGATCCATCTCGGGCGGACGACGACTGAACATCTTGGTGATGTAGGCCAGCCATGCAACACCGAGCGTCAGCCATACCAGACCGATGACGAAGGTGGTCGGCGAAAGTGAGGTCCATAGCCACAGTGTGAGGGCGAAGCCGATGGCTGGAACCGCGCCATGGCGGATCATTGTTGACATCCCGCGCTGTCCCTTATCGATCAAGAAGTGCTTGATGGTGGCCAAGTTGACAATGGAGAAGGCAAAGAGTGCGCCGAAGCTGATCATCGAGGAAAGCTGCTCGAGATCAATCCAAATCGCGGTCAACCCAATGGCCCCAACGATGACGATGCCTGTCACGGGGGTCCGGTACTTCCGGTGCAACTGGCCAAACGCCTTCTGTGGCAGGACATTGTCCCTGCCCATGGAGTACAGGATCCTCGAGACACTGGCCTGCGACGTCATCGCCGAGGCGAACGAACCGGCCACGTAGGCTGCAACGAAGAACGCACCCAGGAATGCGCCACCGGCGTGCTGCATGACCTGTATGGCGGCCGCATCCGGATCTTGGAAGTCCTGCCAATTGGGGAAGACAATCGCGGCCAGGTATGCCGTGCCGGTGAAGATGACGCCACCGCAGATGGTCACCAGCAAAATGGCGCGCGGTACGTCTTTCCGAGGATGGCGGGCCTCCTCGGAGAGGGTCGACACCGCGTCGAATCCCAGGAACGCGAGGCAAAGGATCGCGGAACCAGCAAAGACCTTCGAGGCGTCCAGGTCCTCGCTCATCAGCGGTGCCAGGAGGGAAGGTGCTTCGCCGGCCGCCAGGGATTTGAGGGATAGAGCCAGGAAACAAACCAAGAATACGACCTGCACCCCGATCAATGCGGCATTGGCCTTCACCAGCAACTTGATGCCGAGGATATTGAGAGCCGTGGATAGTGCCAGCACGGCAATGATGAAGACAGCGGCCGGGATGGAAGGGAAGGAGGCATGCAGGTAGATCGCAATGACCAAGGCATCGAGCATGGGCAGCAGGACGTAGTCGAGCATCAACCCCCAACCGGTCAGGAAGCCCACGTGGCCACCGAAGGCGGACCGTGAGTAGGCGTAGGCGGAACCGGCCCGGGGAATTTCCCTGGACATTTGCCCGTAGCTGTACGCGGTGAAGAGCATGGCCAGAGTGGTGACGACATAGGCGGCGGGAAGGTGGCCCTCGGTCATGGTGGTGACGATGCCAAAGGTGTCGAACACCGCCAAAGGCACCATGTAGGCCAGTCCAAAGAGTACTAGTCCGCTCAGGCCAACGACTCTGCGAAGGCTGGGGGTTGTCTGGGTCATCGACGCTCTACTTTCACCGGAGGGTTCGTCGGTTCCGGCCAGAATCTGCAAAGAACGCGCTGGCCGTCACTCCACCGAACAAGTACCGGAGTTTGAAATCCGTTGTCCAAAGAAACATATTCGATCAAATATGACCTAGATCACCGATTAAGACAAGACTTTCAAAGTATTCTGTTGCTTTTGTCTTCTTTTTCGCAAAATCGTCTGGTGCATTTGGGCTCCACGCGGTGAACCGATGCCGCCTGCGATTATGGTTGCGCCTGTGTATGGCTGGGGGTGCCACTGCACTCTTGTGTCGCCCGGAGACCTGAGCGAAATGCTAACCTCAACGCGAGGGGCCATCCTGCGGCCCCACGACCACCAAGGAGTCCCCATGGAGCACAGGGTTGCAGACCTCGATGAAGTGTCGCTCAAGATCATCGCCCAATTGCAGGAAGACGGGCGGCGCTCGTACTCGGCCATCGCTGAATCCGTCGGTCTCTCCGATGCCGCGGTGCGCCTAAGGATCAAGCGACTGGTCGACTCCGGCGTCGTCCAGGTTGTCGCTGTGACGGACCCGCTGCAGCTGGGCTTCGCCCGCCAGGCGATGCTGGGGATTCGGGTTCACCGCAACGCCCCCGGGGTCGCCGCATCACTCTCGGCGTTGAGCGAGGTGTCCTACCTGGTCCATACTGCCGGGGTTCACGACCTGCTGGCCGAGGTGGTCTGTGCCAGCGACGAGCAGCTCTACGACTGCCTGGAATCAATCCGGAACCTCGAGGATGTGGCGACCATCGAAACCTCCGTTTACCTCAAGTTGCACAGCAGCCGTTATGACTGGGGCGCCCCGGCCAAATAGATTGAGCGAGCTCAACGAGGCCGTCCGCTATTTTCGGTTTTCGAAGTAAATCTATGAAATTGAGATGTAAAAGCTTGTCAATTATCAAGATATGTACGATATTTATAAGTGAGAAGTGATGGATTCATCGGATTTAGGCGAAGGATGGCAATGACACAGTTGGCCGGCAATCGAACCGCAGCGCAGACCAAGGCTGCAGCACAGAAGCACTTGTGGATGCACTTCGTCCCGCAGCCCACCGAGGCCGAAAAGGTCCCACTGATGGTGCGCGGGGATGGCGCATACATCTATGACGACGAGGGCAATCGGTACCTGGATGGCCTAGCCGGGCTTTTCACGGTTCAGGTGGGCCACGGCCGCTCCGAGATCGCGCAGGCCATGGGCCGGCAGGCAGAGCAGCTCGCGTTCTTCCCGCTCTGGGGATACGCCAATGAGCCGGCCGCCGAACTTGCCGAACGACTTGCCGCGCTAGCCCCCGGGGACATCAACAAGGTCTTCTTCACCAATAGCGGTTCAGAGGCCGTTGAGTCGGCCTGGAAACTGGCCAAGCAGTACTTCAAGGCCATTGGCAAGCCCGGCAAGCACAAGGTGCTATCGCGAAACACCGCTTACCACGGCACCACACACGGCGCCTTGTCCATTACCGGGATCCCGGAAATCAAGGAGGACTTCGAGCCACTGGTGCCCTCCACCCACCGGATTCCAAACACCAATTTCTACCGGGCGCCGGAACATGGCCAGAACGAGGAAGCATTCGGCGCCTGGGCCGCCCGCGAAATCGAACGCATGATCATGGCGGAGGGCCCCGACACGGTTGCCGCCGTCTTCCTTGAACCCGTACAGAACTCCGGAGGCTGCTTCCCGCCACCGCCAAACTACTTCCAGGCCGTGCGCGAGATCTGCGACCGCCACGACGTGTTGTTGGTTTCCGACGAAGTCATTTGTGGCTTCGGGCGTCTGGGCACCTACTTCGGAGCCGAAAAATTCGGCTTTATTCCTGACATCATGACGTGCGCCAAGGGCCTGACCAGCGGGTACGCCCCCATGGGAGCGATGCTGGCCCGTGACAAGATCTTCGACGCGGTCTCTTCGGATGGTTCCTTCTTTAAGCACGGCTACACCTTCGGCGGGCATCCGGTGGCCGCCGCGGCAGCGCTGGCCAACCTGGATATCTTCGAGCGTGAGGGCCTGAACCAGAACGTGCTGGACAACGAGGGTGCCTTCCGCTCCACGCTGGAAAAGCTCTTGGATCTTCCCATCGTCGGTGACGTGCGCGGCGACGGCTACTTTTACGGCATCGAACTGGTTAAGGACAAGGCAACGAAGGAGACCTTCACCGCCGAGGAAAGCTCACGTGTGCTCAAGGATTTCGTCTCCAAGCGGCTCTTCGCCGACGGGCTGTACTGCCGCGCCGATGACCGTGGCGAACCGGTGATCCAACTTTCCCCGCCCCTGATCATCGGAGGCAACGAATTCAATGAAATGGAACAGATCCTCCGTGGCGCCCTGACAGACGCCTGGACGAAGCTATAGCGCGCGGCATGGCAAATCACCAGTTCATCAATGGCTAGTACCGTCGTGGCCGCGGGGCCGAGGTCAAGCTGATCAACCCTGCCACCGGGATAATCACCGGAACCCAGTTCCACGCCAGCATCCAGGACGCCGTGGCTGCTGGCAAGGCGGCCCTGCCGATTTGCTCCGGACTCCTGCCGGGAAAACGCTCCAGCGCGATGCTCGCCTTCGCGGCCGAAGTCCAGCGCAGGGCAGGGGCGTTCGCCGCGTTGGAGACCGAGCAAACGGGCAAGAGCCTGCGCCTGGCCACCGGTTTCGATGTCCCGGGCACGATCGACAACATCCAGTTCTTAGCCAGAGCTGCCCGCCAGCTCTCGAGCGTGGCAGCCGGGAAATATGGTACTGGGGGCACCTCGATGGTCCGCCGGGAGGCGATAGGGGTCATCGGATCGATTGCCCCGTGGAACTACTCGCTGCAGATGGCGGCCTGGAAGGTTCTGTCCGCGATCGCGGACGGGAACACGATAGTGCTCAAGCCCGCGGAGAACACCCCCAGGACATCGTTGCTCTTCGAAGAGGCCGCCAGTGCTGCGGGGATCCCCGACGGGGTCATCAACATCATCGCGGGCCGCGGCCGGGATGTTGGCGAGCATCTCGTTGCCCACCGGGATATGGCAATGGTTTCCTTCACCGGTTCCACCGCCGTGGGCCGCAGGATCATGGCGCTGGCCGCCGAGTCGGGCAAACGGGTCCACCTGGAGTTGGGCGTCAAGGCTTCGATGGTCATCTTCGACGATGCAGATATCGAGGCCGCCGCCCACGGTGCCGTAGCCGGGTCCATCATCAACGCAGGACTGCACTGCGGCGACGCGTGCCCACATCCAGCGCCCCCTGTTCGAGGCCTTCACCACGCGGGTCGCGGAACTGATGGACACCGTCGTGCTGGGAGCCCCGATCGATATGGGCTCGCTGATCACCACCAAGCACCGGGACATTGTTGCCGTATTCGTCGAGCGGGCCAAGGAAGCCGGTGCCCGTGTGCTCGCCGGCGGCGTGGCGCCGGGCGGAGACCTGGCGGCCGGGGCGTACTACCGCCCGACGTTGATCATCGATGCTGCACAGGACTCCGAGGTGGTGCAGCAAGAGATCTTCGGGCCCGTGCTCGTCGCCTTGCCCCTCGATATCGACGACGAGGGCATCGAATTGGCCAATGACACGATCTACGGGTTGGCGGCTTCGGCCCGGACGCGCGACGTGAACCGCTCGATGCGGGCCAGTGCGGAATCCAGGCAGGATGCGTATGGATCAACGACCACATTCCCGTGGTTTCCGAGCTGCCGCACGGAGGGTACAAGTCTTCGGGGTTCGGCAACGACATGTCGATCTACTCCCTGGAAGAGTGCGCGAACATCAAGCACGTCTCCATCAGCCGTGATACCAATGCGCACAAGGAACGGCAGGACGTGGTCTTCCGCACTTGCTAGCCGCTCCGACGGCCAGCTGCAAGGTTACGAGGAAAAAACCAGCCAGCGGGCGCAAGATTCACACCCTGATGGGTGGACTGTTCCTTTTCTTGACGTTGGGCATGCTCATTCTTGGCGCCGTTTGATCCGACTCCGCCACCGACCCAGATGCCTGGATACCGGTGGCAGCTGTGTCGTGGTTGGTTGCGGTGGCGGAAATTCCTGTTTGGATAGTCTGGGGGATCAAGCGCTCGCGATCGAGGTAATCGGGCCTGTGATGGACCCGTGGCTGTTTGGTTGCTACATGGCCTGCTGGTACCGAACGAGTGGATACATTGGCTTCCTCCTCAAGAAATGAGACTTCCCTTTTGACGGGAAGCGCAAGCATGACCCCTGAGACTTTCGAGGAATCCAACGTTTCACTCGCCCGCGGGAAAGCTAGGCTCAACATATAGGGCGAGCCTGCACCTATACGTTGAGCGGCTCAGCGGGTGAGCACCGTGGACTTGACGTCGGCTGGAAGCACTCGCTTGTCGAAAATGGTGGCTCCGATTTCCTGTTCGGCCTGGTTTTCAATGGACAGGTCGATGCCGGTGCGGTCCTTGAGCAGGCTCACTGCGCCCAACGACACCAGGGTGATGGCCAACAGGTACACCGAGACTGCTGTGGTGCTGCCGGTGGCCTGGACCAGGTCGGTGGCGATCATCGGGGCAAATGCACCGCCGAGGATCGCCCCCAGGGCGTAGGAGATCGAGACCCCGGAAAAGCGCACCGAGGCAGGGAACAGCTCCGAGTACAGTGCCGCCTGCGGACCGTAGGAAAGGCCCAGCCCGACGGCGAAGAGCGCGAATCCGAGGTAGAGCAGGCCCAGATTGGCGGAGTTAACCAGCCAGAACAACGGGAACACGCACAGCGCCTGGGAGACGAAACCGATGATGTAGGTTTTCTTGCGCCCGATCTTGTCGGCCATGAAACCGGAGAGCAAGGTGAAGATGAACCACATCACCGCACCGAAGGACACAGCAAGCAGGACCTGGGTCCGGGTGAAGCCGATGGGTCCCTCGGGATCGGTCATATAGGCCTGCAGGAAGCCACCGGTGGTCATGTAGCCGGCGGCGTTGTTCTCGGCGAAGACCAGCGCGGCAAGGACAACCAGGAGCCAGTGCTTGCGGAACAGCTCGACGGCGGGGACCTTGGTCTGCTTCTTCTTGGCGGCGATTTCCTCGAAGATCGGGGATTCCTCAACGGAGCGGCGGATGAAGTATCCGACGACGATCAGTATGAAGCTGAGCAGGAACGGCACGCGCCAGCCCCAGGCTATGAAGGCCTCACCCGGGGAAACGATCCCGGTCATGATGGCCATGACGCCGGAGGCCAACAGCATGCCCAGCGGAACGCCGAGCTGCGGGAAAGCACCGGCGCGGCCGCGGCCGTCCTTGGGAGCGTGCTCCACTGCCATCAAGACCGCGCCTCCCCATTCGCCTCCGGCCGAGATGCCCTGCAGGATGCGCAAGGTCAGCAGTAGGATTGGGGCGACGGCCCCGGCAGTGGCGAACGTCGGCAGCACGCCAATGAGCGTGGTGGCCGAGCCCATCATGATCAAGGTCAGCACCAACATGGCGCGGCGTCCGATCTTGTCGCCGAAGTGTCCGGCCAAGAATGCGCCCAACGGGCGGAAGAGGAAGGATATGCCCACGGAGGCGAAGGCGAGCAGTAATCCGATCTCGGCACCAGCCGGTTTGAAGAAGAGCTCGGCGAATATCAGGCCTGCTGCCGTCGCATAGATGAAGAAGTCGTACCACTCGATGGTGGTGCCGATGATGGTGGCGAAGGCGACCCGGCGCTGGTTGGCGCGTTGGGTTGGGGTTTGGGTGCGGCTCATGATGCTCCTGATGGGGGGAGTCGTGCACCGGGGCCGAACGGTCCGGTGGCATAGCGAGTGTTGATATTTTGGGCTGTAACCTGCACAGCCCGAGTCGTGTCAGGGCGAATCGGCTAGATAAAATCCACGGAGGCGTACTGGCCTTCCGCGGCGGCGGAAGAGAGCGTTGTGTTCGTCCCATCGCCCGCTGAGAACCGAAGGCCTGATTGCCGCGCCGTCTTAGGCGGGTACCGCCTGAGTCTCCTTCGCCAAGGCCTTGAGGCTGAATCCGGGTGCTGTGAGGCCCTGCGGCGTCAGCTTGATGCCGCGGGCGACGAGCTTGCGGGCGGCAATGTGGTCCGCCGCCGAATTCACTGATTCGACTGCCGCCAACACCCCGTCGCGCAGCAGTGCAATGGAGAACTTTCCGGTGCTGGGGTCCCCTAGCACTACCGGTTCGTCGCTTGGTGCAGAAATGCCGGCGATCTGAAGTCGAATTTTTCCCTGCGTGCTCCAGAACCACGGGACCTCGGTGTAGTGATCGCGTGCCCCCAGGATGCTGCGCGCCGCGTGCCGGCCGTGGTCGGTCGCGTTTTGCACCGATTCGATGCGGGTGGTGGTCCCGGTGTGGATGCTGGGGAACGCGGCGCAGTCCCCGACGGCCAAAACGCCGTCCACCGAGGTGCACAGGGAGGAATCGACAAGGATGCCGTTCTCAACGGCCAAACCGGCCGCTTGCGCCAGCTCGGTGCGCGGGATGACGCCCACGCCGTAGAGGACCAGATCCGCGGCGTAGCGTTCACCGGTGGTCGACTCGACGCCCAGGTCTTCTCCGTCGCGGTGTATGGCCGCGACACCTTCGTTCAGGCGCAGGTCGATGCCGTCGGCCGTGTGTCGGGAGGCGAACCAGTCAGAGCACGTTGCTGATAACGCCCGGCCCATGGGGCGAGGGGCGAATTCCAGCACGGTGACCTCAAGGCCCCGGGCCTTGGCCCCGGCGGCGAACTCCAACCCGATGAACCCGGCACCGATCACCACCACTTTGCGGGCGTTGGACAGCGCGCCCTGGAGGTTTGTTGCGTCGTAGAGCGTGCGCAGCGCATGGACCCCGGCCAGATCCGCTCCGGAGCAGGGAAGCGGACGGTTGGCGGCGCCAGTGGCGAAGACCAAGTGTGCGTATTCCAGCACGCTCCCGTCTTCGAGGGTGACGGCGCGGGCAGTCGTGTCCACGGCGGCTGCCCGGCCGGTGAGCAAGGTGATGTTCTTCTCGAGGAAGAAATTCGGGCCGCGCAAGGGCAATGGCGCTGCGGGTGTATCTGCTGCCAAGTAGTCCTTGGACAGCGGGGGACGCTGGTAGGGGACGCCATCCTCGTCGTGAAGGATGGTGATGTTCCCGGTGTGGCCCTCGGAGCGCAGGGAGTCGGCGACCTGGATCCCCGACTGTCCGGCACCGATGATCAGGACAGGGGCGTGTAACTTGGCTGCTTCCATGGCGGCTACACCTGGTCCGAAGGAACATCGACGACAATGTTCGACAGCGTGGAGGACATCTTGATTTGGCAACCCAGGCGCGAGGACTCGGTCCGCTCGGCCGTGGTGCAGTCGAGCATTTCCTCCTCGTCGTCGCTGATCTCGGGCAACTGGTCGGCGAATTCCGGACGGACGAAGACATGGCAGGTCGCGCACATGGCTTGGCCACCGCATTCGCCCACGATTCCCTCGATGCCGTTGGTGACAGCGGCGCGCATCAACGAGGTGCCCTCGTCTACGGTGAGAACCGTGGCTTCTCCGGATGGCTGGGTGAAGGTAATGGTAGGCATGTCGGTGTTCCTTAGAAGTGGATTCGGCTGAAGCTTTAGAAAGGGCGAGGTTCAGGGACTAGCCCCAGAGCACCGCCATCTTGGTCATGCCGCGGAAAACCCAGCCGGCATCGATGGTCTCTCCGGCGGGATCCAGTCGAAGATTCGGCAGCTTCTCGAACACCGAAGGCATCGCGACCTGGGCTACCTGGGCGCGGGCGATCCAGGTGCCGGCGCAGAAGTGCACACCGCCACCGAAGCCCAGGTGCGGTTTCTTCGGGCGGAAGATGTTGAAAGCTTCCGGGTCCTCGAAGACCTTTGGGTCACGGTTGGCGGCGCCCAGCACCACGCCCAGGCGCGCGCCCTTGGGCAGGTTGACCCCTTCCAGTACGACATCCTTGGTGGTTTCACGCGGGTACATGCCAATCGGTGCGACCCAGCGGACCGACTCCTCGAAGGCGACCGAGTGGAGCTTGGGCTCGGCCAGCACGGCGGCCAGTTGGTCCGGGTTGTTCAACAGCGCCCACACGGTGGTGGCCAGCACATCGCGTGGCTCGTTCAGTCCGCCGCCGATGGTCATTTTCAGGTTGGCGCGGATCGCCTCGAGCGGGATCGGCATGGAGGACAGGCCCGAGATCAGCGAGGGCTCCGGGTTCTTGGCCAGGTAGGGCAGCATCTCGTCGATCGCGGCATCGACCTCGTCCGAGGACTTCTTGGCCAGCGCCCAGACATCGGGATCATCGGCGTAGTTGCCGGTCCCGTCGATCAATGTCTGGCTCCAGCGCTGCAGGTCTTGCTGCGTGGCGTTATGGAATCCCATGACCATGCGCAGGTTTTCACCGGTGTAGGGGGCCGCGTAGTCCCAGACAAAGTCGGCGCCCGGGCCCTTGTCCAGCAGTTCGGCGAGGTACTTCTCGTTATTGGCCTCGAAGATGGCGTTCCAGTGCTTTTTGATGGTGCCCGGACGCAGGGTGGCCCCGTAGGAGTCGCGGTCGACCTGATGCTCGGGATTGTCCTTGCGCAGCATCGAATGGCCCATCGAGCGCTTCATCAAGGAATTGTGCTCGTCGGCCGAGTAGATGGCCTCGTCCTGCTCGATCTCGTGGCAGGCGGCGTATGAGGTGACCATGTAGCGGTTGACCGCGGGGACCCAATGCACGGCTGCTTCTCCACGCATCCTGCGGTAGATCGGGAACGGATCACGGTACAGATCCTCGATCGTCACCCAGTCGGCAACCGGGGCTTCGATGCCGGTCGCGGCGGCTTCGCCGGTGGCGGGAACCTGCGCCATGAGGGCAGCTAGCTCGGCCGGATCGGTGGGAAGCTCCCCGGTGAACGGGCATCCGGTGGTGCTGCTGGGCTGGTTGCTCATGTGTGTACTCCTGGGCCGACGGAACCTTGATGATCGTGACTACCAGTGTGAGCGAGGGCATATCGTCAGGTAAAGTACTTGTTTTAGCGATATATCCACGGTTTGGGAGTGGTAGTGATGGCGCGCTATACCTTGCGGCAGCTCGAATGCTTCGTTGCCGTGGGTGAACAGGGCTCCATTGCCGCGGCCGCGTCGGCGCTGCTGGTCTCTCCCTCGGCGGTCACCGGGGCATTGAATGAGTTGGAGCGCATCTTCGCCACCCAACTGACCATCAGGCGAAAGGCCCACGGAGTGACCCTGACGCCCTCCGGGGATTACGTGCTCGCCCATGCGCGTAGCCTCCTGCATGCGGCCACCGACCTTCAAACCCTGGCGGCCAGTTCGGGGAAAGCGCTGCGCGGGCAACTTGTGGTTGGATGCTATTCCTCGCTGGCCCCGACGCTGCTGACCGAGCTGCTGGCAGAATTCAGCACACGGCATCCGGAAGTGGAGCTCGAGTTCCATGCCGGAACCCAGCATCAGATCCACCAGATGCTGCTTGCCGGGCGCCTGGACTTGGGTATTGCCTACGATTTGGCGGTCCCTGCCGGGCTGGTCAAGCGCAAGCTGGCCGATTCGGTGCCCACTGTAGTGCTGCCGGCCGACCATGGACTTGCCGCACGCGAGCACGTCGCACTGAGCGAGCTGGTCAACGAGCCAATGATCCTTCTAGACGTGGACCCAAGCCGCCAGAACACCGAGATGATGTTTTCCGCGGAGGGGCTTGCTCCGTGGGTCCGCTTCCGCACCACAGACTTCGAGACCACCCGTTCCATGGTGGCGCGCGGCATGGGATACGCCATCTTGGTCCAGCGCCCGGCCGGGGACGTGAGTTACGAAGGTCGGCCCTTGGCGGTGCGCCCGATCCATCCAGGGGTCCAGCATGTTCCGGTGTCCATCGTGTGGCCCGAGAAGACCAAGCTTTCGGCTGCGGCCGAGGCCATGCTGGATCTTGCCCGGGCACTTCACGGCTAGTCCAGCGATAGGGGTAGACATCTCCTACGCCGGGAAGGGCATGACAAGAGATCGACCCGACCCCTGTAAAGCCGGGGAAATTGGAACCCGCACCGGGTTGGCCGATGACAAAACGGTTCGATAACCCCGAAAAAGTGCTTCCATGATGGAACTACCTAGGAGTAGTGTGTGAACCGTGGAAGCAACTACAGACAGATACGTGAAATTGCGCTGGTTCGGTCTCGGGGCCATCAGCTTGTCCGTGGCCCTGATCATCATGGACAGCACCATCGTGGCGGTCGCGGTTCCGGCGATCATCAACGACCTGGGCCTGAGCACCACCGAGGTCCAGTGGATCCAAGAAATCTACACCTTGGTCTTCGCCGCGCTGCTGCTGGTCTGGGGAAGGATTGCGGACCGGGTGGGGCGACGCCGGATCTTGGTGCTCGGCATCCTGCTCTTCTTGGTGAGCTCGGCATTGTGCGCGCTGGCGCCCTCGGGGATGTGGTTGATCGCGGCGCGTGCCGTCCAGGGAATCGGCGGGTCAATGATCCTTCCCACCACCCTCTCACTGCTCAACGCCAACTTCCGTGGCAAGGAGCGCACGATCGCCTTCGCCGTATGGGGCTCGACCATCGGTGGCATGGCCGCCGTGGGGCCCATCGTCGGAGGCTGGCTGACCTCTTCCTACAGCTGGAACTGGGCGTTTTTGATCAACGTCCCGCTCGGGTTGATAGCCGCAGGCGGGGTGCTGTACTTCGTTGCCGAGTCCCGGGAGACCGCCACCGGGAGGCTCGATGACTACCTCGGTGCCTTGCTCTCCGTGGTGGGCTTTGGATCTTTGGCCTTCGGCCTGATCGAGGGGCGCCACTACGGGTGGTGGAGCGCCAACTCCGATGCACCCTTCTCCCTCTTCGGGCTTTCCCCGGTACCGGCGACCTTCGTTTTGTCCATCCTGGCGCTGGCCGGGTTTATCGCGCTGGAGCGTTCGCGGTCACAGGCCAATCGTAGTGTTCTGCTTGATCTCTCCTTGTTCAATATCTCCTCTTTCTCACGCGGAAACCTCACTGCATTGACGGTGAGCCTAGGTGAGTTCGGGTTGATCCTTTCCCTTCCGCTGTGGTTCCAGAACGTTCTTGGTCTCAGCGCACTCCAGGCGGGTCTGGCCTTGGTGCCGCTGGCAGTGGGATCCTTCGTGGCCTCGGGTGCAATCTCGGCGCTGTCCAAGTCGCTGCCCGCGGTGCGCATGGTGCAGCTGGGCGTTGGATTGGAGATCATCTCGGTCGCCACCCTGGCCTTGTTGATCCGACCGGATTCCTCCACATGGATGACGTCGGTGATCCTCTTTGTCTATGGGATCGGGGTGGGGTTCGCCACCGCCCAGCTGACCCAAGTGGTCTTGGCCGATGTTCCGGTGCAGCAATCGGGACAGGCCGCCTCCACGCAGTCCACCGCACGCCAAGTGGGCTCGGCACTGGGAATCGCGATCTTGGGCACCGCATTGTTCACCACCTTGAAGAATTCCACCGAGTCCCAGGTCTCGGGGCTGGTGGCCCAGTTCCCGCAACTGAAGGGTGCCGTCGACTCGGTGACCCACAGCTCGGGCGGAACGATCTCCGCACTGGCATCAAATCCGCAAACGGCAGCCATCGCCGATGCGGCGCGCAACGCATTGACTCAAGGTGTCTCCGTGGCCGCCTGGATAGCGGCCGGCGTCCTGGTGCTGGGCCTGCTGACAAGCCTGCGGCTCAAGCCCGCGATGCCGCACGATGAGGAGCCGGCGGTGGGCGACGAGGTCGAGACAAAAAATCCACGGCATGCCCGGGATGCCCCGGCCATCGGCAGACCAAGCGCGACGCAACAGGGACGGTCCGAGGGAACCACGGACAGCTGATCAGGCCCTGCGGGAATCCTCTCCTAGAGCCAACGTCGTGATCAATTATCCAACGCGCGAGGGGTCTTGCCTACTGGGCCCGGTTGCCTTGGCCAAGGCGGCGCGCAGTTGGGCGCTTCCTGCACCGTCGCGCAGCGATTGGCCCAGGGAGTGCAGCTCATCGCGGGTGTCCTGTGGAAGGGAGAGCATGGCGCCAAGGGCTAGCCGGAGCTCTTGAACCGTGGCGGTGTTCGGTGCCAGTGCCGCACCAAAGCCGATGTTCTCCAATGCAGCGGCCCCGGCGAACTGGTCGGTCGAAAACGGCAGGACGACGGTGGGCACCCCGAAGGTCAGGGACTCGGTGACCGAGTTGTTTCCGCCATGGGTCACCGCGGCGGCGGCCGAACCCAGCAGCGTGACCTGCGGCAGGAATTCACCCACCAGCCAGTTTTCGGGGACCTCGCCCAAGGACTCGGCTCCGGCGGAGCCGTAGGCAACGGCTGCGCGGATATTGGATTCCTTCAGGGCGGTGACAACCTTGTTGAGCACATCCCCGCGCACCGATAGGAAGCTGCCGAAGCTGACGTAGACAAAGGGTTCATCGCTCTCCGAGAGCCAGGCTTCGATGTGGTCCTCGGCGGATTCGGCGCGAACCGACGAGCCGATGAAGACGTGAGGGGGCAGGTGTCCGGTACGTTCTTCGGTCATGAGCTCACCGGGGTAGTTGAAGACCAGCACGTCGCCGTGTTCGGCAAAGGCATCGGGGGAAGGCGGGAGCTGGGGCGCCAACTGGGCCAGGGCCGAATTCCACTCGGAGGTAAACGACTCGGACACCCGGGTGCAAAGGTTGCGCAGCTCTTCGATTTCCTGGTCTTCAGGGGAGAATGCCGTTGGCCAGGCCGGGGGAAGGCCGTAGACTTCCGCAGCCGCCGGGAGGGGGAGGGCCGTGGGATGGCCCAGGACCACGTCGATGTGCTCGATGCCGGCGGCAACCATGCCCAGGCGTGCGCTGAAGGCCAAGTGGTCCACGATGATCGTCGTCGGTTTCACTTCTTCGACGATCTTCTGCACGGCCTTCGCGGTCTTCACCGGTTCCCACATGAGGTCGTTCATGCGTGCCTCGGCCTGGAACGCCAATGTCTGGACCATGCCCAGGCGGGTGGCGGCAAAGAACCCACGCAGCGCATCATCCTCGCCGTCGGGTTGCTCCTCGGCCCGGATCACCCCGGGATTCGAGCCACGGCTCAGCTGCAGGTGCACATGCTCAAAACCAAAGGACTCCACGATTGACGCGGTCGCTTCCCCCGTGGCGACCACCACCCGTTCGCCCGCTTCCAGCCAGTTGGTGCCCAAGGCAGCCAGCGGGTATAGGTGGGAGGCATAGTCGGGAGAGATAATCAGCAGGGTCATGGGGCGGAAACCAACTCTCTTTGAAGTTCCACATCTGCGTGGTGTACATCGGAATATACCTTGGCCAGGGCCCGGGCCATGGCTTCGACCGTGAAATCGGCCTCGACGACGGCGCGTGAATACCTCGCACGCTCCTCGGTGGTTTCCGCGGCGGCGCAGGCCAGTGCCTCGGTGATGGAGTTGCCCAAGAGGCTGGTGTCCCAGGTGGTGGTAAGGAATCCGGTGCGTCCCTGCTCCAGATAGGTGGCCGGGCCTCCGCCATTGGGCGCAACCACCAACAGGCCCGTGGCCATGGCCTCGAGCAACGCGATGCCGAATTCTTCCTTAAGGCTTCCGCAGACATAGACCCCGCGAGGTGCCGCAAACCCGGGTAGCCCGGTACGTGCGGCTGCAACCCAGTGGGCCACTGTGCCGTTGGGGCGGTGGCCCGGCAGGAACAGCCCGTGCGCGGCACGTTCGCCCGGATCGATAATTGAATCAATCCGTGCAAGCTGTTCACGTTCATCTGCCGAGGGATTCTTCATGTTCCCGCCGATCAGCAACAGGTTTGCGGTGTTGCGCAGATCCGAGTTCGCCCAGGCCTCTACGATCGAAGCCATTCCCTTGACCCGGTGGAAGCGCCCCACACTGATGACCAGCGGCAAACCACGGCGCTCCTGTGGCAGGGCACTGAGTAGTTCGGCCAGTTCTTGAAGCGGCTCGGCCGCTTGCTGTCCTGCGGCGTGCTCCTGGGCCCGGCGGACTGCGTGGTCGACGACACCCAAATCGATTCCTTCGGGAACAATGGTGTGCCTGTTCGGTTCGGCGGCCATGTCCAGGCCCACCAGTTGCTTCATGTCGTTTTCGAGGTTGGGCCTGGGGAAGAAGATGGTGTGGGCGGCATTGGACGCCATGCGCTGCACCAGTCGGGCGCGGAACCAGAAATGTTCCACGGCGTCGATTTCCCCAAAGTTTTCCCGGGTCAGCTGTCCGGCGAGATCCATGGAATTGATGACTGCGTGCGGGTCGGGCGCCGCGGTGAAGATGACAGGGATATCGAGCTTCCGGGCAACATCGAAAGCAGCCAGGCTGCCCACGTCCGCCATACGCAGGTGCAGTGCGTCCACATGTCCCACGGATCTGAGGATGCGGTGGATACCCCGGCGGGCAGCCACGCGCAGCGGCCATGCGCTCGCCGAGGGCAAAGGTCCCTGCAATAGCGGAACCCGGCCGTAGAGGTGTCCGGTTTGTTCCTCGGCCAAGGTGGCCATGCTTTGCGCGGCCGCTTCAAGGCCACCGCGCGAAAGCGTCAACACTCGGTCGACCGGAACCTGGCTGCCGTCGGTTTGGGATCCGTCCTCGTGGCCGGCGACCAGGGCATCGCCCAAGCGAACCAACAAGGTGGCGATCCCGCCGTTGTCCCCGCTGCCCGCCTGGCTCAGTTCCGCATCGATATCGGCATGCAGGAAGAGCTGGGCAACGGTCAGGCCCGTTTCGCGTGCGGCAGGAACCTCAGTGGCAACCGGTCCCGTCGCCTCGGAAAGATCGCTCAGTGAAAGCCGTGCGGCTTCTGCGAGCAGGCCGGTTCCCTGGGCGATCTCCTGAAGCACTGTGGATGTTGATTCCTCGGTGCTTCGCTGTCCCAGGGCAATGACGGCTGCGACGCGGACTGTTTGTTCTTCGGCAGCGTCCCGCGCAATGCGGGTCAGGGGAGAAGCGGCCATGGAGTGCTGCACCAAGCCCAGGGTTTCCACCAATCGATAGCGGCGTGCCGGTTCGGTGACACCCAACAACGCACTTTCGAGTCCGACGGCAACCATTTCCGGTGCCGGGACCGCCCAGCCCTCCAAGGTGCGTTGGGCCAACATGGCGGCGAACCCCCCGGAAGAGACCAGCCCGATGAGGCGTCCCAAGGATCCTGCGCGTGGTGCTCGGGAACTGTGTGCCCACGCGGCATGTTCGCGAATGAACCCTTGGTCACTGGAGAGCAACTCAGAGAGGACGACATCGGCTTCCTCGTCACCGATCTGGGCCAGTGCGTGGATAGCTGCGATCGCAGCGACCTGGTCGTTCGCGGCGATGGTGCTACGCAGCAGGCGCATGTTGCGCACCCCGCCATCCCGGCTCGCTTCCACGGCTAGATCGTCACCGAGCCGTAAGGCATCGACCAGCCGTTCGGCCTTCTTCACCGCATCAAGACAAATCTGGACTCTCACGTGTAAACCTCTTCAACGAATGTTCAGGCCGGCACAGCATGGGTAACGCATTGCCAATACTATCTGATTACTAGCTAAGCTAGCTAGTTTTTTCGGTGTAGGGATAAATGAGAGGAAAAAGGCTCTGCTTGTTGGCGGGTTTCCGGCGCTGCAGCTCGTTGGCTTGCCCCGTGACAGGTCTGTCGATTCCGGATGTCACGACTAAACAATGGGTCTAATGGCGCCCGCTATCTCGCTGCGAAGCCATACTTGGGGTTGCGAGGCAGCGAAGCCACTACTCCTGAAGGTTTTCGCTTTCTGAGTCGGGGTCGGGATCCTCGATGGCTTCGACGGAGACCAACCACCGCACGATCACCTCGCGCATGGCCTCGTCCTTGAAATCGAACCACGCCTTGCGCTGATCCGGGAATGAGTTCAATGTTTCTTTGAAATGACGGAACGGTTTGCTGCGGATCAACGCCTGCTCGAGTTTCATGCGGGCTTGGCCCTCGGGCAGTGCGTGGGTGAAATCCTCCATGTGCCGGTATGACTCATAGGATTCGATGCGATCGATCCAGACGTAGTTGCCCTCCTGGATGTCTTGAATCTCCAGGTCGTCCGAGAATCCGGGGAGCACTACATCGCCGGTGTCAAGATCCAGGTAGTACTCGGCGCCCATGGAACCATCATCCTGCATGACACTGGCGATCATGTCCAGATCAAGGTCTTCGAGTTTCAGCATCATGCGTCCTTGCCACGGGTTGGGTGAGGTGTCCAACCAGCCTCGCGGCACCTCACCAATCACGCAAGTGTCCCTTGGATGGAAAAAACGTCGGGTACATCAAACCTTGCCGAGCTTCGAGAACAGTGCGCGCACCGCCGCCTGGACCCCGGTGCTCAGTGTCGGTTCGATAACCGGGGCAAAGAACGGCGAGTGGTTTGCCGGTGGGGTGCCGGCAGCCAAGGCCGCGGCGTCGTTGCCGCCGAAGAACCAGAACACCGAGGGCACACCGATGGCGGCTGCCAGAGCCCCGAAGTCTTCGCTGCCCATCACCGGTTCTCCGTCCACAACATGCTCCTTGCCGAATTCGGCACGGAACGCCTCGGCGAGCTTCGCGGTCTCCGTCGGGTCGTTGTGCAATGGCGGGAAAGCGGAGATATCCTCGATCAGCGGTTCCATGGCGCCGGAGGCTTGGGCCTCGGCGGCAATGATGCGCCGGATCGAGGAGAGCACCATGTCGCGGACTTCGGCTTCAAAGGTGCGCACGTTGATGGTGAACACCGCGCGGTCAGGAATGATGTTCTCTTTCAACCCGGCGTGGAACGAGCCGACGGTCACCACTGCGGAAGACTGGGGGGCCACCTGCCTTGAGACGATCCTCTGCAAGTGCAGCACCATGGAAGCGCCCAACACGATGGGGTCGACGGAGTTTTCTGGCATGGACCCGTGGGACCCTTGGCCGTACACGGTGACCTTGAAGGAATCCGCGGTGGCCATTGCCGCCCCCGGCATCAAGCTGACGGTTCCTGCCAGGGACGCCATCACGTGCTGGCCGAAGATGACCTCGGGCTTAGGGGCCTTGTCCCAGAGTCCGTCCTGGACCATGGCGCGGGCTCCGACGCCCGTTTCCTCCCCGGGTTGCAGGATAAACACCACGGTCCCGGACCACGCGTTGCGGGCACCTGCATAAAGCTCGGCGGTTTTCAATGCGGTGGCCATGTGAGTGTCGTGACCGCAGGCATGCATGAGAGGGACGGTGGTGCCGTCCGGAAGCTTGCCGGTGGCGGTGCTTGCATAATCCAGGCCAGTGTCTTCGAGGACCGGCAATCCGTCGGTGTCCGCACGCAGACCGATAACCGGACCCTCGCCGTTACGCAGCACGCCCACAACTCCGGTGCCTCCGCAGCGGAAGACTTCCAATCCCAGATCTTCCAAGCGCTTGGCCAGGTAGTCGGCGGTCCGGTGCTCCTGCATGGACAACTCCGGGTTGGCGTGCAAGTACTTGTAAGTTTCGTGCAGGTCGGCAGTCGAGTCCGGGTTCATCCTCAGGGACTGCGGGATGCTGGTGCTTCTCATGAGGTCTTGGCTTCCTTGCTTTGTGGGGGCATTGCTCTGGATAGGCGCCACTGCAGTCCGGCCGCCGGTCCGTCGTTCCAGAAGACCGGCACCCGGCAATGGAAGCGCTTTGGTACATGAGACTATCCGGGTGCCTGATCAATAGCCCCTTGAAAGATGAGGAGAGTGGTTCCTTGCGATCCGTCTTTAGTTCTTCGCGGCCACTGTGAGGAGATCTGCAGCCTCCTTATCCGGCGTACTTGGAGCTCGCGGTGTCGAAAGTACCTAGTGTCCCGCGCCGTTAATTCGTTTCAATAGTCGTCCCAACGATTCAAGGATCTCCTCGGCAGTCTTCGTCCAGATAAACGGCTTGGGATTTTCATTCCATCCCTTGACCCAGTTGCGCAGGTCCTTCTCCAGTGTCTGCACGCTTCGGTGGTCACTGCGTTGGAGCAGTTCCCGCGTCACTTCGGCAAACAATCGCTCAACCTGGTTGATCCAGGACGAGTACGTGGGCGTGAAGTGCATCGTGAACCGCGGGTGCCGGGCCAGCCAGGACACAATGGTCGGACTCTTGTGTGTCCCGTAGTTGTCGCAGACGATATGCACGTCCAGTTCCTCCGGGACCTGCGCATCGATCTTGGCCAGGAATTTCTTGAACTCCACGGCCCGGTGCTTGCGATGGGTGGAAGCGATCACGGTCCCGTCAACCACGTTCAAGGCGGCGAACAGGCTCGTGGTGCCGTGCCGGGCATAGTCATGGGTGCGCTTTTCGGGCATGCCCGGCATCATCGGGAACGCGGGCTGCGACCTGGACAAAGCCTGGACCTGGGACTTTTCATCCACCGACAGGACGACGGCGGATTCGGGCGGGTTCAGGTAGAGACCCACGATGTCGTAGACCTTCTCCACGAAGAACGGATCGTTGGAGAGTTTGAACCCGTCGGTGCGGTGAGGCTTGATGCTAAAGGCTTTCCAGATCCGCCCGACGGTGGACTTGGATAGTCCGCTGCGTTCGGCCATCTTGGAGCGGGACCAGTGGGTCGCGTTTTCCGGAGTGCTTTCCAAGGTGGCGACCACGATGTCTTCGACCTAATCGGCGCTGATGGTGGCAGGGCGTCCCGGGCGTGGATCATCGCTGAGCCCATCCAATCGATGATCCACAAACCGTGAGCGCCACTTCGTCACCGTCGGTGCCGAGCATCCGACCAAGGTGGCGACGTCCTTGTTGGTCATCCCCTCGGCGCAGGCCAGGACGATCCGTGAACGTAGCGCCAGCGCTTGGGAGGACTTTCGTCTGCGGGTCCATCGTGAAAGCTGGTCGCGTTCTTCATCGGTGAGGATCAGTTCTGCCTTGGGGCGTCCGGTGCGTGCCATGTATCAATTTTAACACTTATTCAACGAATTTACGGCGCGGGACACTAGCAAGAGCGAGACACCGCGGTGTGCTTCGTCCTGCGGCGTTCTTGCCGAGGCTGGCTGATAGCGTGAAAGCCGGTTCACATCGTCAAAGTGGAAAGAACCCGCCTTCACGTTTCTTGGCCCGCACACGGGGTTGATGGGATAAGTTCTACTAAGTGAATCCAAGCACCCGCGACCGGCCGGGCCCACGCAGGAAAGAGGGATGCGCTCGTGAGTGTCCAGGGTGACTACGTGGGAGCGGCACTGGAAATCATCTCAGGTGCCTTGGCCGGGTTCGCTGAAGAAAAGCGGGCGATGCGCATCGCCGCAGGAGGCTGGACGAAGCTGTCGAACAAGCTCGACCACGTCCTTCAAACCCCCGAGGTCTCCACCGGCGTCGGCGCACTGGGTGCCCAATTGCGCGTGTTGCTCTCCTCCACAGACCCCGAACTGACAATGGCGCAGGAACGATTGACGCGGGCGGTGCAGGAAATTCGCCAAGGCTGGGCGAACAACACCGACTTCGATTCCGGAGCAGCGCAGCGCAGCCTGGAAACCTGTACGGACTTCCTGGCCGGGTTGGAATTGCAGGATGCGGCCGACCAAGTACGTCAGATGCTGCAATCCCTTGCCGTAGGCGATATGGGGAAGGTTTCAGCCCGTGAACCCGGTGCCGGTCCGGTCTCGGTGCGAATCACCCACGGCAAAACAGTCAACTACGCCACCGCACACACCCATGCCCGGATCCTTGAACGGATCGTGCTGGATAACCACGGGCAAAGGGCCCGGCAGGTCCTGGTGACGGCGGTGGCCATGCGCGGGAACCTGCCGGTTTCCGCCGTGGCACGTCGGTCCATGGAATTGCCGTGCGGAACCAGCACAGTCCACGACTTGGACGTGGTGCTGGATTTGGCCGCCTTCTCCCTGGTCGATGCGCGGAGTCCGGGCCGGCTCGTGGTCAGGGTGGCCGAAAACGGAAAGCTCATTGCCGAGGAATCAGGCGAGCTCGAATTACTGCCGGCAAGCCATTGGCCCGGCGCTTCGAACCAAGCGAACGCCGAGTTGCTGGCGGCATTCGTGCAACCCCAGCATCCGGCGCTTGGCCAACTGCTCTCCGCTGCCGGGGACCTGTTTCGCACGCGCACCGGTGGCGAAGACCTCGAAACCACGGTGGGCGGGACCGAACGGGTTGACCTGTCGGTGTCGTGCATCTTCGAGGTGCTCGGCTCCCGCGGCATCCGCCTGGGTGCCCAGCCCACGGGCTGGGACCTGGGCGAGGTGGGAGGGCAATACCTCCGCGGCGCGCAGGAGGTCCTCACTGAACGCGTCGGCAGCGCACTGGAGACCACATTGCTGCTGGCCGCGCTGCTCGAAGCCATCGGCATCAACTCGGTGATCTGGCTGTCCACCGACCACGCCTTTTTGGCGTATTGGCGCATCCCCGACGGCGCACTGCCCAGCGCCAGCCTCGATGCAGAGGGCGCAAGCGCTCTGCTGAACCTCATCGGCGCCGGGCACCTGCGTGTTGTGGAGAGCACCGGTGTCACCAGCGGGATCCCACAGCCCATCGCCGAGGCATCGGCCGGTACTCTGCGCGAGTACGCCCAAGGTGCCGAAGCTGCCGGGCGCCTGGTCTATGGGGTTGATGTCAGGGCCGCGCGACGCTCCGGGATCACACCGCTTCCGGCCCGCGGCCTCTCGGATACAGGACGGCCCGTTGTCATCGAGTACAAGGCGGCTGCCCCGGATACGCTCGAGCGCTTCTTCAAGGAAAAATCCGAACGACGCCTCCCAACACCGCTTTCCACTTCAAGGACGGAGCCACCACGCATCACGGCATGGAAGAACGGGCTGCTCGATCTGTCCTTGCGCAACCGGCTGTTGAACTTCACCGAACGCTCACGCGTCCCGCTGGCGGTGCCCGAATCGGTGGTTGACGGGTTCGAGGACCTGATCAACGACGGCAAGGCCATCGAGCTGCTGCCGGCCAACGAGATCGGTGCGCTGGATGCACAACGTTACTCCTCGGGTCCGTTGCTTCCCATCGAACGCCGCATCGAGCTGCTCCTGACCCGCGCAAGGGTCTACACCCGGCTGGAGGAGGAGAAATACGTCTCACGGCTGCGCAGGCTCGCAGGTGAAGCCAAGAGGATCACCGATGAGAACGGCGCAAACAACCTCTACCTCGCCCTGGGTTCGCTGAACTGGTCGGTCGAGTCGCGTGCCTTGCGTTCCCCGTTGTTCCTGATCCCCGTCCACCTGAAACCCGCCGGACGCGGAAAGCACTACCGCGTCGAAATCGACGAGACCGGAACCTCCACCCCCAACTTTGCCTTGGCCGAAAAATTGCACGAGCAATTCGGCCTGCGCATCCCCGGTTTCGAGGACCCCGTGCTCGATGCCTCTGGCATCGATGTGCCCGCGGCGCTCGCGGCACTGCGTGAGGCGCTGGTGGCAGCGGATCTTCCCTTCCATGTGGAGGGAACCGTGGATCTTGCGATCCTGCAATTCGCCAAGTTCAGGATGTGGCGGGACCTGGACGAAAACTGGGAGACCTTTATGGCCGCCCCGTTGGTGCGCCACCTGGTTGAATCCCCAACCAGCGTATTCAACGATCCTGCAGGCACTGATTCCGGGGCGCTGGTGGAGGACCTCGATGCGCTGGCGGCCCGTTGCCCGGTACCCGCCGACTCGTCCCAGCTTGAGGCGGTCGCCGCAGCCTCCGCCGGTCGCACCTTTGTGCTGGAGGGCCCTCCGGGGACAGGAAAGTCCCAGACCATCACCAACCTGCTTGCCCACGCCATGGCCGAAGGCAAGAAGGTGCTCTTTGTGGCGGAGAAGCGTGCGGCGCTCGAAGTGGTGCGCAAGCGCCTGGACGAGGTGGGACTGGGCGAATTCGCCTTGGACCTGCATGACAAGAGGTCCTCCCCGAATGCGGTGCGCGCCCAGATCAAGGCCTCGCTGGACCACCTGGTTTTCGCCGACCACGCCGGGATCAAGCTAGCGGAAGGGGACCTGGAATCTTCGGCGCGCAGACTCCGCTCCTACGCGCGCGACCTGCACGATCCAAACCCTGCCGGAGTCTCCGCCTACGGGGCACACAACGCCGCCCTGTCCATGGACCCGGAGATCCCGGCGCTGCCGGTCCCCGTATCCTTTGCCGCCCGGGCGGGCCAGCAAGAGCTCGCCGCGGTGCGCGAGACGCTTCTGCGCTTGCCCGAAACCGCGCAGCCAGCGGCCCCGAGCAACGATCACTCCTGGGGTTTCATCGCCGGACCGATCAACAGTGAGGGCATGGACGCCCTGCTTGCATCCACCCGTGAGCTAGATGCCGCGTTGGCCGATGCAGGGCTCGCCAACGCCGAGGCGGCCATCACTGTGCTTATCGAAGCGGCAACGGGTCCCGAGGACCTGCGTCAACTTGCCGAACTCATCGATGCCGTGGTGCCGCTGGAGGTGCTTGATGCGGTCGGCGAACCGACGTGGCGCCAGCGCACCCACAAGCTGCTGGCCGAAGCCACCGAGCTGGCGACGTCGATGCCTTGGCTCCCTAAGGTGGTGGACCCCGTTGTTCTGGAAATGGATCTTGCCCCGGTGGAAGCTGCCGCAGCGGAAGCCGACAGGTTTGGATTCCTCGGCCTGGGACGCAAGAAGCGCCGCGCTCAGGTCATCTGTGAATACTTCGGTGCGCACTGGAGAGGCAACGAATCGGATGCCAAGAACCTCGTGGCCGTTCTCCACTCCCTCATCGAGGCCCGCGCCCGATGCTCCGGTCTCGTTGCGAACCTGCATGAATCCCCTGGCGTCGTGCTGGGATCACACTGGAACCCGTTCATTGAAGGCGACATCGACTCGGTGGCCCAACAGCGCGACCGGCTGCTGCACCTTTCCCGGTTCGTCCCTGTCGCAGGTGCAGAAACGAATGCTTCATACGCCCACACGCTGCGTGAGGCCCTGGGCCGCCAGGCTCCGTTGGCCCCGGAGCTTGCTGCCGAGCTGCGGTGCATCGCCGCCGCTTGGGATCGATTGGCCGGCGCGATCCCACCCGAAACCCGCACACACTCGATCTGGCCTTCCACCCACGGATTCCTGGGAAGCTACCTGAAAAGTGCCAACGAGCGCGGCAGCGCAGTTTCCCGGGGCCGGGGGCTGAAACGCTGGGTGGCATTCATCGAAGCGCTCGAACCGCTGAAGGCACACGGGCTGGATGAGGCGTGGACACAGCTGGCCACCGGTAACTTCCCGGCATTTGATGCATGGCGCGGATTCATGCGCGGCACCGCAGAATCGTCCCTAGCCGAGAGGCTGGGCACCCACGGATTCGATACCTTCAACACCGACACCCAGATGCGCATGATCGAGCGTTTCACTTCCTCGTCCCAGGCGCTGCGCAAGCACCTGGGCAAGTCCCTGCCCGAGAAAATCATCACCCGTCGCGCGACCGAACTCAAGAAATCCGAGAGCCGCGTGGGGGAACTGGCCCGGCAGCTTGAGCGCCGTCGCGGCGGGATGAGCGTACGCCAGCTCATGGATTCCTATGGCGACCTGGTGGCCACCATCCTGCCCTGCGTGCTGGTCAGCCCGGACTCCGCCGCCAGGTTCTTCCCGCCAAGGGCCGGGGAATTCGACATCGTCGTCTTCGACGAGGCGTCCCAGATCCGGGTCGCCGACGCGATCGGCACCCTGGGCCGTGCGAAGTCCGCGGTCATCGTCGGGGATTCGAAGCAGATGCCGCCAAGCTCCTTTGCCGAGGTGTCCACCGGGAGCGAGGATGACCCGGAATCTCAATTGCTGGTCGCCGATGAGGAATCGATCCTCAGCGAGGCCGTCATGGCGCGCATCGGGCGCCGCTGGCTGTCCTGGCACTATCGCAGCCAGGACGAGTCACTGATCGCCTTCAGCAACAAGTACTACTACGAGGGCAAGCTCTCCTCCTTTCCCTCCCCGCGCAACGGCTCCACGTCCCAGGCGCCGCCGGGCTATGGCATCACCCATCGCAGGGTCCCGGGAACCTTCCACCGCTCCGGGGATGCCGGTGTGCTGCGCACCAACCCGGTGGAAGCAAACGAGATCGTGATGGAAATCAAGAAGCGCTTTGCCGCATCCCCGGATTCGACCCCGTCGATCGGCGTCGTCACCTTCAACGCCCCACAGCGCGACCTTGTCGAGACCCTGCTGCGCGATGACCCGGACGAGCGTCTCGAGGCGGCCCTGGATGCGGGGTCCGAGGGCCTGTTCGTGAAGAACCTGGAAAACGTCCAAGGCGACGAGCGGGACGTGATCCTGTTTTCCACCGCCTTCAGCGCCAACGAGCAAGGCAAGCTGCCGCTGAACTTCGGCCCGTTGAACAACCTTGGCGGCGAGCGGCGGCTGAATGTAGCCATCACCCGCGCCCGGCGCCAGGTCGTCGTGTTCTCCAGCTTCGACCCCGGGCAGCTGCGTGCCGAGGACTCCTCGGCACTGGGCATCAAGCACCTGCGGGCGTACCTCGACATGGCGCTGGAAGGTGCACGGGCACTGGGACAGGGTTCCACCGTGGCTATGATCTGCGACAGGCACCGCGATCAGGTGGCGGTCGCGTTGCGTGAACGCGGGCACCACGTGCGCACCAACGTCGGACTCTCCGAGTTCAGGATCGATGTGACCGTAGCCCTGGCCGAATCCCCCAAGGAGCCCGTGATGGCCATACTGCTGGACAACGAACCCTGGGCCCGGCGCAAGACGGTGGGGGACCGCGACGGGTTGCCGGAAGCTATCCTGCGCGATCTGCTTGGCTGGTCCGCGGTGGCGCGGATCTGGCTGCCGGCTTGGCTTGAGGATCCAGGCAAGGTCCTTGATTCCCTGGAGGCCGAACTCCTGCGGGCAACCCGGGAACCGGATGCGGGGAAGCCGCATCCAACGGCGGCCTCGAGGCACAACGGAACCGAAGAGGCCGTGGACCCCGGGATGCCTCCGCAGCGCCAGCCCGGCAAGGCCACGGACTATGTGCCTTGGCGGGTGCGCCAGGTGGGGAACCAAGCTGAACTCGATGACCTGGGTACCAAGGCGGGCAAGAAGAAGGCTGCTGCGCTACTGGGAGAGATTCTTGCGGCCGAAGCCCCGATCGATCCCAAGCGCCTGGCCAAGCTGGCCATCAACGCCTATGAATCCGGCAGGGTCTCGGGGGCCAGGGAAGACGCCATGTTGGCTGCCTTGGATCCACGGCTCCACGAACCCGATGTCGATGGCTTCATCTGCACCGCCAGTGAACGGGGGCAGGAATGGACCAATTACCGCACGGGCTTCGCGGCGCGGGAGATCGCGATCGAGGAGATCGCTCCCCGCGAGATCGCCAACCTCATGTGTGCCCTGGTGCTCGAGGGCGGGCAATGGGGTGTTGACGAGCTCAAACGCGAGGCGATGGGAGTGATGGGATATTCGCGCATGACCAAGAAGGTTTCCCAGTGGCTGCAGACCGGGCTTGAATCGGCCGTCCGGGCCGGACACCTGGAATCGGTTGCCGGGAGGATCCGTGCGGTGCCAGAGGTCGGGAACTTGTGAAAACGACGCAGGCCGTGCTCTGCCATCTCCCTTGCGGGGATCTGGCCAACCACGGCCTACATGCATACAAGACAGGGAAAGGTCGGGCCTTTGCCTCTCATCGGTGTCAGGGGGTCTTGGGATCCTCTTCCTCGCCTGCCTTGGCTGCGTTTTCGGCGGCTTTGCCTTCCGAAACCCAACCGTCGTCGTATTCACCGGCCTTGTAGTCGTATCCCACGGGAGTGCCTTCCTCGTCGTGGCGCTGGTACCACTCGGTGACTTCGGCTCCGTGGGAGTCGAAGCCGGCTCCGGCGCCGTTTCCGTTCTCCGCCTTCTGCACGCTGAGCTCGAAATCATCCCCGTAGTCGTCAATGCCGGTCCTGACGGCGTTTTCGATGGCCTGGTAGGCGAAGTCCCGGCGGATCATCAAGGGATCGCTGCGCAGGTCCTTGGCGAAGGCAATCATCAGCAGGATGAGAATCAAGGCGAAGGGCAGGGCGGAGACAATGATCAGGTTCTGCAGGCCCTCCAGTGCGGTGCTTCCTCCCACGAGCAGCATCACCACCGCGATCCCCATCATCGCCAGGCCCCAGAAGACGATGATCTTCTTGTCAGGGTTAGCCTTGCCACGCTGGGAAAGGATGCCCATCACCACGGAGGCCGAGTCGGCGGAGGTGATGAAGAAGATCGAAACACATGCCATGGCCACAAAGGGAGTGATCTGGGCCAATGGAAGCTGGTCCAAGACATTGAAGAACAAATCCTGCGGGGATGAATCGGTGCCGATGTCCGAACCGTTCATCCTCAACCAGATGGAGGTGCCGCCAAAGACGGTGAAGGCCAGGGCGCCGACCAGGGTGGGGACAACCAGCACGTACATCACGTACTCGCGGATCGTCCGGCCGCGGGAGATCCGGGCCAGGAAAATACCGACGAATGGCGACCATGAAATCCACCAAGCCCAGTAGAAGACCGTCCAGGTGGCGGAGAAGTCAGCAGCCTCGCCACCCCATGAGGGTCCCTTGCTCATCATGTGCAGAAGTTCCGAGAGGTACTCGGCCAACGAGGCGGGGACGAGGTTCAACAAGAACAGGGTTGGCCCGGCGACAAACACAAAGGTTGCCAGGGCGAAGGCCAATGTCATGTTGATGTTCGAGAGCCAACGGATACCGCGCCCGATGCCGGAAACGGCCGAGGCCACGAAGGCAGCACTGAGGATCGCGATAATGATGATGAGCCCGGCATTGGATAGCTTGCCGATGCCGCTGACGATTTCCACCCCGCGACCAACCTGTAGCGCTCCGATTCCCAGGGAAGCTGCGGTGCCGAACAGGGTGGCGACGATGGCGAACATGTCGATCAGGCGGCCGGGGATGCCTTCGGTTTGGCGCTTGCCGAACAGCGTGGTGAAGATTGAGCTCATCAGCGGGACCCGGCCACGGCGGTATGCGCCGTAGGCCACTGCTGCTCCGACCAATGCGTAGATCGCCCACGCGTGCAGACCCCAGTGGAAGATCGTCTGGGCCATGGCGCGGTGAATTGCTTCGCGTGTTTCCGGGTCTGCCGTGCCCGGTGCCGGAGAGATGAAGTAGGCCAACGGTTCGTAGGGGCCAAAGAAGAACAGGCCGATGCCCATGCCGGCCGAGAACATCATGGCAATCCACGAGAACTTCGAGTATTCGGGCTTCTCTCCGTCCACTCCCAGGGTAATACGGCCGTACTTACTGAATCCCAGGAAGATCATGTACACCAGCACCAAGGAAACCAACGAGGTGAACAACCATCCGACGTTGGCGACGACCCAGCTCAACGCTATATCCGAAACGCTCTTCAGCGATTCGGTGGAGATCACGCCCCAGGCAATGAACGCGAGAATCAGCACTGCCGCGATGCTGAAGACCAGACGGTCGGTACCGTACTTGATCCGCTGGTCGTCCACCGATATCCCGGGAACAAGCCCCGGGTGGATCTTATGAGGGTAGTTTGCCTCAATCTTGCGCAATAACGAATGATCCTCGGAAATGATCGGATCATCCCCCTCCACCGGTGGCGCGGAACCTTGGTTTTTCGGCATCGGTCTATTTCCCGTCCTGGAAACTATTTTCTGCGAACTAAAGCGATAGGCAACTATACGGGGTGCTCGCGAACCAGCTGTACTTAGCCATCACTCACTGGCCAAGCAAGAGACAGCTGGATCAGTCGCTGTCCGTAGCGGAATACGGTGTTGCATGGGACGGTCCGTTGGTTCTGTGGCTAGGGCCGTAGACCCTGCCTGCGAGGCGGTTTCCTGCGCGCAAGTGCCATGGAAAGCTGAAACAGGGGAGTGCCCGTCGGGGAACTTCAGAAGCCTTTCCGCAGAGCGCTCCCGGAGCTTGGCAGGCGGATTGGTATGACGGGCCGTGCCGGGAGTGTTGCCTACCTGGTGCGCAAATCCGCCAGAAAGGCGTCCGCTCGGCGTAGGTTCAGCGCCAACTTTTCACGCTTGTCGTTGGCTTGGGCGATGAAATCTTCCATCTTGGTTCGGGCCCCGGTATCCGTTGCGTCACTTGCCAAGATGTCGACGGTCTCCAGCAGCTCGCTCATTTCCTCAAGGGTGAACCCCAGCGGTTTCATGGAACGAATCACCAGCATGCGCTTCAGGTCCGACTCGGTATAGATCCGGAATCCGCCGTCGCTGCGCGTGCTGGCCGGCAGAAGCCCCACCTCGTCATAGTGCCTGATGGTGCGCTGGGACAGACCCGTCGCCTCTGCCAAGTCCCCGATGTGCATTGTCCGTTCAGCGGTGCTCGACATCAATTTCCCCGTCTCCATGGATGCTAACCCTACCCTGACGTTAGGGTAGGGTTTAAATTCTTCGGTGCGCGCTGCCTGCCCTCTTGGTGGCATAACACGTCGCCGCACCAGGGCACACCGCCCCGTTAGATTGCACGTCACCGGCGCCGTGCGCGCCGCCCCCATTTGAACGGAACCAGCAATGGCCACGAATACCACCGAGCGTCCTCTCCTGTCCCCGGAAGAGCGGCAATCAGTGCTGCGTACCTTCAAGTCCCCGCGACTGCTCAAGACCGAGGTGCTCGCCGGGCTGGTCGTGGCCTTGGCCCTGATCCCCGAGGCCATCGCGTTTTCGGTCATTGCGGGCGTTGACCCGCGCATCGGGCTTTTCGCGTCCTTCACCATGGCCGTGACCATCTCGTTCCTCGGTGGCCGCCCGGCGATGATTTCCGCGGCGACCGGTGCCATTGCCCTGGTCATCGCCCCGCTGGTCGCCAGCCACGGCGTGGACTACTTTGTCTCCGCGGTCATCCTGGCCGGAGTCTTCCAAGTGATCCTCGCGTTGCTTGGTGTGGCTAAGTTGATGCGCTTCATCCCGCGCCAGGTCATGGTTGGTTTCGTCAACGCCTTGGCCATCTTGATCTTTATGTCCCAGGTTCCGGAGCTGCTGGGTGTCCCGTGGCATGTTTACCCGCTCACGGCATTGGGTTTGCTCATCGTGTTCGGGCTGCCGAAGATCACCACGGTCGTTCCGGCACCGTTGGTGGCAATTGTCGTCTTGACGCTCATTGCCGTGGTGGCTTCCCTGGCGGTTCCCACCGTGGGAGACAAGGGCGAGCTGCCCGATAGCCTTCCGGCACTCTTCATGCCCAACGTCCCGCTGGACCTTGAGACCCTGAAGATCATCTTCCCCTACGCGCTGGCTATGGCATTCGTTGGTTTGCTGGAGTCGCTGATGACGGCAAAGCTTGTAGACGACGTCACCGATACCCGCTCAAACAAGACCCGCGAATCCTGGGGTCAGGGTGTGGCAAACATCATCACTGGTTTCTTCGGCGGCATGGGCGGCTGCGCCATGATTGGCCAGACCATGATCAACGTTAAGGGATCGCACGCCAGGACGCGTATCTCCACCTTCCTTGCCGGGGTCTTCCTGCTGATCCTGGTGGTGGCGCTCGGAGACATCGTCGCGCTGATCCCCATGGCCGCACTGGTCGCCGTGATGATCTTCGTCTCGATCGCGACCTTCGACTGGCACAGCATCAAGCCCTCGACATTGCGCATGATGCCCAAGAGCGAAACCACGGTCATGCTGATCACGGTGATCTTCACCGTGTGGACGCATAACCTGGCCATCGGCGTCGGGGTCGGTGTGCTGACCGCGATGGTGCTCTTCGCCAACCGCGTGGCGCACTTCGTCACCGTCACCCGCACCGTCGATGAACCAAAGGACACGGCGTCCTACGTGGTCAACGGGGAGTTGTTCTTCGCTTCCTCCAACGACCTCTACACCCAGTTTGAGTACGCGATGGACCCGTCTAACGTGGTCATCGACATGCACGCCTCACACCTATGGGACGCTTCAACGATTGCTGCCCTGGATGCCATCTGCGAAAAATACCGGCAACATGGCAAAAACGTCGAGATCGTGGGCCTGAACACCGCGAGCTTGAAGATGCGCCAGTCGATGACCGGGAAACTCGGTGTCGGTAGCTAACTATTTCACGTACTGTGGAAATCAGGTGAGCCGGGAAGTCTGGTCGGCAATAATATTGTCGATCCCACTTTAAGGACCTACGCCTATGGGCCTCAAACCCGTTCCCACACGACCGCTGATCGGACGCGGCAGCTACGCTGAAGCGTTGCGCATCGGCGAAATCCTCCGCAAGGAAACCATCGGTGGGGCACTGCTTGTCTTCGCCGCGGTCATCGCCCTTATCTGGGCCAACTCACCGGCCGCTGAAAGCTATTTCGCACTGCGCGATTTCAAGGTCGGCTTCGAGCCGTGGCATTTGGAGCTGAGCCTGGGGGCCTGGGCCGCCGATGGACTGCTGGCGGTGTTCTTCTTCCTGGTGGGCCTCGAGCTGAAACGGGAAATTGTCGCCGGGGATCTGCGCCATGTTTCCAAGGCCATCGTTCCCGTCGCCGCGGCAGTGGGCGGCGTCGTCGTCCCGGCCTTGATCTATGCGGCGATCAATTGGAACAGTCCGGAAACCATCTCCGGTTGGGCCATCCCCACGGCCACCGACATCGCCTTTGCCGTTGCCGTGCTGGCGGTCATCGGTTCACACCTGCCCACCCCGCTGCGCATCTTCCTCTTGACCTTGGCGGTGTTCGATGACCTGATGGCCATCACCATCATTGCGATCTTCTACACCAGCGAAATCAATACCACTGCGCTGCTGCTCACCTTGGTGCCGATGGCGCTCTACGGATTCCTGGCCCAGAAGTACCGCCGTTTCTTCGGGCTGAACCCTTCGGCGGCCTGGTTCATCTTGCTCCCGTTGGGATTCATCGCCTGGGCACTGCTGCACGCCTCTGGTATCCACGCCACCGTTGCCGGGGTCGCGCTGGCCTTCACCATTCCGGTCCGCCACCGCGCCAAGGACCAAAAACAATCCACCGGTCCGGGCTTGGCAGAGCTTTTTGAGCACCGGTTCCGCCCGCTCTCCGCGGGTTTCGCCGTACCGGTCTTCGCGTTCTTCTCCGCCGGCGTGGCCATCGGCGGGTTCGAGGGCTTGGCCTCGGCACTGGTGGATCCGGTGGCCATCGGCATCGTTGTGGCCCTGGTCCTGGGCAAACCCATCGGAATCATTGGTGCAACATGGGTGACGGCCAGATTCACCAAGGCGACGCTGGATCCGGCACTTCGGTGGGTTGACCTCATAGGTGTCAGCCTGCTGGCCGGTATCGGCTTCACGGTGTCGTTGCTGGTCGCCGAGCTCAGCTTCGGTCTGGGAACCAGTGCCAACGACCATGCAAAGGTCGCGATCCTGGTGGCTTCGGTCTTGGCCGCACTCCTGGCCTCGATCCTGCTGGGCAGCCGTAACCGCCAATACCGCAAGATCCAGGAGCGGGACAGCGTCGATGCCGACACCGACGGCATCCCGGATGTCTACCAGCAAGAGCAGTAACACTGCACACCGGAGCGTTGGCCGCCGGTCGGTTCGATCCAGCAGATTTTTGCCTCAGGATTGGACGTCTTTCACTACCCCTTGGACTCCCCGGCTGCGCAAGCTGATGCTTCAACAGGGGCCGGGCAACTTCGCACCGGAGCCCGGTTCGTGCTGTGCTGCGTGCAGGCTGTCCGGGAGCTGGGTCTTAGATGAGAGATCTCTCATCTGCTTCTCCTTTTGGTCTCATGAAGGCTCCATACAGTACTAGTCAGAGGAATAACGTACGTCCCTGAGAAGATTGGAGTTCGACATGATGAACTTTTGGATAGCCTTGGCAGCCAACATGGTTGCAATTATTCTGCTGGTTTGTGTCGTCTACTACCGCCGGCACTTCCGCAAGGACCTGGCTCTGGCTTACTTGGCACTGAACATGGGCATCTTCGGCGTGACGATGCTGCTCAACGGTTCAGGCGCCGGCGCCGGCCTTGGCTTGGGTCTCTTCGGCATCCTGTCGATCATCCGACTCCGTTCCAACACCCTGACCCAGGAAGAAGTCGCCTACTACTTCATTTCCCTGGCCATCGGCCTGATCAACGGTTTGCACCCCGATCCTTTCTGGCTCTCCCCGGCGCTGAGCGCTGCCATGGTCCTGGTCATGTTCGTTGCCGACCACCCGGCCTTCGGCCGTCGCACCATGCACCAGACCGTGACGCTGGATGCGGCCTACCCGCAGCCCCACCAGCTGAACGCCGCACTCACCGAGCTTCTTGACGCCAAGATCCTGCGCACGCTGGTTCTTGAACTCGACATGGTCCGCGACCTGACCATCGTCGATGTGCGCTTCCGCACCAACGCCCCGGCTGGCAAGCGCAGCACTATGCTTGAGGCGCCATCAATCGAGTCGATTCCGGTTCCAGCGCATGCGGGAGCGCAGACCCCCGACGAGCGTGGCTTTGCCCAGCACCAGGGGCGATAGCAATGACCACGATCCAAAGGCCCGAAACCCAGATGCTGGCCGGATCCTGCGCCCTGGCCCTTGACACCGTTGCCGGGAAGGCGAACCCGATCTCCCTTGAGGAGGTCGTGAGCGAGGCCGCCCTGCAAACCCGGGTGGACAAGAAATTCCTGCTCAACGCCGTCGAGTTCACCGAGTTGATGGACAGGCTCGGCCCGGCATTCAGGATCATGCAGATCAAGGACCGCAGACTGTTCAGCTACGAGTCGGTGTACTTCGATACTCCCGACCTCCAGATGTTCACGGCGCACAAGCAGGGACGGCGCCGCCGGTACAAGATCCGCACACGCACCTACGCGGACACCGGCCTGTGCATGTTCGAGGCGAAGTTCAAGGGCTTGCGCGGGGCGACGGTGAAACACCGGATTCCCTACGACCTGGGGGACCGGGACATCATCAATGAGCAGGCGGCGGCGTTCCTCACCGAGCGCCTGGCCACCGAGTACCACCAGGGGATGCCGCACCTTCAAGCGGTGATGCGCAGCGACTATGTCCGCGGCACCTTCGTGAACCCGTTGGACGAGGAACGCCTGACCTGCGACGTGAACCTGGTCTATTCCCAGGATGGCACCACAATCCACGGCCCGGACCTGTTTGTGATCGAGACCAAGAGCACCGACGGCCGCGGTGCCGCTGACGCGGCGCTGTCCGCGATGCGGATCCGCCCGGTGGGCATGAGCAAATACTGCGTCGGCATTGCGTTGCTGCATCCTGCCCTTGCCGCCAACAAGTGGAGCCGGTTGCTGAAGCAGAAGTTCGGCTGGGACCGCACTGCCGCCTAACCGCTCCGCTCTTGCCGGGAAACCGAGGTAGGTCCGAGGAACAGGGCCAACCGCTGGAGAACGGCCTCGGGATCGGTCAGCTCGCATTCCCACAGCACGAGCGATGAGAATCCCAACGCCTTGAGCTCTTCGGCGTTTTGGCCGTCGCGCTCATCGGTGCGGTCGCGCTTTGCGGCCCAGAACCGGGCATTCGTCGCCGGGGCATGAATCCCGGCGGCGCAGCTGTGCAAGTGCCAGAAGCAACCTTGGATGAAGACTGCTTGTTTCCGCGCAGCGAAGACGATGTCGGGGCTGCCGGGCAACTTGTTTCCTGGCAACCGAATATCCGGGCTCTGGCGGTGCAGGCGCTCAAGCGTTCCGTGCGCGATGCGTCCATGGAGCAGGTACCGATATCCCGCGGCGTGCAACAGCTCGCGCACGAAAAGCTCGGGCTTGGTGTCCTTGGCCCTGATCTTCGACATGAGTATCGAGCGCTGCTGCGCGGACATGGTGTCCATGCCTCGATTGTGCACCTCTGGGCCCGGCAAGGAAACCGTGTATTTCCATAGTGGGTCCGGAGAGTTAAAAAATTGAGCACCGGCTGGAAGATTCGGGGGAGAAACCTTGGATCCAACCGGTGCTCGCATCACTCGCACCTTCATGAGGTACTTATGACTCTAAGCTGCCAACCTATGGATTTGATGTGCCGAGCCATGATGCCGGGTGTGAATAGGTGGCGTTGGCACATACGAAGAATCCGTTCATGAAGACCTGAAGCCAAAGAGCAGCAGCCGGACCAATCGGCGCAAAGAACGCTCTGTGCGTTGAAACGGGCCGTTGGCGTACGGGCGAAAGAGCGCTGCTGTGGAAGGCTGGAAGGATGAGCCCGCCGACACCGCAGAGAGCCCGACGGCGATTTGCCACCTCGGCTATGGCCGGCGTCGCCGTTTATATTCTCGTTGACGTTGTGCTCCAGTTGCTTCCGCCGCATTACAGCGTGTTCAGCGATGCCGAAAGCAACCTTGCCGTTGGCCCGTTCGGGTGGATCATGAACCTGAATTTTCTTGGTCGGGCCGTCACCACCTTGTGCGCGATCGCCGCCATAAACCGGGTGGCTCCGGTTTCCCGCTTACGGGATACCGGTGTGGTTCTTATGTTCCTTGGGGGACTGTGCTCAGCGGTCCTGGCCTTTTTCCCGGCCGACGTGGATACCGGGTCCACTGGGACCGCGACGGTGATTGGCACCGTGCATCTCTGCGTGGCCGCTTTAGGATTCCTTGCTGCGTTGGCCGGCATCATCGTGCTGACCCGCTGGATACGCCTCGGCCCGGAACTGGCCAAGGCCTTTCCCGGGGCACTCGCGTTTGCGGCGATTGCCGCCTTCGGGCTCGCGTCCCTGGGAATGACCACCCTGATGTGGCCGTCACTGCTGGGGCTGGCCGAGCGGATTTGCCTCGCTGGGATCCTTGGCTGGGTGATGGTGGTGTGTGCGGACATCAGGCGGTTGAACCCGCGGGGATAGCAGGGCCCTTCGGTGAAGGGCAACCGGACGATACGTCAATTTGGGAGGCTTTCCCCTGCAGCCTGACCACGAATGTTCGAGCTGTCTCTCGAGCACGATCCAAGAAGCCCGACCAGATGGTGATCCCCGGATCTGCGCCCCGTTCTTCGAAGACTTCCGGACTTTTGATTTAGACCGGCAACTTAAAAGCTTGAGCACCGGCTGGAAGACTGGCTTCCAACCGGTGCTCTCATCACTCGCACCTTCAAGAGGTAGTACTAACTCTAAATGCCGTTCCTGAGTTTTCGATGTGCACGCACCTTGTGTTTCATGTGACCCTGCGGGGACAACCTAGGGGTGTGAAAACGCCATGCTGTCGCGTCTGCCAACCAGAACCGCGGACAGGACGATGCCCACGGCCGCGAAGGTGCAGGTCATCCACCACGTGGAGGACCAGCCTCCCGTGGTCATGGCCAACCATGCAACGACCATCGGGCCGGTGAAGTTTCCGATGTTGAATATTTGCTGCATCAATCCCATGGCCGCCGGTGCCGAGCCGCCCTTCGGAGCCAGGTCCACGGCCATCCGGGTCATCGTTGCCGGGATCATGGCACCGATAAGTGAGAACGTGCCGACGCAAGCGACCTGCCAACCCAAACCGCCGGGAACACCGGAGAAGTCAACGGCGAAGGTGAGGAAGCTGGTTACTGCCATGGCGATGAAGGAAATGAACAGCAGCATCCTGGGCGGAGCCCCGCGTTGCAGCAAGATGCCGGTAGTGATCGCACCGACCCCGTTGAGCCCGCCAACGATGGCCGAAAGGATGCCCGGCTGGGTTCCGCCCATGCCGCTTTGCTCGTAGATCGTGGGAAGGAAGCCCACCACTGCCATCCACTGGATCGTGTAGCAGCCAAAGACCACACCGGCGATCCAGACCCTGGGCGACCGGGCGGTGATCCCGATCCGTCCCGCGGCGGCCTTGGCACCTTGGGAACCGTGGGGGACATCCGCCGGGATGATGCGCAGCACCAAGGGGATGGGAACAAGGGTGACGACGGCCATGACCCACCACCACATCTGCCACGTGCCGACCTGCAGGAAATACGCGCTGCCGAGCAAGCCCACAAACGTTGCCGTTCCCTGATAGGCGCTCCAGCAGCCAACGGCCATGTTCACCCGGTTAAACGGCGCGTGGCGACGGATCAGGCCCGGGCTCACCACGGTGGCCACGATGAACCCCACGCCCTCGATGGCACGTGAGGCCAACAGCGTGTTGGCCCCGATCGACATTGCGCCCAGCGCGGAGCCCGCACTGAGGAACAGCAGTCCCACCAACAGCGTCCGGCGCTCGCCGATGACCTCGGCCAACAGCGACACGGCAAGGCCACCGAGCATTCCGGCGACCTGGACGATCCCCAGCAATACCCCGGCGGCCAGCAGACTCAGGCCGAGGTCTTCCTGGATCAACGGCAGGGCTGCGGGCAGTTTCCAGATGTGGAGGGCTGCGGTGATGCCGGCGATCACCACCACGATCCAGGCGGCGTTGCCGCCGGCAAGGTGCGGGGTACTCGATTGGGTCGTGGTCACGGGTCGGGTCCTTCGTTTCTCAGCTGATCGGATTCTGCCATGCCGTGCCCGGGAAGTTGAAGATGTGACGGACGCACGGGCCAAAATCCGGGCCAGGGCGCATCCGTGCACCCGGGATGCGCGATACCTATCGGGTGCGCCAGACTGGAGGCATGAGGAATTTGCATACCCAACACATGCTGCATATCCAGCTCCATGGTTCCGATCCCGCGATCTGGCGGCGCATCGAGGTTGACGGGTCCATGACCCTGGCACGTTTCCACCACGTCCTGCGGGCCGCCCTGGGCTGGACGGACTCGCACCTGCACCTCTACATGGACCGCAACCCCTTCCTCATCAACAGCGTCGAGGAACATGCCAGGACCGTCACCTGGCTGATGGCCAACAGTATCGAGGAAGGCCTTGAGGGAGAGGACGAGACCGGAACGACGCTGAGCAAGGCGTTGGCCCGCGCCGGCGGAACGCTCTGGTACGAATACGATCTCGGCGACAGCTGGATGCACCTGATCACGCAGGAATCCTCCAGGGCACGGAACCCCGCCGAACCCGAAGCCCAGGTCCTTGATGGCGCGATGCGCGTGCCGGTGGAGGACTGTGGTGGGCTGGGTGGATGGTACCGCTTGCTGGAAATGCGCCAGGCCGAAACCCTGGAGCCCGAGCAGCAGGAAATGCTTCAGTGGTTCACCTCCGGCATCGGCCACTTCACTCCGGTGGATCCCGAGGCTTTCGACGTCGGCGAGGCCAACATGCTCATTGGTTTGGCGCTGGAGGGGATCCCGCCCACCGGAACCGTCGTGGGTACCTGGCTCTCGGGTCTTCCCATCTACCTGCGGCCCCCGTTCGCCTCGGCGCTGTACAAGGTGGGCGTGGACGTCTTTGCCCCGCCGGGCCCACCGGTGATGCCCGAGGAAGCACCGGCGGCCATGGCCTCGATCCGCTGGTGGATCAACGCTTGCACCGGCGAGGGCCTGGCACTGACCGCCGCGGGATATCTCTCCCCGGCGGTGCTGCAAACGGTGATCGGCGGGATCGGCTGGGAGAACGAATGGGTCGTGGAGTTCGGAGGCAAGACGGAGGTCAATGTGCGCAGCGTCCTGCGGTTCCGCCGCGCCCTGATGGACCTTGGCCTGCTCAAGGCCCAGGGCAGGAAGCTGGTTGCCACGCCGGCGGGCGTGCGTGTGGCCAAGGACCCCGCCAAGCTGTGGGCGCACCTGGTCAAGCGCGCGCACCCTTCGATGAGGGACGAGGCGGTCTACGACGCGACGATGCTGGGGCTGATCGCCACCGCCGGATCCACGGAGTCTGACCTGGAAACGGTCCATCGGCACATCCGCCAGGGGATGGAGCTGATCGGCTATGGCTATGCCGACGGCAGCCCGTTGGAGGCTTACCGCTATCATCCGGTGGGCGAGCGCTGGAGCGCGATCTCCAAGGCCTTCAGGATGGCGGTGCTCAAGGATGGCAACACGGCCCGTGCGGTGGACCTTGAGCGGGCCTTTGCGCTGGATATACTGCGTTCCTAGCGGGTGGCGCCGGCACTGCGTTCGGTCTCGAAACTATCCTGCGCAGCGGTGATTGCATGGCTTCCGTTGCCTCCGCACCAGATGGCTTGCCCGTTGTGGGTGGATAGCTGGAATATCGGATAGCTGCTTTGCCTGAACTCGATGCTTGAATCAAGGAGTTGCCCAACCAGGTCGCGGATACCCGGGTCCTTGCTGGTTTCATCCACCTGCCAGACGCCGTGGGTCAGGGACTCCTGGTCTTGGACAACCGGCCAAGCACCAATGATGATGCGGAACTCCTTCGACCCGGTCACCGCAATGACGGCCCGGGGAAACCGCTGGGACACGGTGGGGCGCCGTGTATCGCTGACCGGCCAATACCGAAGCCCACGCGTTGCGATCGCCATACTGTTTGCTGCCCCGGTGGCCGATGGGCTGAACGGGATCCGGCCATCTGCGAGCTCGTCTCCGTTCACGAAAACCACCAGGGCGGAGTCCACTCCGCGTTTCTTCAAAACGGCTGCCAGGCCACCCCAGGAGTGCCGTGTGATTGCTGTGCCGAAAGACGGCAGGATACCCATGGTGTCTTGTGCCTCCACCGGGTCCTTTGACGCCGAAGTCGCTTTTTGCAGGGCGTCATTCGTCGCTTTGAGGTTTTCGCCGTGGCAGTATTCCCAGCTGCGCAGCTCGTGCAGCTGTCCGGGCAGCAGTGCGGAGTCGAGTTTTTGCGCGTATTCGATCCTGTTCGCTTCGGTGGGCGTTGAAAACCAGCGGGTGCCTTGTTCCTCGCGGCCGTTGAGCATTTCGCGGTTTTGAACGGGAAGCGCCGGGATTTCCAGTTGGATCTCATTGATGAGAGCGCTTTCCATCAAGGTCAGATCGCCCATGCAACGCAGGGGGAGCCTGAAGACCTGGATGAGGGGCCAGGTGTCCGCTTCGGACAAAAGCCCATTCAGCTTTTTGTTGCTGGAGGATGAAAGATGCGAGAGGACCCGCAAGTAGCTTCGGGATTGACCGACGTAGATACCTTGCCTCCCGTTCTTGTCGTGAACGAGGTAGCGGTAGCAATAGTAATCACCCATTGTTTAAACATAGGCGAGGGCCGCGCAGGATCCTCGAGTGCGAAATCGTTACCTCGAGTCGATGACAGGCGCGTGAGGTACGCCATGGTGTTGACCTGTTACCTGAATCACCTTTCAGGTTACTGGAATGTAAGGCCACACTCGACATGCGGGACGGTTCCAAGGGCGGGACGCTCCGCAAGGAAAGTCAATTTCGTGAAAGCAACAAAGAAGCTTCTGGCCGCCGCAGTTCTTGCGGCCGGCTTGACGATGAGCGCGTGTGCTCCCACCGCGGACCCCGGAGCCGGGGCAACCTGTGATTCGGGCACCTCCTAGCCGGTGAACATGGATCGTCTATTCAAAGACCGGACCGCTGGCGGCTTAGGGCAACGCGTACTACGAGGGCCTTCAGGCCGGACTCGACTACGCGACCGAGGGCACGGGCAAGATGGGGGAGCCCGAGATGGACATCACCCACCACGATGACGGCGGAGACCCGGACTAGGCCGTCACCCTTGCTAAGGAACTGATCGGCAAGGATTCCAAGATCCTGGCCGGGACGGCATCCTCGGGCATCGCCCTGAAGCTCGTGGAGCAGGCCGAGCAGAACAAGGTCCTTTACATTCCCGGGCCGGCCGCCACCGATGCGGTCACCGGTGCGAACAAGTACTCCTTCCGCTCCGGACGCCAGTCGTTGCAGGACGTGGCAACCGCCGACACGTTAGTTGATGACCCTCATGGGCAAGAAGGTTGCCGTCTTCGCCCAGGACAACGCGTTTGGCCAGGGCAACCTAGCAGCGGTGAAGGCGGTGCTCGGTGCCAAAGGGGCCGAGGTCAGCGACATCCTGGTTCCCGAGGACGTCACCGAATTCACCCCGTTCGCCCGCCAGCTCACCGACAGCAAGCCGGATCTCGTCTTTGCCGCATGGGCCGGGCCGCCTCCGGTGGAATGTGGCAGGCACTGGACCAGCAGGGAGCCTTCGAAAGGCACCGATCGTCACCGGGCTTGGCGACATCGCCACCTACGGGGCTTTGGGGACGCCGGGGAAAAGATCTCCTTTTTGACCCACTACTTCCCGGGTGCCGCCGATAACGAGGTCGAGACCGTCATGGTCAAGCCGATCGAGGACGCAGGCAAGACGGCCGACCTGTTCTCCCCCGACGGTGGATTGCCGCTGCAGGTGCCCGAGGGCCTTGAGGATGACCAGATCATCCAGGCGATACCGGGACCGGCCGCCGAACGGCTGGAGATGGAGATATCCTCCACACAGGAATACCGCAACTTCTGGGCCAGGCATCCGGCCTTCGCGAACGACTGGAGCGAGCTCGTCGAGAACTACGTCGACTATGACCCGCAAGGGACGCCGCCGCACCTGAAGGCCTCAACGAGCTACCGGGCGCTGGCGGAGGACACCGCGGAACTGCACCGCGGATCCTCGCTTCTAATCGCCCTGGACCAGCCGGCGCGTCCGGTGCAATTCCTGCAATCCCCGCCCGGGCTCATGGGAACCGAGCCCGGGCTCTATGACCCGGTCTATGTGGCGGCGTGGCAACAATGGATCCCTGCCCTTGATGTTGCGCTGGTTGAAGGGGCCAACAACTATTTGATCGTGATGGCCGAACATGGCGCCGCCGCGGTGGCGGGATTCGTTTCAACCCTGATGGCCAACGAACCGTTACCGGCGGCCCAGGCCGAAGGGGGCCGGATCTCGTAACGCTAAAACCGCGTCGAAGGGGTGTGGACGCAGAAATGCCCGCCGCGCTGCCGTTGTGGCAGTGCGGCGGGCATCGAGGCGGCTACTTGGCCTTCTTGGCAGCGCCCTTCTCGGTGCGCGCGGCGTCGTTGAGCAGTTCGCCATCGCTGCTTTCCAGGTGCGAACGCATGAACCACTGGAACTGCTCGAGCTCCGCGGTCTGGCCGATCAGGATGTCCTCGGTGACCGGGTCCAGTCCGCCGACGGCTTCGATGGTCTTGCGCATCGATTCGATGATCCCGGAGTAGACCAGGTCAAGTGCCGCTAGGTGCTCGGTGGTGGTGGCGCGATCAATGGCGTAGTCGTCCCAACCACGCTGCTTGACCAGGTCGCCGGGCAGCCCGTTGGGCGAAACGCCCATCGTCGCCATCCGCTCCGCCAAGGTGTCGACCATGGTGCGAACCAGTTCGATCTGCGGGTCGAGCATTTCGTGGACGCCGATGAAGTCGCGTCCCACGACGTTCCAGTGCGCGTGCTTGAGGGTCAGTTGCAGGTCGTTCAGTGCGTGAAGCCGCATCTGTAGGGCGTCTGCGACCTTGTGCCCATCACCCAAGGTGAGCCCGGGAACGGTGTATCCCGCGTGATTTGTCTTTTTTGCTGACATTGATGCCTCCTCGATGTCCGATCGCCGTGGCGTCGGGCGTGGATACCTGTGAAATGTAGCTATATAAGGAACGTATCACGCACTGCGAAGGACGCGCCCGGGAGTTTCGCCAAGGGAAAACACGGCCCGATGCCGCACATCACGGTGTAGCAATCCTCCCGAAACGCCCCCGAAGAGGGACAACGCCCCGAGAACGGGGTTGACGGACCCGGCTAGGCAGCAGGTGTAGTCCACGTGCAACCACATCAGGATCATCAGGTGGGTGCCTTTATCGATCATGAAGATGCCCGAGCCGGAGAAAGAACATGGGTAGCCGCGCCCCTTCCTGTCGCTGCTGCTCGGCGCATCCTGGCGCCACTTCGCAATTCACGAAAGCCTACCTGCCGGGCCCAAGGCCGCTATCAGTTCCGCTGGTGCAGGTGAGAGAGGGAATTGAGTAGGGAACAGTACATCAAGGAGGTTCGCTCTGCGGGAACTGCTGGTCATCCGGGGGCCGGAGAACTGGACAAACGCATAGGCTGGGGAAGATGAGCAACATTGGACAGGACACCCCGAGACTTCCCGCGTCCGGAACCCATGACGGGTTCGTGCATGTGCGTGGAGCCAATGAAAACAACCTCCGGAACGTCGAGGTGCGCGTCCCGCGTGATGCCATCGTCGCGTTCACCGGTGTCTCGGGATCAGGGAAATCGTCCCTGGCCTTCGGCACGATCTTCGCCGAGGCCCAGCGCCGCTTCCTGGAATCGGTGGCGCCCTACGCCCGGCGGCTGATCGCCCAGGGCCATACCCCTGACGTGGAGTTCATCTCCGGACTGCCCCCGGCGGTGGCCCTGCAGCAGCGCCGTGGCACCGCGTCTTCGCGCTCCACCGTCGGCACACTGACCACCCTGTCCAACTCCGTGCGGATGCTCTATTCCCGGGCAGGGGACTACCCTCAGGGGGCCAAGCGGCTTGAGTCGGACTCCTTTTCCCCGAACACCGTGGTGGGCGCCTGTAGCCAATGCCATGGGTTGGGCATCGTGCACACCGTCACCGAGGAATCCTTGGTCCCGGACCCTTCGCTAAGCATCCGCGAGGGAGCCATCGCCGCGTGGCCGGGCGCCTGGCAAGGCAAGAGCCTGCGCGATATCACCACGCAGCTCGGGTACGACGTGGATGTGCCCTTCAAGGAGATGCCCAAGAAGGATCGGGATTGGCTGCTGTTCACGGATGAACACCCGGTTGTCCAGGTGACTCCGGAGCGCGATCGCGTCGCCAAGCCGTACAAGGGACGCTTCTGGAGCGCGAAAAGTTCCGTATTGCACACGGTGACGGAATCAAAGTCCCAGATGATGCGTGCCAAGGCGCTTCAATTCATGCATTCAGGTCCGTGCCCGACGTGCTCGGGAACCGGATTCCGCCCCGAGGCGCTCGATGTCACCGTTGCTGGTCTGAACATCGCGGCGTTCAATGGAACGGCACTGGATTCACTGGCCGAGGTGCTGCGTCCGCTCTCGGTGATTGAACGCGACGGACAGCCGGCCAGCGAGGTGTCCGCCTCGATCGCCGCGGACCTGCTGGAGCGCATCGAAGTGCTCACCGCGCTGGGCCTGGGCTACCTGAGCCTGAAGCGGGGGACCCCGACGCTGTCCCCGGGGGAGATGCAACGTCTGCGCATCGCCACCCAGCTGCGCTCGGGACTCTTCGGCGTGATCTACGTACTTGACGAGCCATCGGCCGGGTTGCACCCCGCCGACGCCCAACCGCTGCTTGTTGTCCTTGAGGCACTGAAAGCAGCAGGAAACTCGGTGTTCGTGGTCGAACACAACATGGATGTGGTGGCCAGCGCCGACTGGGTCGTCGATGTGGGCCCCAGAGCCGGCTCCGGCGGCGGGCAGGTGCTCTATAGCGGTCCGGTTGCCGGGCTTCAAGAGGTTTCCGCCTCGGTGACCCGCAAGTTCCTGGGGCATCCGCACACCATCGAGGGAATCCGGGAACCGCGTGAAGCCACCGGGTGGCTGGAGCTCGATGGGGTTCACCTGCACAACCTGGTGGACCTGGACGCGAAATTCCCGCTCGGTGTATTCAGCGTCGTCACCGGGGTCTCCGGCTCCGGAAAATCCACCCTCGTCAGCCAGGCCCTGGCACAGACTCTGCGCGGGGAGACCTTGGATCAGCCGGCCGCGGGCGCGGATTCCAATGGCCAGGAGACTGACACCGAAACCAACCAGGCGGTGATCGGCGCCGTACGCGGTGCCGGCGGCATCGACCGCGTCGTGGCGATGGACCAAAAGCCGATCGGGCGGACCCCGCGCTCGAACCTGGCGACCTACACCGGGCTCTTCGACGCTGTGCGCAAGGCATTCGCGCAGACCGAGCTGGCCATGGAACGCGGCTACGGCGCGAGTCGCTTCTCTTTCAACGTCGCCGGCGGGCGCTGCGAAAACTGCCTGGGCGAGGGCTACCTGGAAATCGAGCTGCTCTTCCTTCCCGGAAGCTACGGCGTATGCCCGGTATGCCACGGTTCGCGCTACAACCCCGAAACCCTTGAAGTCACCTACGAGGGCAAGAACATTGCGCAGGTGCTGGAATTGAGCGTGGATGAGGCAGCAAAGTTCTTGGTCGGGATCCCGGCTGCGGCACGCTCCTTGATCACGCTGCGCGAGGTGGGCCTGGGCTACCTGGCGCTGGGCCAGCCTGCACCGGAACTCTCCGGTGGCGAGGCTCAACGCATCAAGCTGGCCACGGAGTTGCAGCGTGCCCGGCGCGGACACACGCTTTACCTGCTCGACGAGCCGACCACCGGGCTGCACCCGGCCGATGTGCAATTGCTGCTGGGACAACTGAACCGGTTGGTGGATGCCTCTAACACGGTGATCGTGGTGGAACACCATATGGACGTGGTGGCCGCCGCGGACTGGGTCATCGACCTGGGTCCGGCAGGAGGCGACGCTGGTGGAAGGATCGTGGCAACCGGAACCCCTGAGCGGATCGCTGCGGACCCGGACTCCCGGACGGCGCCCTATCTGGCCGAAAGGCTGGGTTTGGAACCGCTGGTGACCTGACAAGCACGGGTTCGCGCGCAGAGGCAGGCCCAATGTGCACTCAATGGCAGAATCATGGGTGTGAACAGCGAACGAGGACCCGGGCAGCGTGAGCCCTCTGCCGATATGCAGCTTCAAAGCGAAAGCCGGGCCCTCTGGCTCGGGCTTACCTGCACGCTGCTGGGCATCGTGGTGGGGCTCATCGCGTTCTCCAGTTACCGGCCAGGCCTTGCGGGTACCGGTTCGGTGGCCATCTACGCATCGGTTGTTGCTGCGCTTGCGGCAACCGCCGGCAGCGTCCTGGGCTATCTCACTGTCCTTGTCAGGACGCAGGACTGGCTGCTTGCGCTCTCCCGGTACCGGCAGTTCCTCAACGCCTTCGCCCTGATGATCATCCACGCCGCGATCTCAGCGATGGCCGCTCTGATCACCTTCCGCATCTTCCAGGATGCGTTCAGGGGACTGACGGTGGACAGGTATGCGGCAAGCCTGATGGTGGGGGTGTGTGCCGGGATCGCCGGCTACGTCGCGCTGGTCTCGGCCGCCCGGGTGACCGCACAATCCCTGGCGGCCCTGCTGGCGATCTTCATGGCCACCGGGGTTTTCATCAGCATGCTGGCCGCCGAGAACCCCTACTGGTGGCACTCGATGTTTTCCTCGCTCGGGACCAGGGATTCGGGGCTGACCTCGTTCTGGACGTTCAATGTCACCTTGGTGGTCTCTGGGCTGGTGCTCAGCACGCTGACGGCGTTCATCGTGCGCAACGTTGCGCTGCTGGCGGTGATGAACGACAGGTTCGCCGACGTCCTGGGTAAACCGCGGGCCAGGTTCATCAGGCCCCGACCGGGCGTGGTGCGCGCCTGCCTGCTGGGCTTGGGGATCTGCGTGGTGAGCATCGGGCTGGTCCCGGTCAACGTGGCCCCCACGATGCACGCATTCATCGTGCGCTTCGCGGCCGGAATAATCGTGGTGCTGCTGCTGGGCGCAACCTTGTGGCTCCCGGGATTCCCCTGGGTCTTCCACCTATTGTCGTTCTTCTGCTTCCTGGGGCTGGTGGGCGCGGCACTGCTGTGGCAGCCGCTGGAATACTACAACCTCACCGCCTTTGAGCTCGCCGTGGTGGGGATCGTCTTTGGTTGGCTTATCGTCTTCATCCGCACCACGGCCGCCGCACTGGCGGTCAAGACCGAGGAGCTCTCGGACGTGTTGGCTGCCCACCAGTGAGCCGCCGGCGACAAGCTATGGACGCAACATGATCTTGCCGCTGCGCCCCGGTTCGGAGTTCGCTTGGGCCGCAATACCTGCCTCGTGGAACGAGTAGGTCGCTTCCACCGGGAGGGTGAGCGCACCGGAACCAAGGTGCTTGATGAGTTCTCCCATCAGGGCCTCGCGCTTCGGGGCAGCCATCGTGGTGCTCACTTTGCTTCCCCAGAAGCCACGGAGGGTTGCCTGCTTGAAGATGATGTCCGAGGAATTGATCTGCATCACCGGCGATTCCATGGCCCCGAACACCACGAGAGTGCTGTTTTCGGCCAGCAAGGAGAGCAATTCACCGCTTGAGGCCCCGCCCACGGCATCGACGCCGGCAATGATCGGGGCACCGCCAGTGAAATCGTGAACCTGCGTGGTCCATTCCTCGGTGTCGGTCGCGACGATGTTGCCGACTTTCTGGGCGGCGAGTTCAGCGATACCGGCGGACCGGCGCACCAAGCCGATGGCGTTGATGCCGCGTGCCGCAGCCAACTGTGCGACCAGGCGCCCCACGGCGCCGTTGGCGGCATTCTGGACCAACCAGTCGCCCGGATTCAGCTTCAGGGAGTCCAAGAGGCTGATGGCGCTGAAGGGCATGGAAATCAGCTGTGCCGCGACCTCGTCGGAGATGGCGTCCGCGATGGGGACCAAGGCCGAGGCCTGGGCAATGAAATACTCGGCCCAAACTCCGAAGGTGCCTCCGGTGGCCACGCGCTGACCGAGGACAAGTGAATCGACGCCATCTCCAAGTATGTCAATGATGCCAACGGCTTCGGTGCCCGCGCGCGCCGGCATCGTGGGCTTGAACCCGTAGGCGCCGCGGATCGTCAACAAATCGTGGTTGTGGATCGGGGAAAGGAGCATCCGGACGCGTACTTCGCCGGGGCCGGGATCGGGCTGCGGGATCTCGGTGATGCTCAGGACCTCGGTGGGGTCTCCGAATTGGTCATGGGTCAGGGCGCGCATGGTGCTCTCAATCAGCTGTTGGACTGGTGCTTCGTTCGAAGCAAGAGGGAGTCGGGGGCGCCGTGAAGGCGCCGGGGTCAGGTCAAGGCCTTCTTGGCGGTGCGTGTGGACCACAAGGCCCAGGCGACCAGCAGCGGCTGGAACACAAGGCGTGCGGCGCGCTTGGAGTCCGTGTCAAGACCAAAAGCCGGAGTCTTGGTGGCCAGTTGACTGATGTTGCCCGGGAAAACCGCCGTGAAGAAGAGCGCCGTCAGCTGTCCGACCCGCTTCTTGTGCCGGGGCAACGCGAGAAGTGCGCCACCAAGGGCCACCTCGACGGCCCCGGAGGCCAGCACCACGGTGTCCTTGGACAGCGGCACCCAGTCCGGGACCTGTGCGTGGAATTCTTGCCGCTTCGTGGTGAGGTGGCCGATGCCTGCGCTGAGCAGGATCCCTCCCAAGGAAAGCCTGCCAAGGGTTCGGGTGGTGGTGGTCAGGTCATGCAAGATAACTCCCGAGGTAAGTTGTTGGGGCCGGAGCGGAGTATCAGTCGTCGGTGACGTTGATGGTGACTTCGATATTGCCGCGGGTTGCGTTGGAATAGGGGCAGACCTTGTGGGCCGCCTCGGCCAAGGCCTGAGCCTGCTCGTGCGCCATCTCGGGGATAACGACCTCGAGGGTGACCGCGAGGACAAAGCCGCCGTCCCCGTTGGGCAGGACGTGTACCAGGCTGCCGACAGAGGTGTCGGTGAGGGTGGCCTTTTGGCTCCGGGCTACCATCTGCAATGCCGAGTGGAAGCATGCTGCATAGCCGGCGGCGAAAAGTTCTTCGGGGTTGGCGCCGCCCCCGGATCCGCCCATTGCTTTGGGGGTCGCCAGATCGAGGCTTATGGTGCCGGACGTGGTGGTGACATGGCCATTGCGTCCCGCGCCGGTGGAGAGCGCTTCGGCCGTGTACAGGGGGTTCATGGATTTCGTCCTTTTATTGTGTTCTCCGCGTCAGTCGATGCGGTGATGAGATTTTTCGCTACGCCATGCAGCAACATGAGCGCGGATTCCCCGTCCGACGCCGTGAGCTGGGTGGCTTCGGCAACGCATCCAGGGATGTGAGCAAGTTCTTCCCGCAACGCGGCCCCGGAGGCGGTCAGCGAGACAATCACCGTGCGTTCATCGTCAATTGAGCGCTCCCGTGTGAGGAAGCCCCGGGACTCAAGCCGTCGGATCAACGGTGATGTTGTGCCGGAATCCAACTTCAGGTGCTCGGCGACTTCCTTGACGGCCAAGCTATGGTGCGACCACAACAAGACCAGCACCAGATACTGAGGGTAGGTCAATCCCCAAGGCTTCAGCAGTGCGACGTAGTGGCGGTTTGTTGCCCGCGAAGCGGCATAAAGCGCGAAACAGACCATCTGTTCGAGAGGGTCGGGTCCTGGCTCCGGGGAGCTTCGCTCGACGTTCATTCTATAATCCTTGCACACATGTTATTTGTGCACAAGCTAAAATCTCAATGTGCCATCCGGCCTGGGGATTGAAGCTTCATCTGCCGAGCATCCAAGATCCCTACACCCTGAAAACAGGTGCCGTTGCCTCGATGGATTTCACCGCTCACGTCTGTAGCTTGAGGCACGTCAATCGAGTTGTGCCCGGCATGCCCCCAGCCACAAGCCCGGTCTAAGCGTTCCACGTGACTGGCAATGGACGACGGGCTGGAGAATGAGATTGGAATACTGCATGCGCATGGAACGAGAGTCACTCGGGGACGAGGTAGCCGAAGTGCGGCAACACGGTCAGTCCGGTCCTAGCCCGTTGCTGTCTTGAGTGCGATCGCAGTGATCTTGGGGGGGGGCAGACTGGTTTGACCCAGGGCCCGAACCCCCGGAGTGCACGTGCGGGTCGATGACCCGGCAGCGGCCTGGGGTCTGTCCATGCTGGGCCGCAAGCGCCGAATCGACCGACGAAGGAATTCTCAGGGCCAAGGATCCGTTGCACCAATGGTGCCACCGGAATCCATTCAGTGCATGCCCAACAGGAGTAGAGAATGTCTAGAGTTACGGCCTATGCCGCACCGTCCGCCACCGAAGATCTGGTGCCGATCACTATCGAACGTCGGGATGTCGGAGCTAGCGATGTCCTGATCGAAATCAAGTACTCCGGTATTTGCCACTCTGATATCCACACGGTCCGCGGCGACTGGGGCCAAGTGAGCTACCCGTTGGCACCCGGCCACGAGATTGCCGGAATCGTGACCAAGGTCGGCTCTGCAGTCACTCGCCATGCTGTGGGCGACCGGGTAGGCGTGGGCTGCATGGTCAACTCCTGCGGACAGTGCGCCAACTGCCAAGCCGGGGAGGAGCAATACTGCTTGCGCGGGAACACCGGAACCTATGGGGCCATTGATCGCGACGGGACCATGACGCAGGGCGGCTATTCAACCCACATCGTGGTGACCGAAGACTTCGTGCTACGCATCCCCGATGCCCTTGAGCTCGATGTCGCAGCACCTTTGCTGTGTGCCGGAATCACCACATTCTCACCGCTGCGCCGGTGGGGTGCCGGTCCCGGCAAGAACGTTGCCATCGTTGGCTTGGGCGGGCTCGGCCACATGGCGGTGAAGATCGCCTGCGCCATGGGAGCCACGGTGACGGTACTCTCCCAGTCCCTCAAGAAGCAGGAAGACGGCCTGCGCTTAGGTGCGGACCATTACTACGCAACCAGCGATGAAGCCACGTTCTCCGAGCTTGCCGGCAGCTTCGACCTCATCATCAACACCGTCAGCGCGTCCCTCGATATCAACGCCTACCTGCAGCTCCTCGGTCTCGACGGTACGTTGGTCAGTGTCGGTGCTCCCGCCGAGCCCCTGCCGGTGCAGGCATCTTCCCTGATCGGGGCACGGCGGACCTTCGCCGGATCCATGATCGGTGGCATTCGCGAAACGCAGCAGATGCTCGATTTCTGTGCTGAGCGCGGGATCGGCTCCGAGATCGAAGTGATCGCGGCCAGCAAGATCAATGAGGCCTACGAACGGGTGTTGGCCTCCGATGTCCGCTATAGGTTCGTCATTGACGCCAGCACTTTCTAGGCGCGAATAGCGGCGCTTGCCGGTTGCCAGACGAATCTTGCGACTTCGTCTTGCAGCCGGCGCAGACGTATTTTCTTAGCGTGCGGGTACCATTCGACAGCCGGGCTCAACGGGGTTCCGCCATCGAGCTCCGCGGCCGCGATGGCAGGTCGTTCACGGTGCAGCCTGTTGAAGTGGCGTAGATCGTGCACATTTCCGGTGACACGGGAGAGCCTCGATTGCCTTCCGCGGTGTCAACGCTCAAGAAGCTTGCGATGCGCGCGACAGGCCACAGAGAAGCAACTGCACGCGGGAAGAGACTTCTTCCACTGATCTGCCCCTGGCTTGATGCCCAGTGTGCCCCCCCGGATAATCGTCGTCTCGTATCGTTGACCCCGGTCGTTGGCACCGGTTCTTGGCCAAAGCCTCGTTGTGGTGGCGACCCAGGAATGCAGGGAGGCGTTTCGGATGATGGGCATTCCGGGCCACTTGTTTGGGAGATGCGCTCTGTGCGCTGCGATCAGGGGGAACGTCCCGGGCCGAAGAGCGTTCGCCGTTGGCCGCAAGCATCTCCGGGTCCACAGCCATCGCTGATCTGCTGGCGCACGCACCCGAGGCTCGATGTGAAAAGCACGATTGGACTAGACAATGGATTTGGTCCAGCGGCGCTGAACTGAGAGTGACATCTACACACTGGAAGCCACCACACGAAGTATATTCGAATTTAAATTCGAATACTATTGTGGATAACTCCAAAGTGTCGTTCATGTCTACTATAATTGGGGTATGGCAAAGACGTCATCAAGCAGTGCAACTGGCCTCAACACTTCCGGCGTTGATACCCAGGACCTGTCCTACGCGGCTCTTGTGGAGCACGGGGTGGACATGGATTCCATGGTGTCCGAGCACATCGCCCATAGCGGCGTTGCCGGGCTGAGGATCCTCGCCCAAGTCCTGAACTCGTCGGCGGTGCAGCTTGATCCCTACGCAGCCATCGAAACCCTTGGCGCACTTGAGGCGTTGAAATGCTCGGCCAGCGCCAAGCAATCGGACCAAGTGGTCGCCTTCGAGAATGAAGTCTCAAGTGACCGGGTGGCCCGCGGAATCCGTGAGAAGAACCCCACTTGGGGTATTCGTGGCGATGTGGCGCTGGCCTTGCACCTCTCCCCTCGACGCGGTGTCGAATTCGTGAACTACTCCCGGATCCTCATCGAGGACCTACCCCAAACTCTTCAGGGATTGCGCGACGGGATCCTGACCAAGGCGCAGACCCGGGTGATAGTCAGCGGCATCCGCCACCTGCGGACGGAAAACCGCAAGATGATCGATGAGTTGCTCTGGGAGGAACCGCACAAGT